>JAGOKC010000090.1 GCA_017994835.1 Aquabacterium sp. | reverse complement strand
CTGTTTAAGCCTGATGACCATAGCGAGTTGGTCCCACTCCTTCCCATCCCGAACAGGACAGTGAAACGACTCAGCGCCGATGATAGTGCGGATTCCCGTGTGAAAGTAGGTCATCGTCAGGCTACCTCTTATGGAACCGGGTTCTTGCTGATGCAAGAACCCGGTTTTTTTATGACTGAATTGTTTGTGTGTTTTCTCTCTGCGTGGTGATCACCTTTGGCGCAGCGTCTGGCGAAACTCGGTGGCAATGATGAGTGGGGTATAGTGAGGTCATGTTTGACGTACTTGTGTACCTTTATGAGCACTACTGGCGTCCGGATGCGTGTCCGGGATCAGATCTGCTGGCCCGCAAGTTGACGGCACTGGGATTTGAGCCTGACGAAATTTCTGATGCACTTGTCTGGTTGGATGGGCTTCAGGCGCTGGCCCATGAGTCGGTCATTTCGCCTGATGCAGAAAGCACGCGGGTTTATTGCGATGTCGAGTTAGATCGGCTGGGACCGGACGCATTGGGTTTTTTGCAGTTCATGGTTTCGGCTGGCGTGTTGACACCTCGTCTGCGCGAGGTCGTCCTTGATCGCGTTTCTGCTGTCCCGCGTGGGCCTGTGGCTCTGGAGGATTTCAAAGTGCTGGTTTTGCTGGTGTTTTGGAGTCTGGGTGAGGAGCCAGACGCGCTGATTCTGGATGAACTGTTTGTGGCTGACGATGATCGAGTGATGCACTGATTTCACTGTTGGGTGCTGGAGGGATGATGACTCTGCTGACGACGTGTGCACGGCAACGTGCTGGCTTTGTGGTTTTGCTCGCCTGCATGTTGGCGCTGACAGGGTGCGACCAACTCGGCATAGATACCCCGGAGAAGATCGCATTACGCAAGGGCGCAGAGGCGAAGGCCATCGGTGGTGCCTGTCGGCATGCCATGCGTGCGATAGAGGATTGCTATCGACTCAACCCGAAGGCTGAGAAGGCCGCCGTGTTTGAGGGTTGGCGAGAGATGGACGAGTACATGCGCGAGAACAAAATTGATGGTGTTGCGCCAGCTGCTTCCCGTTCTGGGGCCGATGACGACGTCGGTGTGCTGGCGGCATCTGCGACAGCGAGGGCGGCTTCCTCGGTTGAGGATGAGGCGGAAGATGCTCCTGCGCCGAAAAGGGCGAAGAACTGAGCTGGGCGCTCATTCTCTTTATGTAGCGCTGTTGCACGCGCAATGCGTGCAGACCTTTTTACAATGTCGTTTTTCATCTTTATGACATTGAGGCCTCAGCCATCATGACTATTCTCCGATTTGAAGACCTTGTGGCGCAGGGGCAGGCCGCAGGCAAACGCGTGTTCATTCGCGCTGATTTGAACGTACCTCAGGATGATGCTGGCAATATCACTGAGGATACCCGTGTGCGCGCGTCGATTCCTGCGATTGAGATGGCTTTGCGGGTTGGGGCTGCCGTGATGGTGACCTCACATCTGGGACGCCCTACCGAGGGAGAGTTCAAGCCAGAAGATTCACTGGCACCGGTGGCCATCCGACTCGGCGAGTTGCTCGGGCGTGAGGTGCGGTTGGTGCGCAATTGGGTGGATGGCGTCGATGTTGAGCCCGGTGAGGTGGTCTTGCTTGAGAATTGCCGTCTGAACCAGGGCGAGAAGAAAAACAACGAGGTGTTGGCGCGCAAGATGGCGGCACTGTGCGACATCTTTGTGCATGACGCATTTGGTACGGCACACCGTGCCGAGGGCACGACTTATGGCATCGCACAGTTTGCGAAGGTGGCCTGTGCAGGGCCTCTGCTGGGCGCTGAAATCGATGCCATCAATACAGCGCTGGAAGCACCGAAACGCCCCCTTGTCGCGATTGTGGCGGGATCCAAGGTGTCAACCAAGCTGAGCATTTTGCAGTCGTTGGCAAGGAATGTGGATGGGCTGATTGTGGGCGGCGGCATTGCCAATACGTTCATGCTGGCTGCCGGTATGAAGATCGGAAAATCACTGGCTGAACCGGATCTGCTGGGCGAGGCGACAGCTGTGATCGCAGCCATGAAGGCACGTGGTGCTGCGGTGCCTATTCCGGAAGATGTCGTGGTGGCCAAGTGCTTCGCTGCGGATGCGCCCGCTGCGATCAAGGCGGCTAGTGAGGTTGAAGACGATGACATGATTTTGGACATCGGCCCGAAGACGTCGGCCAAGTTGGCGGAGCAGTTGAAGGCTGCCGGCACCATCGTCTGGAACGGTCCGGTGGGGGTGTTCGAGTTTGAAGCTTTTTCGCACGGTACTGAGACCATTGCGCGCGCCATTGCAGCGTCGGATGCTTTCAGCATTGCGGGTGGCGGAGATACGCTGGCCGCCATTGCGAAGTACGGTATCGAGAAGGACGTGGGTTACATCTCGACAGGTGGTGGGGCATTCCTGGAGATATTGGAGGGCAAGACCTTGCCTGCAATCGAAATTCTGACCAAACGCGCATCGGGTTGATGGTTGCTCCGCGCAAACCGTGTTGAACCAACAGCCCCGATCCTCTCAGATCCGGGCTGTTGGTTTTTGTGGCTCGGATGCGGTGGGGGTTGGCAACGGCACGGCGCATTCGGTTGAGCCAAGCGCCTCGAAATGGGCAAGCCAGCGCAGCACTTCGTTGCTGGTGCGTTCGGGGCTTTCGAAGGGGTAGAGGTGACTCCCTGCAATCCAGCTGACCTGTGAGCCAAACAACTGACGTGCGCCTTGCAGGCCCCCACGGCGTAATTCCCTGGAGTCGGTGCCGGCGATGAACGCAAGTGGGCACTGGTGTGGTTGTTTTCGAAATGCAGTTAACAAGCGGTGTGGCATGGTGCTGTAGATGCTCGCTTCGATGTCGCGCTGATAGCGCAGTCGGCAGGTGGGATGCTCCGGTTGGTGTTCAAGTCCGTGCAGGAGATAGTCTTCCAGGATGCGAGGGTGGAAAGCCGCGAATCGAGGTTTGATACCGAAGTGATGCTGGGCTGCTGCCAGACTGGGCCATTCGTGGGTGCGTTTTTTTGCGACATGAGATGGCATGACCCGATCAATGACGCGGATGCGTTTGGCCAGCCCCAGCGCGGCGCTGCGCCAGCCTTGCAGGATGGGTGAGTCGAGCACGACCACGCCCTGGGACCATTGTGGGTACTGGCTGGCCAGCATGAGGCTGAGGTAGCCGCCCAGTGAATGACCGACGAGGAAGACGGGGTGGCCCACTTCCCGTGCGATGAAATCGCGCAGTTGAGCGACCAGGTGAGGCCAATCAGCCGTGACGGGATATCTTGGATCGTGCCCGTATTGCTCGATGGCGTGGACTGTGTAGCCTTGTGCCTGCCAGTGTTCAAAGAGCATCTGGTAGGTGTGCGCCGGAAAACTGTTGGCGTGTGAGAAGACGATGGTCCGTTGAAGGGGTGTGGTGGCCATTTTGTTGTTGCGTTCGGGCGTCACGGCGTGGGGATGATGAGGGTCACGGGCAAGCCATATTCTCATGCAGCGTGTTTGGTGTGACACTGAGGGAGAACCAACCACTGTTGAGCTTTGAACATGCCTCGTGCTACCAAGATCGTTGCCACCCTGGGTCCTGCTTCTTCAACGCCGGAGGTGTTGGAGCGTATGCTGCGTGCCGGTGTCGATGTGGTGCGGCTGAATTTTTCTCATGGCAAGGCGCAGGATCACATTGAGCGCGCGCAACTGGTGCGTGAGGCGGCGCTACGTGTGGGCAAGGTCGTGGCCATCATGGCGGACTTGCAGGGGCCGAAGATTCGTGTGGGGAAGTTTGCTGAGGGCAAGGTGATGTTGGAGCCTGGGCAAGCATTCGTTCTGGATGCGAGTCGGGTGGAGCCGGGGGACTTGCAAGGGGTTGGCCTGGATTACAAGGAGTTGCCGCGTGATGTGAAGCCCGGTGACACGCTGTTGCTCAATGACGGTTTGATTGTGTTGACGGTTGAGGCGGTCAAGGGTGAGGCGGTGCACACCGTGGTGAAGTTGGGCGGCGAGTTGTCGAACAACAAGGGCATCAACAAGCAGGGCGGTGGATTGACCGCCCCAGCCTTGACGGCCAAGGACATGGATGACATCAAGACGGCGGCGAGTTTTCGGTGCGATTACATTGCCGTGTCGTTTCCGAAGAATGCCACGGACATGGAGATGGCGCGCCAGTTGTGCAATGTGGCAGGTGAGCCCTGGAAGCATCGTCCGGCACTGATTGCGAAGATTGAGCGCAGTGAAGCCATCCCCAATCTGGAGAGCATTTTGAAGGCCTCGGATGGGATCATGGTGGCGCGCGGAGATCTGGCTGTGGAGGTGGGCAACGCAACGGTGCCGGCCTTGCAGAAGCGCATGATCAAGTTGGCGCGAGAAATGGACAAGGTGGTGATCACGGCGACACAGATGATGGAGTCAATGATCGTCAATCCGGTGCCGACGCGTGCCGAGGTGTCGGATGTGGCCAATGCGGTGCTGGACGGGACCGATGCGGTGATGCTGAGTGCGGAAACGGCAGCAGGCAAGTTCCCCGTCGAGACGGTGGAGCAGATGGCCAACATCGTGCGCGAAGCCGAGCACGCCGAAGAGGTGTCGCTGGATGGGGATTTCACGAACAAGACGTTTGGGCGCATTGACCAGTCGATTGCGATGGGGGCGCTGTTCACCGCTTACCACCTCGATTGCAAGGCGATCATCGCGTTGACGGAGTCGGGTTCGACTGCCCTGTGGATGAGTCGCCACCGTATTCATGTGCCCATTTTTGCCTTGACCGCGCGAGACATCGCGCAGCGCAAGATGGCTTTGTACCGCAATGTGCATCCGCTGTTGGTGCCCACTTATGCAGATCGGGATGAGGCTTTGCGGCAGGCAGAAACCTTCCTGGTAGAGCGGGGCTTGCTGCGTCCGGGTGACACCTACGCCATCACTTGCGGGGAGCCCATGGGTACGCCGGGTGGCACGAACATGCTCAAAATCTGCGCTGTCCAGTGAGGGGCGGGTCAGAAAATAATGTGGCGCTTGCTTCGGGGGCTTGGGCTCGTGTTCGGCTCTCGGTAGAATCTCTGGCGTTTCGGGGCCCTGGTGCCTCTGTTTTTGCTTACACCGCTCATTGGGGAATACATGGCACTCGTTTCGATGCGTCAGCTGCTGGACCACGCTGCTGAAAACAACTACGGCATTCCGGCTTTCAACGTCAACAACCTGGAGCAGGTGCAGGCCGTGATGGCGGCGGCGGATGAGGTGGGTGCTCCTGTGATCCTGCAGGCGTCGGCAGGTGCGCGCAAGTACGCCGGTGAGTCCTTCATCAAGCATCTGATTCAGGCGGCGGTGGAGGCGTATCCGCACATTCCGCTGGTGATGCACCAGGATCACGGCACCTCGCCCAAGATCTGCCAGGGTGCCATCGATCTGGGCTTTGGCTCGGTGATGATGGACGGCTCGCTGATGGAAGACGGCAAGACGCCGGCCTCGTTTGACTACAACGTCGACGTGACGCGCAAGGTGGTCGAGATGGCGCACAAGGTGGGCGTGACCGTGGAAGGCGAGCTGGGCTGCCTGGGCAACCTGGAAACCGGTGACGCTGGCGAAGAAGACGGCATCGGCGCTGATTGCAAGCTGGACCACAGCCAGATGCTGACCGACCCGGAAGAAGCCGCCGTGTTCGTCAAGGCCACGCAGTTGGACGCGCTGGCGATCGCCATCGGCACCAGCCATGGCGCCTACAAGTTCTCGCGCAAGCCCACAGGCGACATCCTGGCCATCAGCCGCGTCAAGGAAATCCACAAGCGCATCCCTAACACCCACTTGGTGATGCACGGATCGTCGTCGGTGCCACAAGACCTGCTGGCCATCATCAACCAGTACGGCGGCAAGATGAAGGAAACCTACGGCGTGCCCGTCGAGGAAATCCAGGAAGCCATCAAGTACGGCGTGCGCAAGATCAACATCGACACCGACATCCGTCTGGCCATGACCGGTGCTGTGCGCAAGTTCTTGTTTGAAAACCCAGACAAGTTTGACGCGCGTGAATGGCTCAAGCCAGCGCGTGAAGCGGCCAAGCAGATCTGCAAGCAGCGTTACTTGGAGTTCGGATGCGAAGGCCAGGGCGGCAAGATCAAGCCCGTGAGCCTGGTGGACATCGCGGCGGCGTACGCCAGCGGCAAGCTGGCTCAGGTCGTGTCCTGATTGATGCGGACTGAGCCCTGACAGCCGACCGAACGGTCGGGTGTGATGACAACCGGCGTGGGCGTGAGCCTTCGCCGGTTTTGTTTTTCATGGGTCGTCCGAGGCGGGGCCGCGCGGGGATACGGGTTTGTGGTGGTTCGTGTCCTGGCGCTCTGGCTTTAAGCTGAGCGTTTGTCTCACAGGCTCTTCGGAGTGTTGCCATGCTCAAGCTGTACGGATTCCCGCTGTCCAACTACTACAACAAGGTCAAGCTGGTCTTGCTGGAGAAAGGCATTCCGTTCGAGGCAGTGCATGCGCCGGTGGGGCCTGGCAGCGATCCTGAGGCGCATGCCGACAAATCGCCGCTCGGCAAGGTGCCTTACATCGAGACCGAGCAGGGTTTTCTGTGTGAGAGCCAGGTCATTGTGGATTACATCGAGGCGCGCTGGCCCAGCCCGGCATTGATCCCGGCGGATCCGTGGCAGGCCGCCAAGGTGCGCGAGTTGATCACGTACTGCGATCTGCACGTGGAGTTGTGCGCGCGCCAACTGTATGCGCAGGCCTTCTTTGGCGGGACCTTGTCGGAGAAGTTCGTGGCGCGGGTCAAGAAGGACCTGGCCCGCAACTTGGTGGCGTTCCGTGAACTGGCGACGTTTGCGCCGTATGCCGCGGGCGAGACGTTCACGATGGCGGACTGTGCGGTGTACACGAGCTTGCCGCTGGCCGCCTTGGCCAGCAAGCTGGTGTTTGGCGAGGATCTGGTGGCTGCGGCCGGCATCGACTGGAAGAGCTATGTGAAGCTGGTCGAGCAGCGGCCGACGGCTCAGAAGGTGGCGGCCGATCGCAAGGCCGATCAGTTGAAGCGAATGGGCTGAGCGCGCGGCGGTGCGGTGCTGCGCTGTGCCGCCCTGTGCGAGAGGGGCGGGAGGCGGCACAATATCGCTTTGCCGATTTCAGTGACGCCGTCGCCGGTGTCACGCTTGACCAGGTGACCGCCTCATGACCTCCGCCCTGCATACCTCCGCCCTGACTTCTCTGCCCCTGCTTGCCCGTGGCAAGGTGCGCGACAACTATGCCGTGGGCGATGACCGCATCCTGATGGTGGCCTCGGACCGCATCAGTGCGTTTGACGTCATCATGGGCGAGCCGATTCCGGGCAAGGGCGCGCTGCTGACCAAGATGGCGCTGTTCTGGTTCGAATTGCTCAAGGATGTGGCCCCGAACCACCTGACGGGTGAAGACCCCTGCAGCGTGGTCAAGCCCGAAGAGCGTCGCCAGGTGGAGGGGCGCTCGATGCTGGTCAAGAAGCTCAAGCCCCTGCCCGTGGAGGCCGTGGTGCGCGGCTACCTGGCCGGCAGCGGCTGGAAGGAATACCAGGACAACGGCGAGGTGTGTGGTGTGAAGCTGCCAGCGGGTTTGAAGAACGCCAGCAAGCTGCCCGAGCCCATTTTCACGCCGGCCACCAAGGCCGAGATGGGTGACCACGACGAGAACATCAGCTACGACAAGATGGTGGAGATCATCGGGGCGGACCTGGCTGCGCAGGTGCGCGACCTGGCCATCCAGTTGTACAAGACGGCGGCCGACTATGCGCTGACCAAGGGCATCATCATTGCCGACACCAAGTTCGAGTTCGGCCTGGACGAGCACGGCACGCTGACCGTGATGGACGAGGTGCTGACGCCCGATTCATCGCGCTTCTGGCCGGTGGAAGGCTATGAGCAGGCCTTCCAGGCTGGCACCAACCCGCCCAGCTACGACAAGCAGTTCGTGCGCGATTGGCTGGAGCAGGCCACGGTCCATGGGCATCCTTGGAACAAAACGGCTCCGTCACCCGCTTTGCCGCAAGATGTGATCGAGAAGACAGCGGCGAAGTATCAGGAGGCGCTGGTGCGCCTGACTGGTCAGGCCTGATCGTCGTCTTCCGGAAAGTCAGGGGGGAGGTCGGGAGCGGTTTGAGCTGCTGCCAGCGCCTCTGCCACCTCGGGGGATGCCACCCAGCCGTGCAGCACTTCGGCCACATCGCCCACGCCACTCTTGTTGAGTGACGAGAACAGGGTGATGTTGACGTCGGACTCGTCGGTGACCAGGTCGGCGAGCACCTCTTGCGCTTTGCGCAGCGATTCGGCCTGTTCCTTGCGGTTGAGCTTGTCGGCCTTGGTCAACAGGACCAGCAGTTTGACCTCGCCGCTGCGTACGCGCGGGGTGACGAACTCCAGCAGTTGCCGGTCGAGTTCGGTGAGGCCGTGGCGTGAGTCCACCATCTGGACGACGGCGCTCAGGTTGCGGCGCACTTCGAGGTAGCTGGCCATGACCTCTTGCCAGCGCAGCTTGGCCGAGCGCTCGACGGCGGCGTAGCCATAGCCGGGCAGGTCGGTCCAGA
>JAGOKC010000089.1 GCA_017994835.1 Aquabacterium sp. | reverse complement strand
CAACTGCTGCAAGTAGGCCGGCAAACGGCGCAACCCGTGGTGGTAGGGGGCCACGCAACGGCTGGTGTAGCCTTTGAAATTGCGATACCAGACGTCTAGCAAACCCAGCCACAGCGGCAAGTTGGAGGCCGGCGGGGCGGTTGCAAAGTGCACATCCATGGCGTGTGCGCCGTCCAGCAAGGCGCGGAAATGCGTGCACCCCAACGCCAGCGCGATGGGCAAACCAATCGACGACCACAGCGAGAACCGCCCGCCCACCCAGTCCCAGAAACCGAAGGTTCGGGTGATGCCAAAGGCCGCCGCCGCCTCCACGTTCGAGGTGGTGGCCACAAAGTGGCGCGCAATGTCCGTGCCGCCCTGATCCAGAAACCATTGACGCGCGGTGTGCGCATTCACCATCGTTTCCTGGGTTGAAAACGTCTTGGATGCGACGATGAACAGCGTGTGTTGGGGATCGACCTGACGCAACACACCAGCCAGATCCTGTCCGTCAATGTTCGACACAAAATGACAGCGCAGACGCGGGTTGGCAAAGGCCTCCAAGGCCATCACCACCATCTGCGGCCCCAGGTCAGAACCCCCGATGCCGATGTTGACCACATCATGGATGTCGCCCGGCTGAGGCCCACCCGCCGTGCCCCAGACCTCGTCCACAAAAGACAGCATCTCATCGAGCACGGCATGCACCTGCTCGCTGTGCGGCCCTTGACCGCGTGGCGCACGCAAGGCCGTGTGCAGCACGGCACGGCCTTCAGAGTTGTTCACCAGTTCGCCGCGCAGCAAGGCATCGCGACGCTCGGCCAGACGGCACTCCCGCACCAGGTCCGTCAAATGATGTCGTGTGGCCACGTCCCAATGGGCCCGCGACAGGTCCGCCACCACCTCGGGTGCCTCGAAGGTCAGCGCCGAAACGCGACGCGGATCTTCCGCAAACAGGGTGCGCAGGTCCAGGGTTGAGCCGTGTGCCTGATAGTGCCCCTGCAGCGCCGCCCAGGCCACCGTTTCATCGCAACGCGGAGATGTCATGCTCACGTTTTCCTCGCTCAACGCTGGGCTTCAATCAGCGCATCGAGCTTGCCCGCATCCACAGCGAACGCCCGGATGCCCTCGGCCAGCTTCTCGGTGGCCATCGCATCGTCATTGAGGGCGTAGCGGAACGCCGCCTCCTTCAGAGGAGGTTCAGGTGCTTCGACCGTGGCGGTCGGCAACAACTGGCGCACCACCGGGGCGTCACTGGTCTGCAACTGCGCCAGCAGGTCGGGGCTGATGGTCAGCAGGTCGCAGCCCGCCAGGGCCAGAATCTGACCCACATTGCGAAAGCTCGCGCCCATCACCTCGGTGCGCACACCGTGGGCCTTGTAGTAACTGTAGATCCGGCTGACCGACTGCACACCCGGATCGTTGCCCCCCGACTGCGCGGTCTCGTTCCAGGCTGCACCGGCCGACTTTTTGTACCAATCGTAGATGCGGCCCACAAAGGGCGAGATCAGTTGCACAGCCGCATCGCCACAGGCGCGCGCCTGCGCGAAGGCAAACAGCAGGGTCAGGTTACAGCGAATGCCTTCTTGCTCCAGCACCCGTGCCGCCTGAATACCCTCCCAGGTGGCTGCGATCTTGATGAGCACGCGCGCACGCGCAATGCCGGCGGCTTCGTACAGCGCAATCAGACGGCGCGCCCGCAACAGGGTGGCCTCGGTGTCGAAACTCAGGCGGGCGTCCACCTCGGTGGACACGCGTCCTGGCACCACTTTCAAAATTTCCAGACCAAAGCGCACCAGCACCTGGTCCACGATCGCGTCGAGCGGTGCACCACGGTGCGCAGCCACCACCTCGGCCAGCAAAGGCGCGTACTCGGGTTTTTGCACCGCCTTGAGAATCAGAGACGGGTTGGTCGTGGCGTCTTGCGGGGTGAACTGAGCCAGTTGCTTGAAGTCACCGGTATCGGCAACCACCGTGGTGCAGGCCTTGAGTTGGTCGAGTTGCGAGGTCATGAAAAAACAATTGGACTGGTCGTGAAGCCACATTCTGTCCCCAAAATCATGACAGCTCAGGCTTCTGGTTCACGCCGAGGCCGCAGCCAGCCTCAGGCAGACTGCAACAGCGCATCCACACCATACAAGCGCGCCAGCTCGGTGAGCTTGGCCGGCAGGTGTTGCACGGCAAAGGCGCGTCCATTGCTGCGAGCCATGCGCTGGCACTCCAGCAGCACCGCCAGCGCGCTGGAATCAAACTGCTGCAAGGCCGTGCCATCCACCGTCAGCATGGCCGCCTCGGTGCTGCCCTGGGCAGCAGCCTGGTTCAGCGTCTGGCGGAACAGCCGCAACACATGCGGCACTTCAGCATGCGTGATGACAGCGGGCAGCAGCAGCATGGCTCAACCTGCCGCGTTCTTGGCAACCAACTGGCGGTTGCGCTCCGACAGCTTGGAGATCAGACCATCAATGCCTGAAGCGTTGATTTCCTGCGCAAAGCTGCTCTGGTGGGTCTGCACCAGCCAGGCACCCAGCACATTGACGTCGTACACCTTCCAGCTGGTGCCAGCCTTTTCAAGACGGTAGTTCAACTGGATCGGCTCACCCTTGCCTTTGACCACCGTGCGCACGATCACATCGGTGTCGGTCGGTCGGCTGCGCGAAGGCAGGAACTCGATGACCTGGTCCTTGACCTGAGCTGCGGCACCGGCATAGGTGTGCACCAGCAGGGTTTTGAATTCATTTTGCAGACGTTGCCGCTGATCGGGTGTGGCACGCCGCCAGGCCGGGCCGACTGCTGCTGCCGTCATGCGAACAAAGTTCACGTTCGGCATGATCTTGGTGTCCACCACGGCGGTGATCTTGCGCAGGTCACCCGACTGGATGGCCTTGTCCGCCTTGACGGTGGCCATCACCTCGTTGGTGATGGACTGGATAAAACCTTCAGGCGTCACAGCCTGCGCGGCTGCCTGGGCCGGCACGGCTTGCGCCCAGACCGGAGACACGCCCCAGGCTGCCACGGCCACAGCGGCCGAACTCACAACACGCACAGCAAACAAACGGGGATTCAACACAAGAGATCCTTTCTGCGATCCTGACGCATCCTTGAACGCCTCAAGAGGCGTCCAGGATGACCGGGTCATCTGATTTTGACCGGGAAACCCGAGCGGGCAACCACCCCTTCAAGGGGCACTGGCCGCAGAAGCCGGCGCGGCTGCTGCACCTGCATCGACCTCGGCCTCGGCCTCAGGCAGGTCGTAGCGCGGTTGAGGGGCTTCATCTTCCTCTGCGTCTTCATTGTGTGAAGACTGCCCCTCGTCAATCAGGCTTTGACGGCGTTGCAAGTAGGCATCGCGCGTGAAAGCATATTTGTCCAGCGCCACCTGATCGACCAGATCGGTCGCCGACAGATACGCCGCGCGGGTGCTGACCCCGTTGAGCAGACGCACGAGGTTGTCCTCACGGGCCCCGTCAAACAAAGTGGTGGCCGAGAAATAGGTGTCGCCCACGATGCTGGCCGAGTCACGCACAGTTGAAGGGCCCATGATCGGCCAGACGAGGTAAGGCCCCGAAGGCATGCCCCACACGCCCAGCGTCTGTCCCAGGTCTTCGCGATAGCGATCCAGCCGCATGGGGGTGCTGAGGTCGATCAAACCGCCCAACCCCAGCGTCGAGTTCACCATCACGCGCATGGTGCTGGCGGCACCGTCCTTGAAACGCCCCTGCAGGAACAGGTTCACCGACGTCCAAACATCGCTGATGTTGCCAAAAAAGTTGCGCACGCCGGTGCGTACCGGATCGGGCGTGACCTTCACATAACCTTCAGCCAGGGGTTTGAGCACGTGCACGTCCACCGAATCGTTGAACGCAAACACATCGCGGTTCCACGACTCCAGCGGGTCGGGCGAATGCCGGGTGGCGCAACCCGACACCATCAACACCACAGGCACGCTCAACACGCACAGACACGCACGGGCACGACGCCCACCCACATCACCAAATTTGCTCATTTGTCCTGCTCCTTGCCACCTTCCGCCGCCTTGCTGTAGAGGAACTGACTGATCAGGTTCTCCAGCACGATGGCCGACTGGGTGGCCTTGATGGCGTCACCCGCTGCCAGGTTGGTTTCGCCATAGCCCGGCTCCAGACCGATGTATTGCTCACCCAACAGCCCGGCCGTCAGGATCTTGGCAGACGTGTCCTTGGGGAAGTTCACGCCCCGGTTCATCTCGATCTCGACCTTGGCCTGGAAGGTCTCGTTATCGAACGTGATCGCCTGGACTCGACCCACGACCACACCGGCGCTTTTCACCGCGGCCTTCGGCTTGAGACCCCCGATGTTGTCGAACAGCGCCACCACCTTGTAGCCCGGCTCAAAAGACAAGGTCAACAGGTTGCCGGCCTTCAGGGCCAGGAAGACGATGGCCGCCGCGCCCAGTATCACAAAGATGCCGACCCACACGTCATGTTTTGATTTCTGCATATCGTTCGTCCTTGAGACCGGCCTCGGTCAGATCGAGAACATCATGGCCGTCAACACAAAATCCAGCCCCAGCACCGCCAGGGAGGCCATCACCACGGTGCGCGTGGTCGCCAGAGAAACCCCCTCGGGCGTGGGTTCACACTCATGCCCCTGCAGCAACGCCACAAAGGTGACGGTCAGACCAAACACCAGGCTCTTGATCATGCCGTTGCCTACATCGGCCCACACCTCGACGCCGTTCTGCATCTGAGCCCAGAAGGCACCGTCGTCCACACCGATCATCACCACACCGACCACCCAGCCGCCCAGCACCCCGACCGCCGAGAACACCGCCGCCAGCAGCGGCATGGCGATGACCCCGCCCCAAAAGCGCGGTGCCAGCACCCGCTGGATGGGGTCCACGCCCATCATTTCCATCGCGGACAACTGCTCGCCCGCTTTCATCAGACCGATGCCAGCTGTCAAAGCGGTGCCCGCACGGCCTGCAAACAGCAGCGCGGCCACCACCGGCCCGAGTTCACGCACCAGCGACAGCGCCACCATCAACCCCAGCGCTTCGCTGGAGCCGTATCTTTGCAAGATGTAGTAGCCCTGCAGCCCCAGCACAAAACCGACAAAAGCGCCGGACACGGCGATGATGGCCAGCGAATAATTGCCCAGGAAAAAGATCTGCTCGGTGAGCAGGCGCGGGCGCTTCAGGGTCGCCCCCAGCGACAACAACAAACGCAAGAACAGGCGTGCGCCATAGCCAACGTCCGTCAGCTTGAGTCGAACGGCCCGCCCGACACGGGACGGGTTGAGCCAGGACATCATCCGCGCACTCCGAAATCATGACCGGCATCGGCGGCCGGGTGGTGGAAGCGCACCGGGCCATCCGGTGCCGCGTCCACGAACTGGCGCACCAGCGGATCGGTGCTGGCGCGCATCTCGGCGGGCGTGCCCTGGGCCACGATGCGACCATTGGCCAGCAAGACCACGTGGTCAGCGATCAGGAAGGTTTCTTCCACGTCGTGGGACACCAGCACGCTGGTGAGCCCCATCGTGTCATTGAGCTCGCGAATCAAACGCGCCGACACCCCCATCGAGATCGGGTCCAGGCCCGCAAAGGGCTCGTCGTACAGCATGAGTTCGGGGTCGAGCGCCATGGCGCGCGCCAAAGCCACACGCCGGGCCATGCCGCCTGAAATCTCGCTGGGCATCAGGTCGCGCGCGCCCCGCAGGCCCACGGCGTTGAGCTTCATCAGCACCAGGTCGCGCAGGATGGATTCGGGCAGTTTGGTGTGCTCGCGCAGCGGGAAAGCGACGTTCTCGAACACCGACAGGTCGGTGAACAGGGCACCAAACTGGAACAGCATGCCCATACGCCGACGGGCAGCCATCAGCCCGGTCGCATCGAGCTCGGCCATGTCTTGTCCATCGAACATGACCTGCCCGGACAGGGGGATCAATTGGCGACCAATCAGACGCAAGACTGTGGTTTTGCCGCCACCCGAGGTCCCCATCAAGGCCACCACCTGCCCTCGCGGCACCACCAGATTGAGGTCTGACAGGATCACCCGGTCGCCATAGCCACAGGTGACGGCCCGCAGTGCCACCAGCGGCTCAGGGGCCGCAGCAGCAACAGACGGGGGTGACGAGGTTTCAGCGTGTGACATGGCCATGAAAAAAAGGGCCAGTGAATCTCACTGGCCCGGCGATCATAGGGGATCCACGGATCCCGAATGCGCTCGCCTCGCGAAAGGCACAAAGCGTTGTGAGCTCAACGTGGCAGCGTGGTCGCGCCCATCAGGAAGGCATCGACCTCACGGGCAGCCTGACGGCCTTCGCGAATGGCCCACACCACCAGTGACTGGCCTCGACGCACGTCACCGGCGGCGAACACCTTGGCTGCATTCGTCTTGTAACCGCCGACGTCGGTCGAAGCCTTGGCGTTGCCACGGGCATCTTTCTCGACGCCAAAACCGCTCAGCAGCGTGTCCACCGGGTTCACGAAGCCCATGGCCAGCAGCACGAGGTCGGCCTTGAGGATCTGCTCGGAACCGGCGACTTCTTCGAACTTGCCGTTCTTGAACTCGACGCGCACGGTCTTGACCGCGGTGACCTTGCCACCTTCGCCGATGAATTCCTTCGTGGCGATGGCGAACTCGCGGTCGCAGCCTTCTTCGTGGCTCGACGAGGTACGCAGCTTGATCGGCCAGTAAGGCCAGGTCAGGGGGCGGTCCTCTTCCTCGGGCGGACGGGGCATCACCTCGAACTGGATCACGCTCTTGGCGCCATGGCGGTTGGAGGTGCCCACGCAGTCGGAACCGGTGTCGCCGCCACCGATCACGATCACGTTCTTGCCCGTGGCCATGATCTGGTCCTTGACCTTGCCGCCCGCGTTGACGCGGTTCTGCTGGGGCAGGAACTCCATCGCGAAGTGGATGCCCGCCAGGTCACGACCCGGCACGGGCAGGTCACGCGACTGCTCGGAACCACCGGCCAGGATCACGGCATCGAAATCCTGGTTCAGCTGCTCAGGGCTGACGGTGTCCTTGGCCCAGTTGGTGACCTTGGAGCCCTTGGGCATCTCGCCGATGAGGGTGTTGGTCTTGAAGACCACGCCTTCGGCTTCCATCTGCTTGACGCGACGGTCGATGTGCGACTTGTCGAACTTGAAGTCGGGGATGCCGAAACGCAGCAGGCCACCGATGGTGTCGTTCTTCTCGAACACGGTCACAGCGTGGCCGACGCGGGCCAGCTGCTGAGCGGCGGCCATGCCGGCAGGGCCGGAGCCCACGATGGCGACCTTCTTGCCCGTCTTGACGGCAGCGGGCTGTGGCTTGACCCAACCTTCGGCCCAGGCGCGGTCGATGATCGCGTGCTCGATCGACTTGATGCCCACAGCGTCGTTGTTGATGTTCAGCACGCAAGCGGCTTCACACGGTGCCGGGCAGACCCGACCGGTGAAGTCGGGGAAGTTGTTGGTCGAGTGCAGCACCTCGATCGCGTTCTGCCAATCGCCCCGGTACACCAGGTCGTTGAAGTCCGGGATGATGTTGTTAACCGGGCAGCCGTTGTTGCAGAACGGGGTGCCGCAGTCCATGCAGCGTGCGCCCTGGATCTTGGCCTCTTCAGGCTTCAGACCAATGACGAACTCCTTGTAGTTCTTGACGCGTTTCTCGACGGGCTCGTAGCCCTCTTCCAGACGCTCGAATTCCAGAAAGCCAGTGACTTTTCCCATTTCAATTCACTCCTTTCGTTCGTCTCAGGCCTTGGCCTTGGACGACTTGGCCTTGGCAACAGCGGCCGTGGCATCTTGCTGGGCACCCTTCTCGGTCAGGGCGCGGCGGTACTCGGTCGGGAAGACCTTGACGAACTTCGGCAACTGAGCCGACCAGTTGTCCAGGATCTCGCGGGCGCGCAGCGAGCCGGTCCAGCGGTGGTGGTCCTCGATGAGCTTCTTGAGCAGGGTTTCGTCAGCCTGATCCTTGTGCATCGGGATGCCAGCGGCAGCTTGCTCCGCAGCGGTCAGCACCTTGTCCAGGGTCACCTGGGCGGTGTTGACGCGCTTGGCAAACTGGCCATCTTCGTCATAGACGTAAGCCACGCCGCCGGACATGCCAGCTGCAAAGTTGCGGCCGGTCTTGCCCAGCACCGCCACCGTGCCACCGGTCATGTACTCGCAACCGTGGTCACCCGTGCCTTCAACCACTGCCGTGGCACCGGACAGACGCACGCCAAAGCGCTCGCCGCCCACGCCGCGGAAGAAGGCCTCACCGCTGGTGGCACCGTACAGGACGGTGTTGCCCACGATGATGTTGTCGGTGGCGTTGCCACGGAACTCGATGCTTGGACGCACGATCACGCGGCCACCCGACAGACCCTTGCCGGTGTAGTCGTTGGCTTCACCGATCAGGTACAGCGTGATGCCCTTGGCCAGGAAGGCGCCGAAGGACTGGCCGCCCGTGCCTTCCATCTGGATGAACACGGTGTCGTCAGGCAGACCATCGGGGTGGTGCTTGATCAGCTCACCCGACAGCATGGCACCCACGGTGCGGTTGACGTTCTTGGCCA
>JAGOKC010000088.1 GCA_017994835.1 Aquabacterium sp. | reverse complement strand
AAGGAAACGGCAGTGGCATGATGACCTTGCACAGTGGGGAGTGGGCTGCGTCAGCGGCTGGGGAGCATGCTCATGGCTGATCTCGACCAGGTGCTGGCATCCGTGCTGGCCAGTTTGGCGAATGCACGGCGCATGGCCGATGAACAAACGTCTGTGATCGCTCAGTACTACCAGGCCAATCCGCTGCTGCAGGGCATGACCGTGCCGCGCATCCGCCTGCCCGAGGTGGTGATCGACTTGCCGCTGGTCATTGACGGGGTGGAGGCTGGCAAGGCCCCTGAGGTGGCCGACACCCACACCATCGTCGCGGCGGCGCTGGACACCCTGAGCGACAAGGCCTGGGAGCGCGAGGTGTCGCTGACCGCGGCCTCGCGCGAGACCTGGGCGCGCGCGCTGCAACCCGCCATCGAGCGGGCGGTGGCCGACAGTGTCAATGGCCGCCTGTCATCCCAACTGGTGCAGGAAGCGGTGGCCAATGCGGCGGAAGGGGCGCTGCATCCCTTGTTGGGGCAACTGGGCCAGACCCGGACGAAGGCAAAGACGCGTGCCGAGCTGAAGACCGATGGCCGGGCCGACGTGCGAACCGAGTTGAGTGAGGCACAGCAAACGGCGGTGCTGTCGGCGGTCAAGCTGGCGATCCGCAATGTGGCGATCAAGTCGCCAGGGCGTGCGGCGACGTTGAAAACCTCGGTCTTGACGAGCGACATCAAGGAGCGTGCCAGTCCGGACACGGTGACCCGCATCAAGCTGGTCTTGCGAGAGGAGGGCATGGAGTGGCACGAGGTTGCGCGTGCCGATGGGTCGTCGCGATCCATGCTGACCCCTGAGTGAGGTGCTGCTGTGCTGGCCTACACCCGTGAAAAGCTGATGGAGAGTTTGTTGGAGGTCTCGGCCTTGATCAATCTGTATCAGGGGCAGGATGCGGCTTTTTTGCCGCGCACCTTGCAGTGGATGAACGACACGGAAGCGGCGCTCAAGCAGTTGCGCAGTCCCTTGAGTGCGATGTGTGCGAGTGAGCGGGGGCAGTTGCTTGCCGCCATCGACGGGTTTCGTGAGACGGATCTCAATGCCCGCGAAGGCAGCCCACGTAAGGCGGCGCGGGCCATGTGTGCCTTGTGTCTGGGCCGTGTGGAGGCCAGCTTGCGTCAGCGTGTGTCGGAGCTGGATGCGCAGTTGAGCACCGCTGCCGAGAAGATGGCGCAGTTGCTGGCGCTGGCATCCACCCGCGCACCGCTGCCCTTGCCCCCCACCGAGCCACCGTCGCAATGGCTCACGCATGTCTGGCAGCATCTGGGCAGCGTGGCTGAGACGCGTCATCTGCACGCGTACCTGTCCAGTTTGTTGAGTGCCGATGACCGGCAGTATCTGCTGGGGCAGGCCACAGACCACCTTTTGGCGGCCATGCCACCGCAGTGATCAGCGATGCCGGTCAGGGCAGTTCGGCGTCGCGCATGCGGGCGGCAACGGTGCCCGCGCGGCCCATGACATAGCCCGAGCGAGGCAGTTTTTCAAAGCGTTTGGGTGCGGGCAACATCACGGCCAGGCGGGCGGCCTGGATGGGTGCCAGTTGGGCGGCATCGACTCGGAAGTAGTGGTGCGCAGCGGCCTCGGCACCAAACACGCCTTCACCCCATTCGACGTTGTTGAGGTAGAGGGTGAGGATGCGCTCCTTGCTGAGCAGGCCTTCGAGCATGAAGGTGATCAGCACTTCCTGCCCCTTGCGCAGGAAGTTGCGCTCTTTGCTCAAGAACAGGTTCTTGGCCAGTTGCTGGGTGATGGTGGAGCCGCCGATCACTTTGGGCACGGCTTGCGCCGCAGCCGGTGGAGGGGGTGGTGTGCGTCCGCGCTTCAGCGCCCGTTGCACGGCCCGCTCATGGCGGGCCAGGGCGGCCTGTCGGGCACGCTGGGCACGTTCTTCGGCACGGTTGTTTTTCTTCCAGGCGTTTTGCAAGGCCTCGAATTCGATGCCTGCGTGGTCCACGAAGTTGGCATCCTCTGAAGCGATCACGGCGCGCTTGAGGTGATCCGAGATCTGATCGGCATCGCGCCAGGACTGACTCCACAGCAGCGTGCCGGTGTCACCCACGATGCGGCGCATCTCGCTGCGCTGGAAGGTGGTGGACTCGGGGTTGAGCACGGCCATCAGCGCCACGCGGCCCAGGAAGTAGAGCTGCAGGCACAGACCGGCCAGCACGATGAGGGCAAAGATGCGCCAGACGGCGCGCATCGGGGAGGTCATGTTGGCAAAGCTTTCAATGCGCGGCCACGCCATCGACCAGGGCGCGCATGGCGGTCAGCACGGGGGCGGTGTCCGGGCGCATGCCGCGCCACAGGGCAAAGGATTCGGCGGCTTGCTCGACCAGCATGCCCAGGCCATCGCGGGCCACGGCACCGTGGGCGCGGGCCCAGTCAAGAAAGGCCTGCGCTGCGGGGCCATACATCATGTCCAAGGCCAGACTGCCGGGTTTGAGCACCTCTGGGCCGACCGGCACGCTCCCACCAGCCAGGCTGGCAGCCGTGCCGTTGATGAGCACGTCATAGGCCAGACCAGGCTCATGCAGTGAGCGTGCGCTCAAAGTCACACCATGCGTGCGTGCCCAGTCTGCATGGCGATCAACCAGGGTCTGGGCCTTGTCGGCGGTGCGGTTGGCCACCACGATCTCGGCGGGACGGGCTTCGATCAATGGGCCCAGCACACCGGCGCAGGCACCCCCGGCACCCAGCAGCAGCACGCGTGCGCCCGCCAGTGACACACCGGCGTTCACCGTGATGTCGCGCACCAGGCCCACGCCATCGGTGTTGTCGGCCAGCCAGCCCCCCTCGGCGGTGCCATCAAAACGCAAGGTGTTGGCGGCCTGCGCCAGCTCGGCACGCGGGGTGCGGCGCGTGGCCATTTCGAAGGCCTCGAACTTGAAGGGCACGGTCACGTTGCAGCCCTTGCCACCTTCTTGAGCGTACCGGGTCAGCGTGGCGGGGAAGTCGTCGAGCGGGCACAGCAGGCGGTCATAGACCATGGCCTGGCCGGTCTGCTGCGCGAACTGCGTGTGGATCAGCGGCGAGCGGCTGTGGGCAATGGGGTTGCCGGCCACGGCGTAACGGTCAGGGTGGGGGGCAGTCATGACGAGACCAGGGTGTCAAGGGGTCGGGCTTGGGCGCGACTGGGTGGTGGTGGCTTCCATGCCGGCATCGCGCGTGAAGCGAAAGCGCGAGGAAATCAGCAACAGGTCGTTGCCCGCGCTGACTTCGGGTGGGACCATGCCAAACGGGCCGGCCTGCATGACGATGGCGCGGGCGCGCTTGTCGAGCAGGGCATTGCCCGAGCTGTGCAGCACGATGGTGTCCACCACCTTGCCCTGGCGGTTGAGCCACACTTCCATCAGGAGCTCACCGTACAGCTTTTGCCCTTTGTCGGTCGGGAAGTAGGTGGTGCCCGCGCGCTCCACCTGGGTGCGAAAGGCGCTGTAGTACAGCGCATCGACCGAACGCAGGGTGGCCGGGCTCAGGTAGCGCTTCTTGGGGCGGGCGTTTTCGTCGTGGATGCGCTTGTCGATCTCGGCCAGCAGCTTGGTCAGCTGGCGGCGGCGTTCTTCTTCGGCTCGGCTCTGAGCGGTGTCGGCCTGGTCACGCGGCTGAGGCGGGGGCAGGGCGGCCAGCTCCTGGCGCACCTGGGTGAGCAGGTTCTGCTGCTCGCGCTGCATCTGCTGGATCATGCGGGTGCTGTCCTCCATCGCGTCGCCCAGGGTGGCGTCTTGCGAGGGGGGCAGGGGCGAGGTGGCGCGTCCTTTGTCGGCTTCGCCACCGCCGCTGAGGTTCTGCTGTGCCAGTGCCTGGGCTTTCTCGGGGGGGTCTTCGCTGGCCGCGTTCACCAGAATCACTTCCAGCGGCGTGTCCTTGAAGGTGCGGTTGAACCCCTCCGGGTCCACAAAGCGAAAGCCCAGCAGGGCCACGTGCACCAGCACCGATCCACCCAGGCAAATCTGCAGCAGGGTCAGGCGGCTCCACAGAGATCGAAGGCGGTCCAGCATCCGGTGCACGTCCAGTTGTCAGCGTTGGGTCAATCGGCCTCAGGCCGTCGGTGCGTCGCCCGTCGGGGCGTCGGCATCGCTCACGTCAATGGCCAGGGTCAGCGGTCCTGCATTGTCCAGCACCTCCTCGTCCCCTTCACCCTCGGTGTCACCCTCATCCGTGGTGCTGCCGGCTTCGTCCAGACGGGCGATGACGCTGGCGTGCACGTCCAGGGTCAGCAGGTCCACGCCGGTGATGCGCACGCGCACGCGGGCATGGCGCGGCAGGCTGTCGGCACCGATGGCCTTGAAGACCAGGGGCAGGCTGTCAGCGCGCACCAGGCCGTTGACCATGACGGCGCAGTCCAGTTCGGTGAGGTCCTGCTGGCCGAGGTATTTCAGCGTCCAGTAGCGCTCCATCGCCGATTGGAAGCCGTTGTAGGTGCTGTAGGCCGTATCGAAGTTGGAGATGACGGCAAACAGCTCGGCATCCTTGGGCTTGAAGGGCGCAGCCAAGGCGGCGGTGCGGCCATTTTTGGCGCAGGCCACGATTTGCCACTGGTTGACCAGGTCCACATAGCGGCGCAGCGGTGAGGTGGCCCAGGTGTACTGCGCCACGCCCATGCCGGCGTGCGGCGCAGGCTTGGTGCTCATGCGCACCTTGATGCCCGGTTGCAGGCTGGCCTGACTGCGGTAGATGCCGGGTACGCCCAGCTCGGCCAGCCAGCCGCCCCAGGTGCTGTTGGCCAGAATCATCGCCTCGGCCACGATCAGGTCCAGCGGGGCACCACGTTGGCGGGTGCCGATCAGCACCTGCTCGACGCCGGTCGGCTCGATGCCGTCGCTCATCGTGTTGGCACCGGTCTCGCTCACCAGCTTGAAGCTGTAGTCGGGGCGGTTGAAGTTCTCGGGCTTGCCGCGCACCACCTCGCGCTGGGCTTTGAGGTGCTTGGCCAGGCGGAAGGCAAAGGCCAGCTCGGCCGCGTGCGCGTAGGTCGCGGGGGCTTCGCCGGTCAGCGTGGGCTCGGTGATGATGCCGTCGAGCTGGTCGTGACGCAGGTTGGAGACGATGGGCACGCGCTCCAGCTTGGTCTCGCTGGACTGGACGGCCAGTGTGGCCTCGTCGAAGGTGACGTACAGCGACACGGCCGGGCAGTCACGCCCTTCCTGCAGCGTGTAGGTCTGCACCACGTCGTCGGGCAGCATGGTGATCTTGTGACCCGGCATGTAGACGGTGGACATGCGGCCGCGTGCCACGCCGTCGATCGGGCTGCCGGGCAGGATGGCCAGGCTGGGCGCGGCGATGTGGATGCCAAACACCACGGTGCCACTGCCCAGTCCTTGTACGGACAGGGCATCGTCGATCTCGGTGGTCATCGAGTCGTCGATGGAGAAGGCCTGCGCGGCCGACACAGGCAACTCGTCCTTGATCGGCGGCGCTTCCAGGGCCGGGAAGCCGGTGCCCTTGGGGAAGTTCTCGAACAGGAAGCGCTTCCAGTGGAACTGGTAGGGGCTGTCGATGGCACCGGCACCTTTCAGCAGGTCCAGCGGGGCGCGCTGCGCCTGCTTGGCGGCCTCGACCACGGCCTTGTACTCGGCACCGTTCTTGTCGGGCTTGAACAGGATCTTGTAGAGCTGCTCCTTGATGGGGGCGGGGCATTGGCCGGCGGCCAGCTCCTGCGCCCACTGCTCGATCTGCTGGGCGACTTGCTTCTTGCGCTCGATGGCCAGCAGGGCCTGCTTGAGGATGTCCTCCGGGGCCTTCTTGAAGCGGCCCTTGCCGCGGCGGTGGAAGTAGTGCGGGGTTTCGAACAGGCGCATCAGCATGGCGGCCTGCTGCACGGCATCGGCGCTGTCGCTGAAGTATTCGCGGGCCAGCTCGTCAAAACCGAAGTCTTCCTCGGGGGCCACTTCCCAGACCAGGTCCGTGTCGATGTCGGCGGCTTGTGCGGCGGCCTGAGCGATCAGTTCCGCCGGGCTGGGCTTGGCGAACTTGAGCAGCACGTTGGCGGCTTTCACCTTCACGCGCTTGCCCGAATCGAGTTCGATCTGCATCGAACTGTCGGCTTCGGACATCACACGACCGGCCAGGAACTTGCCGGCGTCATCAAAAAGGGCAAACATCGAAATGGAATCTCGCGAGGGTGGAAGCGTGATTGTCCCATTGAGACAGGCCACGGGGTGTGCCCAGGTGTACGAAGCGCCTCAGGCCTGGGGCTCGGGCAGGCCCAACCAGCCCAGCACCGTGGGCAAGTGGGTGGCGAAATCGCTCACCGCGTGGTCGTTGCCCGGCAGCACGGTCAGGTGTGTGCCCAGGTAGTGGGCCACCATTTCACGCCAGTCAAGCACCTCGTCGCCCTCGGCCACCAGCACGTGGTAACGCTCGGGCCGGGTGATGGGGTAGGGGTCCATCGCCTCGAACTCGCCGATGAATTCGGGGCGGAAGAAAAAGTGGTCGGCCGGGTTGTGAAAGCTCGTCTGCTCGCCGATGTGGCGCGCCAGATCGCGTGCCGGGGCCACGGCAGGGTTGATGAGCAGGGCTCGGCAATCGAGCCTTTCGGCCAGCACGGTGGCGTAGAAACCGCCCAGCGAGGAGCCGATCACCACGGTGTGCTCCGGCGGCCAGTCCTGCACCAGTGCGCACAATTCGGCCAGGGTGTCGGCGGGCGAAGGCGGCAGCTGCGGGCACAGCCAAGCGAGGTTGTGGCCTTGCCGTTGCAATTGGGCGATGGCCGCGCCGAGTTGGCGCGCCTTGGCCGACTGCGGCGAGGAGCGAAAACCGTGCAGGTAAAGAAAGTGACTGGGGCTGGACATAGTGGGGTACTCTATTGCATGTCCATCACTTTCAAATCCCAGGCCACGGGCGATCTGTTCATGTTGCAGGCGCACGCCGAGGCCTTGCTCAAGCTCCTGGGCAAGACGCCCGCTCCCCAGGGCATCCTGGAGGTCAAGGACATGTCAGCCGCGCTGGCCACCTTGCGCGCCCTGAGCGACGAGGTGCCGAAGGCTCCGCCGCCCGAAGGTGATGAGGATGTCGAGCTGGTGCAGCCCCCCGAGCCCGCTTTTGTCGATGAGCCCGTCAGCCTGCGCAAGCGCGCCTGGCCCCTGATGCAGATGATCGAGCGCGCTCAGGCCGCGGACAAGCCCATCGTCTGGGGCGTGTGAGCCAATCTGCCAGAGCGCACGGGGGTATTGTGCGGTGCAGCATGATTGAGGCATCATGGGCGCATGTCTGCCGCACACGCCACCCGCATCGTTGCCATCCGGCACGGTGAAACCGCCTGGAACACCGAAAGCCGCATCCAGGGGCACACCGACATCCCTTTGAATGACATGGGGTTGTGGCAGGCCGACAGGGTGGCGCACACCCTGCGCGATGACCCGCTGCAGGCCGTGTACAGCAGTGACCTGCAGCGTGCCTGCTCGACCGCTGCGGCCATTGCCCAGGCCCAGCATCTGCCACTGCAGCTTGAGCCAGGGTTGCGCGAGCGGCATTTTGGCCAGCTCGAAGGCCTGACCCACGCCGAGATCCTGGACCGCTGGCCTGAGCAGGCGCGCCGTTGGCGAGAGCGTGACCCCAGCTTTGGCCCGGACGGGGGCGAGACCTTGCAAGCCTTTTATGAGCGCTGTGTGGCCACGCTGGCACGTCTGGCCAGCCGCCATCCAGGCGGCACCATTGCGGTGGTGGCGCATGGCGGGGTGCTGGATTGCTTCTACCGCGCCGCCAACGGCATTGCGCTCGACACGCCGCGTTCCTGGAAGGTGGGTAACGCGGCGATCAACCGTCTGCTCTACAGCCCCAGTGGTTTCACCTTGGTGGGATGGGCGGATGACCACCACCTTGGCACCACGCGCGATGAAAGCGGCGACGGTGCCGTGCGAACGGCCTGAGTCTGAGTCAGTTTGAGGAAGGTGTGGGGTGCTGGCGCAACCCGCTCATGAACAAATCCAGGCTTTGCTCGCCGCATTGCACCAGATCGAAAGCCTCGGGCGCGAGCATCCAGTGGTTGATCAGGCCGTTCAGCAGCGCCTGGTAGCTCATGGCGATCACCTGTGGATTCAGGTGCGCCGACACATCGCCCAGGGCCTGGGCCCGCTCGAACGCCATCTTCACGCAGTGCTGACAGGTCTGGTGAATTTCCAGATGCCGCTCGCGCACGCCCATCAGGTCGTCCACGTACTCCACCTTCTGGGTGGCAATGCCAAATACACGACGCGTGCGCGGGTCGTGGGCGATGCGGTTCAGGGCGTCCAGTGCGGTGCGCTTGAGTTCCGCCAGGGGTGGCAGCGGGGAGTTGACCAGCGCTTGTGCCGCCTCTTCCATCGGCGAGGCTGTGCGTGCCATCATGGCGTTGAACAGTTCCGCCTTGTCCTTGAAGTGCCAGTACACCGCGCCCCGGGTCATGCCGGCAGCTTTGGCAATCTCCTGCAATGACGTGCGTGACACCCCACGCTGCGCGAACAGCAACTCGGCCGCATCGAGCAGGGCCTCGCGGGTGTGTTGTGCATCTTCTTTGGTTCGGCGCATGGGTGTGACACAAAGCCAGT
>JAGOKC010000087.1 GCA_017994835.1 Aquabacterium sp. | reverse complement strand
GGCGTGTAGACCACCCGCCGGCCTTGGTCGATGGCTGAGGCAATGTCCTTGGCCACCTGCTCGGGCTTGGCCCACAGCGCGCCCTGCTTCAAATGCGCCGTCATGGGCGTGCTCACAAAGCCGGGCTTGATGGTGATGACGTGCACACCCTGCTTGGCCAAGCGCTGACGCATACCGGAGGCGAACGCGCTGACCAGGGCCTTGGCACTGCCGTACACGTAATTGCTCTGCCGCCCCCGATCGCCCGCCACGGACGAGATCACGGCGATGGCGCCCCGCCCTTGCTGGGCAAACTGCTCACCCGCCAAGGTCATCAGCGACACGACTGACGTGCCATTGGTCTGAATCTCTTGCAGGGCGTAGGCCACGTCCTGTTGCGCCCGTTCCTGGTCCGTCAGCGTACCGTGAGCAATCAGCACCGTGTCCAGCCCCCCCAAAACCTGGGTCGCTTCGGCCAGCAAGGCCGCGTGGGCAGCCAGGTCGTTCGCGTCAAACACCTGCTGCCCCACGCGACCCGCCCCACGGGTGCGCAGGTCGTCGCACACCGACTGCAACTGACTCGGGTTGCGTGCAGCCAGGAACAGGTGGTCGCCACGCTGTGCCCACAGGCGGGCGCAGGCTTCGGCCATGCCCGAGGTGGCGCCGACGATCAGGATTTTTCTCATGTCTTGGTCTCCGAAACCCGCCGCCACAAGCCGGAGCTGAAGCGGGGGTCCACATAATCTGAAAATTCACGCCAGCGCGGGTAGCCCGACTGGAACAAGGCCGGCCCCATGCGTCCGTCTTTGGCGGCGTACAGGCGCCCGCCAGCCGCCAGCACAATGCGGTCCAATTCCTCGAACAGGCGATGCAGGCGCGGCCCCACATTGGGGAAGTCCAACGCCAGCGTCGTACCGGGCTGGGGAAAGGACAGCATGCCGCGCGACGGCGGCGCGCCAAACTGTTTGAGCACCGCCAAGAAGGAGCCTTGCCCGCTGTGCGCAATGGTGTGCAGCAAGCGCCGCGTCACCGGCAAGGCTTCGTCAGGCGGGATCACGCACTGGTACTGATAAAAGCCTTTCGGGCCGTAGATGCGGTTCCACTCCAACAGGGCATCGAGCGGATAGAAAAAGGGTCGGTAGTGCTGCACGCTGCGCACCGCCTCAGCACGCTGCTTGTGAAAGTAAAGCGTGTTGAACGCCTTGAGGGACAGCGTGTTGATGAGCGAGAGGGGCGGCGTGATCGGCACGCGTCGGCTGGTTTCGCTCACGCCACCGGGCAAGGACGCAGGCAACAGCGAGAGGTCCATCGCGGCGGGAGCATG
Organism: Aquabacterium sp.; assembly: GCA_017994835.1. Lineage (GTDB taxonomy): Bacteria > Pseudomonadota > Gammaproteobacteria > Burkholderiales > Burkholderiaceae_C > Aquabacterium. Next base: position 7,314 of record JAGOKC010000087.1, on the reverse strand, counting down.
GTTGGCCCGGCTGAACAAACCACGCCCAAGTCGCTTGCCCGTGAACGCACAGTCAATCCATGAGACCGTGTACTCGTGGTCACGCTCCGAGGCCTGGCTCAGTTCGAAAAATGCTTCCAGGCTGCCAAACTTGATCGTTTCGGCGTCCATGTAGGGGTTGACCACCCGGCGCAGCTGGATCTCGGCCCAGGTGATCAACCCGGTCAAGCCCAGGCCACCCACCGTGGCGGCAAACCAGTCCGGGTGCTGCGCGGTGGAACACACGCGGCGGGTGCCGTCGGAACGCAGCAACTCCAGTTGTGTCACATGGTTGCCAAAGGAGCCGGCCACATGGTGGTTCTTGCCATGCACATCGTTGGCAATGGCACCCCCCACTGTCACGAACTGCGTGCCCGGCGTGACGGGCAAGAACCAGCCCTGAGGTACCACGAGGCGCAAGATGGTGGACAGCAGCACGCCCGCCTCGCACCGCAGCAAACCGGTGCCCGGATCGAAGTCGATGAAGCGGTCCAGTTGTCCAGCCAGCAGCAAAGCACCCCCAGGGTTGAGGTTGCTGTCACCGTAGCTGCGGCCATTGCCAAAGGGCAGCACCGTGCCGCCATCCTCAGGCAAGGACAGGGGTGCGTGGCGACTGCTCACCCCCAGCGCCGTGTGCGCGACGCGCTGCACCCGCCCCCAGGAGGTGAACACGCGCTGGTTGGCCGCTGTCATGATCGGTTCACACCGCCAGGTACAGCACAACAGCTGCGGCCACACCCGTCAACAAGCTGATGCGGTCCTTAAGGGCATAGACCAGCGGGTCGTCATGCATGCGACCCCGATAGGTCTGCATCCAGATGCGGCTGATCCAGTACAACATGATGGGCACCAACAACCAGACCATCTTGGGATGGCGGTACATCTGCGCGACATCAGGTGAGTTCAAATAAAGCGCCAGCACCAGGATGCTGAGGTAACCCGATGACGCCCCCAGACTTTGCAGCAGACTGAGGTCTTCGACCTGATAGCCCCGACCCTGCGCGGTGAGCTTGCCCTGCTCCCGCATGGCGTGCAACTCGGCATAGCGCTTGACGATGGCCAGGCTGAGGAAAATGAAAATGGCGAACATCAGCAACCAGAACGACAAGGGGATGCCTGCGGCCGCCGAACCCGCCACAAGGCGAATGGTGTACAGCCCGGCCAGCGCCAGCACGTCCACCATGACGACTTTCTTGATGCCGAAGGAATAGGCAAGCGTGGCCACGTAGTAGGCACCCAGCACCCCCAAGAAAGCCGTCGGCAAGGCCAGCGCCAGCAACAAAGCCGCCAGCAACAGCAAGGGCGCAGCCGTGAGGCCAAACAACAGGCTCAGCTGCCCGGCGGCAAACGGCCGACGACACTTGCTGTGGTGCTGACGATCGGCCTCCAGATCAAGCATGTCGTTGAGCAAATAAACCGATGAAGCACACAAGCTGAAGGCAAGGAAGGCCAGCAGACTGGCACCCACCACGTTCACACTCAGTTGGTGTGAGGCCAGCATGGGCACAAAAATCAAAGCGTTCTTGGCCCACTGGTGCACCCGCAACGCTTTCAATACCACCCGAACCCCCGCAACAGGTGCCGGCACGACATGGCTGACCTCGGCCACCTTGGCAGCTGCCTGGCGCACTGACTCGGACGCATTGACCACGATGGCCGAGCGTGCCTGCGCCCAAATGGGCAGGTCCACCCGGTGATTGCCACAGTAATCGAACTGCTTGGTGCCAAAACGCGCCACCAACTCCGCCGCTTTGTTGCGCCCGGAGAGGTTGGTCTGCCCATTGCTGGCCAGTACCCCATCGAAAATCCCGAGGTGATCGGCCACCACTTGTGCGAGGCGGGCATCCGAGGCGGTACACAGCCACAAAGGTCGCCCTGCGTCCTTTTGCGCCCGCAACCAATCCAGGAACGGTCCGGTATAGGGCAACGCCGCACCGTTCAGGGTCACACGGCGTGCAATCTCAGCCTTGAGATGCGCCTTGCCTCGCAGCAGCCACAGGGGTGCAAGGAACACATACAGCGGGTTCTGTTTGATCAGCAACAGGAAAGATTCCAACAACAGATCGCTGTGGATCAAGGATCCGTCGAGGTCCACACACAGAGGAACGGCTTGGGTCATGACTCACACTCTCGATCAGGTCTTGCCACGCAGGGCCCAGACACACAACCAGCCAATCACCACGGCCAGCCACAGCGTCAACAAACGACAGACCAGGGTCAACAAGATGGCTTGGGGCATGGTGTAGCCGTGGGCAAAGAGCAAGGCGGCCATGACCGCCTCGGTGCTGCCCAGACCACCTGGTAAAAAGGACAAGGCCCCTACGATGATGGCAATGGCATAGATGCCCATGGCGACTGGCAGCGACAGCTCAATGGGTGCAACCACGTCGGCCACAAGCTTGAGGCCGACAGCTTCTGCCCCCCACGCCACCAGTCCCATCAAAAGACCCGAGAGCAACAACCCGGGTGCCAGAAACTGCCGCGCACTGACCAACATGTTCACGACAGAACGCAGAGTCACCACCAGTTTGCCCTGGTGCACCACCATCAAGTGGGCAGCCACGCGTGTCCACGGCACCAAGGCAACGGCCACCAGCATCGCCAGGACCAACCCCACCGCCACCCACAGGAACGCACGGTAGGCCTGCAACTCGGCCAACACCGCTACAGCCAGCAGAATCATCACGGCCAGATCGAGCAGGCGTTCAACAAAAAAGGCACCGCTCACCGCCGACACTGGAATACCACGTGGCAAGTAATAGCGTGCCCGCACCATCTCGCCCAGCTTGCCTGGCGACAGGGTGAAGGCGAACCCCGCCATGAAGGTGAGCGAGACAAAGCCCCAGGGCAGGTCGTGCCCCAATCGCTGCAGATACATGCGCCAGCGCCACACGCGCAGCGCGTAATTGAGCAAGGACAAGGCAGCCGCAATGGCCACCGCCGTCCAGCCTGCGCGCAGTGGCGTCAGGTCGATCTGGACGATGTCGTGATGGAAGGCCTTGATGCACCAGCCAGCAAACAAGACAAATACCGCACAGACCAGGGCGCGACGCCACCACGGCACGGTCGACGCCGTCATCCCCGGGGTCAGGATGGGCGCGGTCATGCGGACAAGCCTCGGGCCCACATGGAGGCCGACACCTCAGAAAGTCTCGGCATCGCGGAGCTTCGGTGCCTGCGCATCCTTGGCTGCCAGCTCGGGTCGCAGCCCGCTCAAGGGCCAGTCGATGCCGATGTCCGGATCGTTCCACAGGATGGCGCGCTCACAGTCCTTGGCGTACACATCGGTGGTCTTGTAGAGAAAATGGGTGTCATCACGCAAGGCGACGAAGCCATGCGCGAAGCCCTCTGGAATCCACAGTTGACGCTTGTTCTCGGCCGACAGCTCCACCCCCACCCACTGCCCATAGGTGGGCGAGCCCTTGCGGATGTCCACGGTCACGTCAAACGCCGCGCCCTGGGTCACGCGCACGAGCTTGCCTTGCGGATTCGGTGGCAGCTGGTAATGCAGGCCACGCAACACGCCCGCTTTGCTGCAGGAGTGGTTGTCCTGCACGAAGGGGCGTGGTGCCGGCAGGCCCAGTTCAGCCAAAGCCGCCGCGAACTTGCCGTGGTGGTAGCTTTCCATGAACCAGCCACGGTCGTCGCCGAACACAGCGGGTTCGACGATCACGACATCGGGGATGCGGGTGGGAATGAGTTTCATGGGGTTCAGAAAACCTGGTCGTTGAGAACCTTGAGCAGGTACTGCCCGTAGCCGTTCTTGAGCATGGGTTGCGCCAGCTTCTCGAGCTGATCGGCCGTGATCCAGCCTGAACGGTAGGCGATTTCTTCCAGACATGCGACCTTCAGGCCCTGGCGCTTTTCCAGCGTGGCGATGAACTGGCCGGCTTCCAGCAAGCTGTCGTGCGTGCCGGTATCGAGCCAGGCGTAACCCCGGCCCATGATCTCGACGCTGAGTTGCCCTTGCTTCAGGTACACGGCGTTGACGTCGGTGATCTCCAGCTCACCACGCGGGCTGGGCTGGATGTGGGCAGCGATGTCGCACACCTGCTGGTCGTAGAAGTACAGGCCGGTGACCGCGTAGTTGCTCTTGGGCACCTTGGGCTTTTCTTCGATGCTCAGTGCGCGGTGCTGGGCGTCGAATTCGACCACGCCATAGCGCTCGGGATCGGTCACGTGGTAGGCAAAGACGCTGGCCCCGGTGGACTGGCTGTTGGCGTTGTGCAGCAGGCGCTGCAGGTCGTGGCCGTAGTAGATGTTGTCGCCCAGCACCAGCGCGCTGGGGTGGTTGCCGACAAAATCCTTGCCCAGAATGAAAGCTTGCGCCAGGCCGTCCGGGCTGGGTTGCACGCAGTAGCTCAGGTTCAGCCCCCACTGGCTGCCGTCGCCGAACAGCGCCTGGAAACGCGGCGTGTCTTGCGGCGTGCTGATGAGCAGGATGTCGCGGATGCCGGCCAGCATCAAGGTGCTGAGCGGGTAATAGACCATGGGCTTGTCGTACACCGGCAGCAGTTGCTTGCTGATGGCCAGGGTGGCGGGGTGCAGACGGGTGCCGGAGCCCCCGGCGAGGATGATGCCTTTACGGTTCATGTGTGAATCACTTCCCTGAGATTTCAATGAGCATGCGCTCGACGCCCTGCTGCCAGTGCGGCAAGGTCAAGCCAAATGCCTGACAGACCTTGGCGGTGTCCAGACGCGAGTTGAGCGGACGCCGCGCCGGGGTGGGGTACTCGGCGGTCGGGATCGGCAAGACCGCATCGGGGGCCACCCGAACAGGCAAGCCGTGCGCACGTGCCCACTCGATGACAAAGCGGGCGTAGTCATGCCAGTGCGTCTGTCCACTGGCCACCAGGTGGTACAGCCCCAACAATTCGGCGCGCGTGGGCTGCGTCTGCACGGTACGAATGGCGTGCGCGGTGACGTCTGCAATCAGGTCGGCACCGGTGGGCACCCCGATCTGATCGGCAATGACCTTGAGCTGGTCGCGCTCGGCTGCCAGACGCAGCATGGTCTTGGCAAAGTTGCCGCCGCGCGCGGCATAGACCCAGCTGGTGCGAAAGATCAGGTGCCGGCAGCCGCTGGCCTGGATGGCCTGCTCGCCGGCCAGCTTGGTCTGGCCGTACACGCTCAGCGGTGCGGTGGCGGCCGTTTCTGCGCGCGGCTGGTCGCCGCTGCCGTCGAACACGTAGTCGGTGCTGTAGTGAACCAGCAAGGCACCCAACTGGGCGGCTTCCTGGGCAATCAGGCCCGGGGTGGTGGCGTTGAGGGCGCGCGCCAGTTCGGGTTCGCTCTCGGCCTTGTCGACCGCGGTGTGGGCGGCCGCATTGACGATGACATCCGGGCGCACGGCGCGCACCAGCGCGGCCACCTGTTCGGGCTGGCTGAAATCGGCACGCAGATCGGGACACTGGACGGGCCCCGGACTGTCATGACCGAGCGCGGTCACCACGCCCAGGGGGCTCAGGGCGCGTTGCAACTCCCAGCCGACCTGGCCGTTTCGGCCCAGCAGCAGGATGTTCATGCCCGCTCCGCGTAGTTCTGGTCAATCCACTCGCGGTAAGCACCCGAGCGCACGGTGTCGATCCAATCGGTATGGTCCAGGAACCATTGCACCGTCTTGTTGATGCCAGACTCGAAGGTCTCGGCCGGCTTCCAGCCGATCTCGCTCTGGATCTTGGTCGGGTCGATCGCGTAGCGGCGATCGTGACCGGGGCGGTCCTTCACGTAGGTGATCAGGTTCTCGTAGGGCTGGCCATCGGCGCGCGGACGCAGGGCGTCGAGCTTGCGGCAGATGGTGGTCACCACGTCGATGTTCTTGATCTCGTTGATGCCGCCCACGTTGTAGGTCTCACCCAGGCGGCCCTTTTCCAGCACCTGGCAGATGGCCTCGCAGTGATCGCGCACATACAGCCAGTCGCGGATGTTGAGGCCGTCGCCGTACACCGGCAGCGGCTTGCCATCGAGCGCATTGAGGATCATCAGCGGGATGAGCTTTTCCGGGAAGTGGTACGGCCCGTAGTTGTTGCTGCAGTTGGTGGTCAGCGTGGGGAAACCGTAGGTGTGGTGGTAGGCGCGCACCAGGTGGTCGCTGCCCGCCTTGCTGGCCGAATAGGGGCTGTTGGGCGCGTAGGGCGTCGTTTCGCTGAACGCTGGGTCGGTGTCGCTGAGCGAACCATAGACCTCGTCGGTGGAGACGTGCAGGAAGCGGAAGCCCTCTTTGTCAGCCCCTTCGAGGCTGTTCCAGTAGGCGCGCGCCTCTTCCAGCAGGCTGAAGGTGCCCACCATATTGGTATGGATGAACTCGCCGGGGCCGTGGATGGAGCGGTCCACATGGCTCTCGGCAGCAAAGTGCAGGATGGCGCGGGGGCGGTGCGTGGCCAGCGCCTGGCGCACGGCCTCGCGATCGGCAATGTCGGCCTGCACCAGGGTGGCGCGACCGGCTTGCAGGTGTTCGCCAATCGTGTGCGGGTTGCCTGCGTAGGTCAGCTTGTCGAACACGACCACGGGCTCTTCGGGCAAGCCCAGGCGCGCGCAGCGCTCAAACCAGTGGTGCACAAAATTGCCGCCGATGAAGCCGGCGCCGCCTGTGATGAGGATCATCCTGAGTCCTGGAACAAGAGATGGGGCAGATTATGCAAGGAGACCGCACTCCCCCCGATGACGGCGTGGCACGCAGAAACCCTCTAACGGGGGGCTTCTCCTGGCATCGTCACGTTCTGCACATGCGTTTGCTGCATGATGCGGGTTGATACCCCAACGCCTCAGGCGTGAAGAAGACCACATGGCCAAAGCAATGATCCTGGCGGCCGGGCAAGGAACCCGCGTTCGCCCCCTCACCAAACAAACACCCAAGCCGATGGTGCCCATTCTGGGTCAGCCGGTGCTGGAGTACATCATCGAGCACCTGGCCCGGCACGGCATCAAGGAGATCATGATCAACGTGGCGTTCAACCACTGGAAGATCGAGAACTACTTTGGAGACGGTCATCGTTGGGGTGTGCAAATTGGCTACGCCTACGAGGGGGTGCGCGAGCACGGCGAAATCCTGCCCCGCCCCGTGGGCTCGGCCGGCGGCATGCGGCGCATCCAGGATTTCAGCGGCTTTTTTGACGAAACGACCCTGGTGCTGTGTGGCGACGCCATCATCGACCTGGACATTGGTGCCGCCCTGGCCGAGCACCATGCCAAGCAGGCCATGGCCAGCGTCGTGGCCCTGGAGGTGCCCGAGGACCAGGTGCAGAACTACGGCATCGTCGTGGCCGACCCCGATGGCCGGATCACCTCGTTCCAGGA
>JAGOKC010000018.1 GCA_017994835.1 Aquabacterium sp. | reverse complement strand
GCCCGTTGAGGCGGCTTGCGCCACGGCGCTCATGGTGTCCCATGTTGGGTCGGCTGAAGGGTCGGCCTCGTAGGGCTTGTCGAAAAAGGGGTCGGACGGCTGGCGGCGCTGCGGTGCGGCGCGCACCGGGCGCGGCTCGCGCTCCTCACGAGCCTCATTCGCACGGGGGCGGCTCTCGCCGTCTCCCTCGCGGGCTTCGCGACGGTAGCTGTCACGGTCGCCGCGTTCGCTGGTGCTGCGTTCGCTGCGGCGGTTGCGCTCCAGCTCGAAGGTCTCGATCTCGGGCTTGCTCTTGAGCAGTTTTTCAATGTCACCCATCAGGCGCGCATCCGAGCCCGTCACCAGCGACACGGCCAGGCCGCTCGCGCCCGCGCGGCCGGTGCGGCCAATGCGGTGCACGTAGTCTTCGGCGTTGAAGGGGATGTCGTAGTTGAACACCGCCGGCAGGGCCGCGATGTCGATGCCGCGCGCGGCCACGTCGGTGGCCACCAGCAGGTCGAACTCGCCACGTTTGAAGGCGTCCAGCGCCTTCATGCGCTCGTCTTGCGACTTGTCGCCGTGCAGGGCGGTGGTGCGCAGGCCGTCGCGCTCGAAGGTGCGGGCCAGGCGGGCGGCGCCCAGCTTGGAGTTGACGAAGACGATGGACTGCGTGATGCCCCGGTCGCGCAGGATCTGGCGGATCACGTGACGCTTGTCGTCGTCATCCACCTTGTAAAAGCGCTGCTCGACGTTGGTGGCCGTCTGGTTGGGACGGGCCACTTCGACCAGCACCGGGTCTTGCAGGTAGCTTTGCGCCAGCTTCTTGATCTCGGGCGAGAACGTGGCCGAGAACAGCAGGGTCTGGCGCGTCTTGGGCAGGTAGCTCAGGATGCGCTGCAGGTCAGGCAGGAAGCCGATGTCGAGCATGCGGTCGGCTTCGTCGAGGACCACGTACTCCACTTGCGAGAGGTTGCAGTTCTTGGCCTCGATGTGGTCGATCAGGCGGCCCGGGGTGGCAATCAGCACCTCAACCCCAGCCTTGAGCTCGATCGTCTGCTCTTTCATGTTCATGCCGCCAAACACCACGGCCGAGCGCAGGTTGCACTTGCTGGCGTAGGTCTTGACGTTGTCGGCCACCTGAATGGCCAGCTCGCGCGTGGGGGCCAGCACGATGGCGCGCACGGGGTGGCGCGCCGGCGACATGCTGGCGTTCTCGTGCTTCATCATCTTCTGAAGCAGCGGGATGGAGAAGGCGGCGGTTTTGCCGGTGCCGGTCTGGGCGGCGCCCATGACATCGCGACCGGCCAGGACCAAGGGAATGGCCTTGGCCTGGATCGGCGTCATCGTGGGGTAGGCAATGGCGCTGAGGATCTTGGGATCCAGGGGCAGCGTATCGAACCGGGCGGGGGCTTCGGGCGCGGCCTGGGGGGCGGCGTTCACCTCGGCCGTCACGGCCGTGTCTTGGGAGATATTTGAATTCATCGAGTGCGGATTATCCGCTTGTTGCTGCTTTTTTGCGCAGTTTTCTTGCGGATGAGGGTTCAGAAGGTGTAACCGACCTGCGTTTGGGTGCCACCGTGGGCGGCTTCGGCGCGCTCCAACAGGCGTGCCAGCGGGCCCAGGCCCTGGTAACGCGAGGCCACCCGGTGGGCATAGGTCCACACGCGAGGGATGTCGTCCAGGTACTGGCGCTTGCCGTCGCGCAGGGCCAGGCGGGCAAAAATGCCCAGCACCTTGAGGTGGCGCTGCAGGCCCATCCACTCGAACTGCCGCCAGAAATCGGCAAAGTCTGCCGCCACGGGCAAGCCGGCCTTGCGTGCCTTTTCCCAGTAGCGCACGGCGTAGTCGAGCTGGATGTCCTCGTCCCAGATGACGTAGGCGTCGCGCAGCAGCGAGACCAGGTCGTAGGTCAGAGGGCCGCGCACGGCGTCCTGGAAGTCGATGACGCCCAGGCGGGCTTTCGGGTCCAGCGGGTCGGCCATGAGGTTGCGGCTGTGATAGTCGCGGTGCACGAAACCGGTGGGCTGGGCCAGCACCTCGGTCTTGATGAGCGCAAAGGCCGTGTCGAGCAGGGCGCGGGTGTCGTCGTCCAGGGTGATGCCGCGCAACTGGGTCAGGTACCAGTCTGGCAGCAGGTCCATTTCACGCTGCAGCAGAGCGTCATCGTAGGGTGGCAGGCTGTCAGCGGGCACAGCCTGCAGGCGCACCAGTTCGTCGATCGCACTCAGGTAACGGGCGCGGTTGACTGAGCCGGGGGCATGTTCGTAGTCGGTCGCCTCCAGCGTGGCCAGGAAGGTGTGCTGCCCCAGGTCGGACAGCAGCATGAAGCCCTGGGCCTCGTCCCACTCCAGGATGTGGGGCACACCCACGCCACCCGCTTCGAGCAGTCGGGCCACGGCGACGAAGGGGTGGCAGTCCTCCTTGTCGGGTGGGGCGTCCATGATGATGAGCGAGCCTTGAGGGGCATCGACCCTGAAGTAGCGCCGAAAACTCGCATCGGCGCTGGCCGAACGCAAGGTGGCGGGCCGCACGCTGTGGCGGCTCGCCTGCGCGGACAGCCAGGCCTCGAAGGCCTGCTGGCGGGCCGGATCGGCCCAGAGAATGGCGCAAGCGGAGGAGGCCGAAGCCGGTGTGGACGACGCAGTTGTCATGGCGGTTTCAGAGATCGATCAGAAAACGAAGGGGCATGAAATAATGCACCGATTTTAGGCAAGGCCCGCACGCGACCGCGCAGGCCCCGCCGCCGCCCTTTTAGCGACGCGCCACCGTGACCGTGAATCCCCTCCTGGCTTGCCCCCCTCGACGCCCCCTTGCCACCCGCTGGACCCCGACCGCTCTGGCGGCCGGACTGGCGCTGGCGAGCCTCGCCCTGACAGCGTCTGCGCGCGCCCAGGCGGTGGATGCGTCGCCGCCCAATCTGCTGGCCCAGGCTGCGGCTACGGCTGCTGCAGCAGCCCCGGCCACGGCCGCCTCCGCGCCTGTGGGTTTGTCTTTCTCCCTGCCCAGCGTCGTCACCGGCAGCCAGCGGGGCAAGGAGCCGATGTATTTCGAGGCCGACCACCTGGAAGGCGAAGCGGGCGAACGCACCCGCGCCACGGGTTCGGTGCGCCTGCGTCAAGGTGACCTGTCTCTGCGGGCCGATGAGCTGATCCACACCCAACGTGACAACACGGCCCGCGCGCTGGGCAAGGTGCGGGTGGCACGTCAGGGCAACATCTTCATCGGGCCGGAGCTGTCGCTGCAGCTCGATCGTCTGGAGGGTGAATTCGTGCGGCCGCATTTCTGGTTTGCACGCACCCGCGCGGGCGGGCACGCCGATCTGGTCGAATTTCTGGGTGAAAAGCGTCTGCGCGCCACCCGCACCACTTACAGCAGTTGCACCCCGGCCAACACCGCCGATGGCTTGCCGGGCGAGCCCGACTGGTCACTGCAGACCAGCAGCGTCTTCATGGACATGGAGGCCAACGAGGGCACCGCCCGCAATGCGGTGATCTGGTTCAAGGGCGTGCCCATTCTGGCGGCCCCGTACCTGAGCTTTCCGCTCAGCGATGCCCGCAAATCGGGCCTACTGCCGCCGAGCTTTTATTTCGACAGCAAGAGCGGTTTCGAGTTTTCGCTGCCGTATTACTGGAACATTGCCCCCGATCAGGACGCCACCATCGCGCCCCTGCTGTCCACCCGTCGTGGACTGGGACTGGACCTGGAGTACCGTTACCTGAACCCGCGCGACCGAGGCACGCTGAACCTGTTTGGAATGCCCAACGACCGCGTGGCCACACGCTCGCGTGGCATGGTCGACTTCGCACATCAAGGCAGCTTGCGTGTAGGCAGTTCGCCCTCGCAGACTGTTTACGACCTTCAGTGGCAGCGCGTGTCCGACGATGACTACTGGCGTGACTTTGCCCACTCCCTGCCATCCGACACGCCGCGTTTGTACGATAGCCACCTGAGCGTGGAGCGAGTGCTCAACGAACGCAACTGGGGTCTGGGCGACAGTCAGACCACGCTGTATGCCGGCGTGCAAACCTGGCAGACCCTCAAGGATCTGGACCCGGCTTCCGACCCGGCGCTCAGCGCCATCGAAGCACCCTACCGGCGCACGCCCCAAGTGGGCATCCGCAGCCGCAGCGGTGTGGCACAAGGCCTCAACTGGCAACTGCAGGGCGAGTTCAACCGTTTCACGCATCCTGACGAGGGCAAGGTGTCGGGCAACCGTTTGCACGCAGTGGGGCAACTCGATCAGCCCTTTGATCTGGGGCCACTGACGCTCACACCACGCCTGGCCCTGCACAGCACCAATTACGATCTGGATCGGGCTGCGGGTGGCGAGCGGCGTAGTGTCACCCGCACCATCCCCACCTTCAGCCTTGACGCCCGCACTGAACTGGAACGCCCGGTCGAGCTGTTTGGCCACCAGTTGACGCAGACCCTGGAGCCGCGCGTGCGCTATGTACGCACCCCCTACCGCGATCAAAGCATGCTGCCGCTGTTTGACAGCGCGCCACGCGACTTCAACCAGTACGCCATCTTCAGCAGCGACAACAACGACAACGCCTTCACCGGCGTGGACCGCATCTCAGACGCCAACGAGATCACGATGGGAGCCACCTCGCGCCTGCTCAATGAGCGAGGCACCGAGACCCTGCGCTTCGGCGTGGTGCAAAAGTGGCTGCTGTCCGATCAGCGCCTCAACCCGAACGGAACCGAGCCCATCAAGGCCGGACTGTCGGACATGCTGCTGTTGGGGTCCACCCACGTGATCCCGAACTGGTACCTCGATGGCACGGTTCAACTGGGGGCCGACAACCAGGCCACACAGCAAGCCACCCTGGGGGCACGCTTCTCACCCGGTGCCTGGCGCACCATTGGGGCCACCTACCGTTACAACCGCGACAAGAGCGAGCAGATCGAGATCGGCTGGCAGTGGCCCCTGGCGGGTCGCAAACCTCCTCTGCAAGAGGTGATGTCGCTGGCCAGCTCAACCGATGTAGCCAAACCCGGTCAGATCCTGAGTGGTTCCGCACCATCCTGCGGCGGTACGTGGTACACCGTGGGACGGGTGGTCTATGACAAGCGCGACCACCGCTTCACCAACACGCTGGCGGGGGTCGAATACGATGCGGGCTGCTGGATCGGTCGCTTCGTGATGGAGCGCGTGGCCCTTGGTCAAAGCGAAGCCACCACCCGCCTCATGTTCCAACTCGAACTCATCGGCCTGTCTCGATTGGCCCTGGGCTCGAACCCTCTGCGCACCTTGCAGGACAATATCCCTGGCTACCGCCTGCTGCGCGACGATGCGCAACAGCCTCCGGCCCTCGCTCCCCAGCAATTCCTAGACGATGACACACCCCTCCCGTAAGCCCCGCCTGCTCCCTGCGCTTCAGGGTTTGTGCCTGAGCCTGTTGCTCACCAGCCTGACCCCGACGCAGGCCCAGTTGCGCAACCCGGACGCCCCCTCGGTGGTGCCACGCATTCCTGGTGCCCGCCTGTTGAGCAACGAACTCAAGCTGGCCGGCAGCCCCACCACGGCGGATTACATCGTGGCCGTGGTGGACCAGGAGCCCATCACCCACACCGACGTGGACAAGCGGGTGGCCCGCATTCAGGACACCGCCCCCCCTGGCAGCAAATTGCCGCCAGACGATGAACTGCGCCGCCAGGTGCTCGATGCCTTGATTGACGAGAAGGTGCAACTGTCGCACGCACGCGCCATCGGCCTGGGGGTGACCGAGGTCGAGATTGACGGGGCCATCGAGAACATTGCCTCGCAGAACAAGCTGACCCTGCGCGAAATGCAGCGCCGCATGGAAGCCGATGGCCTGGACTACCCGCGCTACCGTGCCAGCCTGCGCGAGCAGATCTTGCTGCAACGCCTGCGCGACCGCGAGGTCAATGCCCGCATCCAGATCAGCGACAGCGACCTTGACGCCTTCCTGGCCACCGACCCGGCGGCCCAAACCGAGGTGGCGCTCAATGTGGCGCACATCCTGATCCCGGTCCCGGAGCAAGCCACGCCTGCGCAGATCGAGACCCTGCAGGCCAAGGCCCGCCAGGTGCATGAGCAGGCCCGCATCGGGGGCAACTTCAACCAGCTGGCGCGCACACATTCGGCTGACACGCGCACCAAGGATCAGGGTGGGGCCTTCGGCATGATGCCGGTCAGCCGCCTGCCCGATCTGTTCGTGTCAGCAGTGCGCAATCTCAAGGTGGGCGAAGTGGCCCCGCTGGTGCGCTCCAACGCGGGCTTTCACATCGTCAAGCTGACCGAGCGCGAAAACAGCGCCGAGGCCACCTACACGCAGCAGCGCAGTCGTCACATCCTGCTGCGCAGCACCCCCCAAGAATCCACCCAGGACCAGGTGGCCCGCATGACGGCGATCCGCAAGGACATCGTTGGTGGCAGCAACAGCTTTGCGCAGATGGCGCGGCAGCATTCGCAAGACGGCAGCGCCGCCAACGGGGGTGAGTTGGGCTGGGCCTCGCCCGGCCAGTTCGTGCCCGAGTTCGAGCGTGCCCTGACAGCCCTGCAAGCCGGTGAAATCTCGCAACCCGTGGTCAGCCGTTTCGGGGTGCACCTGATTCAGTTGATTGACCGGCGCGAGGTCAAGCTTTCAGACGCTCAAAAGCGTGAAGCCGCCCGCAGCGTGCTGCGCGAACGCCGCTTCGAGTCTGCCTACGAAGACTGGGCCCGTGAGCTGCGTGCAGCAGCCTGGGTGGAAATGCGCGATGAGCCTTGATCACCGCGGCAAGCGTGCCGTGCAAGGGGGCGGCGGGCACATTGCCCGCAAGCGCTTCGGGCAGAACTTCCTGGTTGACCACGGCGTCATCGACGAGATCGTGCGCGCGATTGCGCCACAGCCCGGACAGCATCTGATCGAAATCGGCCCCGGCCTGGGCGCATTGACCAATCCGGTGGTCGAGCGTTGCGACACGCTCACCGTGATCGAGCTCGACCGCGACCTGGCCGCCCGCCTGCGCAAGCGCCCTGAGCTGAACGTCATCGAGTCCGATGTGCTGAAGGTGGACTTCGGTGCCTTGGCGCAGGAGGCCGGCCAGAAGCTGCGCCTGATCGGCAACCTGCCCTACAACATCTCCAGCCCCATCCTGTTCCACCTGCTGCCCTGGGCTGACCAGGTGGTGGACCAGCACTTCATGCTGCAAAAGGAAGTGGTGGACCGCATGGTGGCCAAGCCCGGCTGCAAGGACTACAGCCGCCTGAGCGTGATGCTGCAGTGGCGCTACCGCATGGAGTGCGTGGTGGACGTGCCGCCAGGTTCGTTCGACCCGCCCCCGAAGGTGGACTCTGCGGTGGTGCGGATGGTGCCGCTGGCGACACCGCCAGACATTGACCTGGTCGAGTTCACCCGGATGGTGGCGGTGGCCTTTTCGCAGCGCCGCAAGATTTTGCGCCACACGCTGGGCGCGTGGATGACGCAACACGGCATTGAGATGGACTTTGACCTGCAACGCCGTGCGGAAGAGGTACCGGTGGCCGAGTACCTCGCCCTGGCGGCGCTGAAAAGGGCAACACCCCCTCAAGACTGAGCCGGGAAGCGTGACCACGCCTGCGCGCTGGCAACGCTCTCGCTACACTGCCAACCATGCAGATCTATCTCGTTGGCGGCGCGGTGCGCGATCGCTTGCTGGGCCGCCCTGGCGGCGACCGTGACTGGGTGGTGGTGGGCAGCACGCCCGAGGCCATGGTGACGGCCGGTTTTCGGCCGGTGGGCAAAGACTTTCCCGTCTTCCTGCATCCCGCCTCGCATGAGGAATACGCGCTGGCCCGCACCGAGCGCAAGCACGGTCACGGCTACCATGGCTTCCAGATCCATGCCGCCCCGGACGTCACGCTGGAAGACGATCTGGTTCGCCGTGATCTGACCATCAACGCCATGGCCGAAGATGCCGAGGGCCACGTCATCGACCCGCATGGTGGTCAGCGCGACCTGGCCGCGCAGGTGCTGCGGCATGTCTCAACGGCTTTTGCCGAAGATCCGGTGCGCATCCTGCGTCTGGCACGCTTTGCGGCCCGCTTCCCCGATTTCACGGTGGCCGACGAGACCCAGGCCTTGATGCGCCAGATGGTGGACGCCGGTGAGGTGGACCACCTGGTGGCCGAGCGCGTGTGGCAGGAACTGGCGCGCGGCTTGATGGAAGCGCGCCCCTCTCGGATGTTCGAGGTGCTGCGCGATTGCGGTGCGCTGGTGCGACTCTTGCCCGAGCTGGCCCGCCTGTGGGGCGTACCCCAGCGCGCCGATTACCACCCCGAGATCGACACCGGCGTGCACGTGATGATGGTGCTGGACATGGCCGCGCAGCTGAACGCCCCCTTGCCCGTGCGCTACGCCTGCCTGGGCCACGATCTGGGCAAGGGCACCACCCCGGCCGACATCCTGCCCCGTCACCTCGGCCACGAAGGCCGCAGCGTGCAGTTGCTGCAGGCGGTCAACGCCCGGCTGCGCGTGCCCAACGAGTGCCGCGAGCTGGCCGATGTGGTGGCCCGTGAACACGGCAACATCCATGGCAGCGGCAACTTCGGGGCGGCCGCCGTGCTGCGGCTGCTGGGGCGTTGCGACGCCTGGCGCAAGCCGCAGCGCTTTGCCGAGGTGCTGCTGGCCTGTGAATGCGATGCCCGAGGTCGCCTGGGTTTCAGTGCGCAGCCCTACCCCCAAGGGGCGCGGCTGCAGCGCGCGCTGAACCTGTGCCTGGCGGTGGACACGGCCCAGGTCTCGGCCACGGCCCTGTCGCAGGGGTTGAAGGGACCGGCCATCGGGCAGGCCATTGACCATGCTCGCGAAACGGCGCTGGCTGGTCTGGATCATTGACCCTCGTCATGGCACGCTTTCATCCCTTAATGCCATCCGTTATCACATGGCAAAATCGCCTGCTGTGCCCTGACACCTAGACTGACCCGATGACATCACCTGCTACCGAACGGGCCCCTGCTGCGCCCACCACCCTGAGTCTGACGGACTGGGTCAAGGCCGCCTGGCGCACCGTTCGCACCGATTTCCGCCTGCTGCTCAAGGGCCTCGTTGGCTTGGCGCTGCTCAAGCCGACGCGTCAGGGTTCGATCGGCCAGACCTTCGCCGACCAGGCAGCGCGCACGCCCGACCAGCCTGCACTGGTCTGCGGTGAGCGCCGCTGGACCTATGCCGAGCTCAACGCCTGGGCCAACCGCTGCGCCCACACCCTGCAGGCGGCCGGGGTCAAGTCCGGGGATGCGGTGGGGGTGCTGCTCGACAACCGGGCCGAGGTCATCGCCTGGGTGCTGGGCATCGTCAAGCTGGGTGCCGTGGCCACCATGGTGAACAACCAGCAACGCGGTGAGGTGCTGGCGCACAGCATCCGCCTCACCCACCCTGTCCTGATGCTGGTCGGCGAGGCCTGCACCGAAGCCCTGGACAGTCTGCCCCCTGCCGAGCGCGCCGCGCTGTGCGACCGCTGGTGGTGGGAAGGCGACGCCCCCCCGCCTCCGGAGCTGACCTGGGCGAGCGAGCGTCTGGCGGTGGCCCCCAGCCACAATCCACCCGAAACGGCTGCCATGTTTCTGCATCAGCCTGCATTTCACGTTTTCACTTCAGGCACCACAGGCCTGCCCAAGGCCTCGGTGATGTCGCACTACCGCTGGCACCGCTGCATGTCCGGCATGGGTGTGCTGGGTCTGCGCTTGCGTCCTGATGACGTGCTGTACTGCCCTTTGCCGCTGTATCACAACAACGCCCTGACGGTTTCGTGGGGGGCCGCGCTGGGGGCTGGTGCCTGCCTGGTGATCGCGCGCAAATTCAGCGCCAGTGGTTTCTGGGATGACATCCGCCGTCATCAGGCGACATCTTTTTGCTACATCGGCGAATTGTGCCGCTACCTGCTCAATCAGCCCGAGCGCCCCAACGACCGTTCCCACCGCGTGCGGGCCATCATCGGCAACGGACTGCGCCCCGAGATCTGGGACGCCTTCCAACAGCGCTTCGGCATCGCGCACATTGCCGAGTTCTACACCGCCAGCGAGTGCAATCTGGCCTTCATCAATGCCCTGGGCCTGCCTCGCACCACGGGTCTGTGCCCACTGTCTTTTGGCATTGTCCGCATGGACATGGAGACCGAGGAGCCCGTGCGCAGCGGCCGTCGCCAGTACATGAGTCGGGTTGATCGCGGCGAGGTGGGTCTGCTCATCACCGAGATCACCGACCGCGCGCCGCTGGATGGCTATACCGACAGCAAGGCCACCGAAGCCAAGGTGCTGCGCAACGTCTTCAAGAAGGGCGATGCCTGGTTCAACACCGGCGACCTGGTGCGACACCAGGGTCTGCATCACATGCAGTTCATCGACCGGTTGGGCGACACCTTTCGCTGGAAGGGCGAGAACGTCGCCACCACCGAGGTGGAAGGCGCGCTGGCGCATCAGCCCGAAGTGGCCGAGGCAGTGGTGTATGGGGTGACGGTACCGGGCGCAGACGGGCGCGCCGGGATGGCGGCGATCACGCTGAGTGACCAGACCAGATCATTGGACGGCAGTGCGCTGGCGCGAGCTTTGTACGCGCAGTTGCCCCGTTATGCGGTGCCGCTGTTTTTGCGTTTGCGTGACGACCACGCGGTCACCGCCACGTTCAAGTACAGCAAGGTGGCGCTCAAGCGCGAAGGGTTTGACCCCAGTGTGGTTCACGATGCCTTGTATGTGCTCACCCCTGCAGGCTATGTGCCCTTGACGAACACCGTCTGGGGAGCCTTGTCAGCCGGTTCACACCGATTTGACTGAGCGTTCAAGATGACAAACAGGCCAAAAACCCCCTGCGACCGGCAAGGCGCAGGGGGAAAATGGCAACAACGAGAGAGGCAGCGAAATCAGTCAGCCTGGCGACGCAGGTAGGCCGGGATCTCGATCTCGTCCATACCGTTGCTGGCGAGTGCGTCCACCTTCGCGGTCGCCTGTGTGCGGCCACTGCGCCATACGCTCGGGGTGTTCAAACCACTGAAGTCACCACCGGCTGTGGCACGACCCACGCCCAGGCCACTGGGATGCGGGGCCACCAAATCGGTCAGCACAGGGATGTTGTCGGTGCCGGTGCGCAGGGCACTGTGCACAACAGTCATCGGGGCGGTGGCACGCCGGGCGCTGCTCAGACCCGTGGCGATCACGGTGACCCGCAGTTGGTCGCCCAGGCTTTCGTCGTAGGCCGTACCGTAGATCACATGCGCTTCATCGGCAGCATAGCGACGGATGGTGTTCATCGCGTTGCGCGACTCGGCCAGCTTGAAGGTCGCCTTGGAGGCCGCGATCAGCACCAGCACGCCACGGGCACCCGACAGGTCGATGCCTTCGAGCAGCGGGCAGGCCACGGCAGCTTCGGCAGCCTTGGTGGCGCGGTCCGGGCCGCCAGCGGTGGCGGTGCCCATCATGGCCTTGCCAGGCTCGCTCATCACGGTCTTGACGTCTTCGAAGTCAACGTTCACCAGACCAGGGATGTGGATGATGTCGGAGATACCGCCGACAGCGTTCTTGAGCACGTCGTTGGCTTTGCCGAAGGCTTCTTCCTGGGTGACGTCGTCGCCCATGACTTCGAGCAGCTTCTCGTTGAGGACCACGATCAGCGAATCGACATTGGCTTCGAGCTCGGCCAGACCTGCGTCAGCCTGCTTGAGGCGACGGTTGCCTTCGAATTCAAAAGGCTTGGTCACTACACCGACGGTGAGGATGCCCATTTCCTTGGCCACGCGGGCGATCACAGGCGCGGCACCCGTGCCCGTGCCACCGCCCATACCGGCGGTGATGAACACCATGTGCGCGCCGTCCAGCGCAGTGCGGATCTGGTCCACAGCCTCTTCGGCGGCGGCACGGCCTGCCTCGGGCTTGGCACCTGCGCCCAGCCCGGAGGTGCCCAGCTGCAGCTGAACCTCGGCGCTGGAGCGGTTCAGGGCTTGCGAGTCGGTGTTCGCGCAGATGAACTGCACGCCCTGCACGCTCTCGTTGATCATGTGCTCGACAGCGTTGCCGCCGCCGCCGCCCACGCCGATCACCTTGATCTGTGTACCCATGTCAAAGTTGTCGATCATCTCGATGGCCATGTCATACCTCTCTCTTGTCTAACGGTTGCCGGTTGAAATCGTGTGAAACTTGTTTTTAGAAACTGCCAATGAACCAGTCGCGTGCGCGGGCGTAGAGAGTCTTGACAGACCCGACCTGCTGCGCGGCTTTCATCCCGCGCGAACGCGCGAGCCTTGCTTCTTCAAGCAAGCCCATGACGGTGGCCGAGCGGGGGCTGGCCACCATGTCGTGGAGGGGGCCTGCGTACAAGGGCGTCCCCTTGCGCACAGGCTTGAGGAAGATGTCTTCGGCCAGTTCGACCATGCCAGGCATGACCGCCGAGCCGCCCGTCAGGACAATGCCCGACGACAACAGTTCCTCGTAACCAGACTCGCGGATCACCTGGTGAACCAGCGAGAAAATCTCTTCGACGCGCGGCTCGATCACGCCGGCCAGCGCTTGACGCGAGAGCATGCGCGGGGCGCGGTCGCCCAGGCCGGGAACCTCGACGTGTTCGTTCGGGTCGGCCAGCAGTTGCTTGGCCACGCCGTAATCGACCTTGATGTCTTCGGCGTCCTTCGTCGGCGTGCGCAGCGCCATCGCGATGTCGCTGGTGATCAGGTCACCGGCAATCGGGATGACGGCGGTGTGGCGCACCGAGCCATCGGTGAAGATGGACACGTCGGTGGTGCCCGCGCCAATGTCCACCATCGCCACGCCCAGGGACTTTTCGTCCTCGGTCAGCACGGCCGAACTTGACGCGCTGGGGTTGAGCACCAGTTGCTCGGCTTCGAGGCCGCAGCGGCGCACGCACTTGACGATGTTCTCGGCCGCACTTTGCGCGCCGGTCACGATGTGGACCTTGACCTCCAGACGGCCACCGCTCATGCCAATGGGCTCTTTGACTTCGTGCCCGTCGATGATGAACTCTTGCGGTTCGACCAGCAGCAGGCGCTGGTCGTTGGGGATGTTGATGGCCTTGGCGGTTTCGACCACGCGCTGCACATCAATCGGGGCGACTTCCTTGTCGCGCACGATGACCATGCCAGTGCTGTTCTGACCACGGATATGGCTGCCGGTGATGCCGGTCCAGACGCGGCCGATCTTGCAGTCGGCCATCAGCTCGGCCTCTTTGAGTGCTTGCTGAATGGACTGCACGGTGGCGTCAATGTTGACGACCACCCCGCGCTTGAGGCCGTGGCTGGGGGCCATGCCCAGGCCTGCCAGACGCAGCTCACCGCCCGGCATGACTTCGGCGACGACTGCCATCACCTTGGCAGTGCCGATGTCGAGTCCGACAACCAGATCCTTGTATTCCTTGGCCATGGTGTGTTTGCGTTAACGCGTTGAAAACTGGGGTTGCTTGGGAGGAGCCGCGCCATCTTGCAGGGTTGTCAGGCCACGGAGCTTGACGGCATAACCCTGCGGATAGCGCAGATCGGCTTGTGACAGAGGTGCCGGGTAGTGGCGGCGCAATTCGGGCAGGGTCGCGGCGAAGCGTTCAGCGCGTGCAATGACTTCATCGTCGCTGCCACGTCCCAGCACCACCTGCGCTTCGTCATCGAGTTGCAGCGACCACGAGCCGCGGTCGCTCAACTTGAGAGTCTCCACTTCACCCAAGGTCTTGAACACGGTCTGCAGACGGTGCAGCATCTGCAGCATGTGCGCGGACTGATCGGCACCGGTGGTGGCGGGGGCTTCGAGCGTAGGCAGGTGTTCGTCTTCGACGTCACCGAGGTTGGCGTCAAACACCTCGCCAAAGGTGTTCACGAGCTGGTCTTCGCTGTGCGCCTGACGCCAGTACGCAGCGGGCTGGTGCTCTTCGAGCGTGACGCGCAGCTGGTTGGGCCACACCCGGCGCACCACAGCCTTGCGCACCCAGGGCACCGATTCAAAGATACCGCGGCTGCGCTGCAAGTCAGCCTCGAAGAAACCACCGTACAGGCGCGGCACGGTGTTGGCGCGCACGGTGGCCAGGTTGTTGCGCTGCAGGTCACCTTCGAGCTGCACGCGTTGCAAATCAAAGTAGGGCACGCGTGCCAGCTTGAGCAAACCTGAGGCCAGCACCATCAGCACCGCCACAAGCACCAACGCAGCAGCGGCCGCGTTCATCCAGCGGACGTCTTGCGGCGTCTCGTCGGGCGAGGTGTAGCGGTTAAGGGCGGCGGCGGCAAGCATGGTGGCTTTGGGTCAGTCCAGGGTTCAGTGGGTGGTGGTGTCGAGGCTGGCCGAGGCCAGCAGGTGCAGACACAGTTGCTCGTAACTCAGGCCCGCCACCTTGGCGGACATGGGCACCAGCGAATGCCCGGTCATGCCGGGCGAGGTGTTGATCTCCAGCAGGAAGGGCTGGCGGTCGGCCTTGCGGATCATCACGTCGGCACGCGCCCAGCCCCGGCAACCCAGGGTCTTGAACGCCCGCACCACTTCGCGCTGGATCTCGGCCTCTTCGCCCGCATCGAGTTCGCTGGGGCACAGGTACTTGACCTCATCGGTGAAGTACTTGTTCTGGTAGTCGTAGTTGCCGCCCGGGGCGACGATGCGGATGACGGGCAGCGCCTGGGCCTGGCCATCGACGATCAGCACCGGGCAGGTGGTCTCTTCGCCTTCGATGAACTGTTCGCACAGCACTTCGGGGTCGTGCTGGGCGGCGGCGGCATAGGCAGCG
Organism: Aquabacterium sp.; assembly: GCA_017994835.1. Lineage (GTDB taxonomy): Bacteria > Pseudomonadota > Gammaproteobacteria > Burkholderiales > Burkholderiaceae_C > Aquabacterium. The sequence continues at coordinate 19,954 of JAGOKC010000018.1, read as the reverse complement.
GCGCATTGCGATGCGTCGGTCACCTTGGTCAGGCCGATGGAGGAACCTTCACGGGCGGGCTTGACGATCATCGGCGCACCCAGGGCCACCAGCGCCTGCTCGCACTCGTGGGCATTGGCCACCAGGCGCCATTCCGGCGTGGGCAGCCCTTCGAAGCGCCAGATGCGCTTGGTCATGACCTTGTCCATGGCGATGGACGAAGCCATCACGCCGGAGCCGGTGTAGGGGATCTTCAGCAGTTCGAGCGCGCCTTGCACGGTGCCGTCTTCACCGCCACGGCCATGCAGGGCGATGAAGCAGCGGTCCACGCCTTCGGCCTTGAGGTCTTGCAGCGGACGCTCGGCGGGATCGAAAGCGAAGGCGTTCACGCCTTGCGATTGCAGGGCTTGCAGCACGCCCGCACCCGACATCAGCGAGACATCGCGCTCGGCCGAGGTGCCCCCCATCAGGACGGCCACCTTGCCCAGGTCAGCAGGGTTCACCGTCGGGGCGGTGAGGTGAAGGGTGCTCATGATTCCGTCTTCTCTTTCAACAGTTCGGCGGTCTTGCCGGCCACGGTGCCGATCGAGCCGGCGCCCATGCAGATCACCACGTCCCCGTCGCGGGTGTTGGCGGCGATGGCCTGGGGCATGTCGTTCACCTCATCGACGAACACGGGCTCGACCTTGCCCGCCACGCGCACGGCGCGGGTCAGCGCACGACCGTCGGCGGCGACGATGGGGGCTTCGCCAGCGGCATAGACCTCGGTGAGCAGCACGGCATCGGCGGTGCCCAGCACCTTGACGAAGTCTTCAAAGCAGTCGCGCGTGCGGGTGTAGCGGTGCGGCTGGAAGGCCAGCACCAGGCGCTGACCGGGGAAGGCACCGCGCGCGGCCGCAATGACCGCGGCCATCTCGACAGGGTGATGGCCGTAGTCGTCGATCAGCGTGAAGCGCCCACCGCCGGCGGCAGGGTGCTCGCCATAGCGCTGGAAGCGGCGGCCCACGCCAGTGAACGCGCCCAGGGCGCGGATGATGGGCTCGTCGGCCACTTCGATTTCGGTTGCAACCGCGATCGCCGCCAGCGCGTTGAGCACGTTGTGCACGCCGGGCAGGTTGAGGGTCACGTGCATGTCGGGCATGACGATGCCGTTGCGGCGCTGCACGGTGAAGCGCATCTGGCCGCCGGGCAAGGCCTCGACATCGACGGCCCGCACCTGGGCGTCTTCACCAAAGCCGTAGGTGATCACGGGGCGCGAGACCAGCGGGATGATGGAGCGCACGCCCGGATCGTCGCCACACAGGATGGCCGAGCCGTAGAAGGGCATGCGGTGCAGGAAGTCCACGAAGGCCTGCTTGAGCCGCGCGAAGTCGTGGCCGTAGGTCTCCATGTGGTCGGCGTCGATGTTCGTCACCACCGCCAGCACCGGCATCAGGTTCAGGAAGGAGGCGTCCGACTCGTCGGCCTCGACCACAATGAACTCGCCTTTGCCCAGGGCCGAGTTGGCCCCGGCGCTGTGCAGCTTGCCGCCGATCACGAAGGTCGGGTCCACCCCGGCTTCGGTCAGGATGTCGGTCACCAGCGAGGTGGTGGTGGTCTTGCCATGCGTGCCGGCAATGGCGATGCCCTTGCGCAGGCGCATCAGCTCGGCCAGCATCACGGCGCGCGGCACCACGGGGATGCGTTTGGCGCGCGCGGCGATCACCTCTGGGTTGTCACCCTTCACGGCGGTGGAGGTGACCACGGCTTCGGCACCGTCGATGTGCGCGGCATCGTGGCCCACATGGACGGTGATGCCCAGCGAGGCCAGGCGGCGCGAGGTGGCGCTGTCGGCCTGGTCGGAGCCCGAGACGACGTAGCCCAGGTTGTGCAGGATCTCGGCGATGCCGCTCATGCCGGCACCACCGATGCCCACGAAATGGATGTGTTTGACGGCGTGCTTCATGGGGACGCCTTTGCGTTGGAGGGTTTCACGTTTTCTTCGATGGCATCGGCCACGGCGGCGGCCGATTGGAGACGGGCCAGACCACGGGCCTTGCGGGCCATGGCCAGCAGTTCATCGCGTTGCAGACCTTGCAGACGCTGCGCCAGCGACGCGGCCGACATCTCGGCCTGTGGCAGGTGCACGGCGGCACCATGCTCGGCCATGTACTCGGCGTTGTCGCGCTGGTGTGCGGTTGTGGAGACCACCAGCGGGATCAGCACGCTGGGCACCCCGGCGGCGCACAGCTCACTGACGGTGATGGCCCCGGCGCGGCAGACGATGACGTCGCAATCGGCCAGGCGCTTGGCCATGTTGTTGATGAAGGGCAGCACCTCGGCATCGGTCGCCGGATCGAGTCCGGCCTGGGCGTAGCTGGCCTTGACCGCGTCCAGGTTGGCCATGCCGGTCTGGTGCGTGATGCGGGGGCGCTGTTCGGCCGGGATCAGGGCCAAGGCCTGCGGGATGACCTCGTTGAGCGCGCGCGCGCCCAGGCTGCCACCGACGATCAGCACGCGCAGCGGACCGGTGCGGCCGGCAAAGCGCTCTGCCGGTGGCGCGATGGCCTCGATCTCGGCGCGCACGGGGTTGCCGGTGACGCGGGCCACCTTGTGGCGCGCAGCCGGACCATCGAAACCGCAGGCCAGCACATTGGTCAGGGGTAGCAAGGCCTTGTTGCTGAGCAGCAGGGCCGCATCGGCGTTCACCATCACGAGCGGCAGGCCCCGGGCCTTGGCCATCAGGCCGCCGGGGAAGCAGACATACCCACCCATGCCCAGCACGGCGGTGGCCTGTCGGGCTTTGAGGATGCGGGCGCACTCGGCAAAGCCCTTGAGCAGCTTGAAGCCGCCCAGCAATGCGCCCTTGGCACCCTTGCCGCGCAGGCCGTTGAAGGAAATGGTGTCCATCGGGATGCCGGCAGGTGGCACCAGGCGGTTTTCCATGCCACCTTCGGTGCCCAGCCAGCTCACGGTCCAGCCACGGCGCTTCATTTCATCGGCCACGGCCAGGCCGGGCATGATGTGGCCGCCGGTGCCAGCCGCCATGATGACGAGGTGACGTGATGAGGTGCTCATGCTCGGCCTCCTCGCATGAGTTGGCGATTCTCCATGTCCACCCTCAAGCAAATGGCCAGCGCGATGGCGTTGAGCAGCAGGCCCGAGCCGCCGAAGCTCATCAGCGGCAGCGTCAGGCCCTTGGTGGGCAGCACGCCCAGGTTCACGCCCATGTTGATGAAGCCCTGGCCGCCCATCCACACCGCCACACCCTGGGCCACCAGGCCCGCGAACACGCGGTCGAGCGCGATGGCCTGACGGCCGATGTTGAACAGGCGCACGACCAGCCAGAAGAAGGTCAGGATCACGGCAGAGACGCCAATGAAGCCCAACTCTTCGCCGATCACAGCGAGCAGGAAGTCGGTGTGGGCTTCGGGCAGGTAATGCAGCTTTTCCAGGCTGGAGCCCAGGCCTTCGCCAAAGATCTCGCCCCGCCCAAAGGCGATCAGCGAGTGCGTGAGCTGGTAGGCCTTGCCCAGGGCGTTCTGCTCGGACCAGGGGTCGAGGTAGGCGAAGATGCGCTCGCGCCGCCACGGGCTCAGTGAAATCATCAGACCGAAAGCGCCCAGCAATACCCCCGTGATGAGGGCGAACATGCGGCCATTGACCCCACCCAGGAAGAGGATGGCCATGGCGATGGTGGCAATCACCATGAAGGCACCCATGTCAGGCTCGGCCAGCAGCAGCACGCCCACCAGGCCCACGGCCAAGACCATGGGATAGACGGCCTGCACGAAGCGCTCTTTCACATCCATCTTGCGCACCATGTAGTCCGACGCATACAGGACGATGGCCAGCTTGGCCAGCTCGGAAGGCTGAAAGTTCATGATGCCCAGCGGCAACCAGCGGCGTGCCCCGTACACCACCTTGCCGATGCCAGGGATCAGCACCAGCATCAGCAGCACCAACGAGAAAATGAACAAGGGGCGCGCCAGACGTTCCCAGCTGGCCATCGGGATCTGCGTGGCAACGGCCCCCAGAGACATGGCCATCATCAGGGAGATCAGATGGCGCTGCAGAAAAAAGGTCGGCGTGTAATTGGCAAAGCGCGGACTGTCGGGCAAGGCAATGGTGGCCGAATAGACCATCACCAGACCCAGCAGCATCAAGGACACGGTCACCCACACCAGGGGCTGATCAAAGCCCATCATGCGGGTGCGCTGCCCCCCGTTGACATTGACATAGTCGCGCACCGGCAGACTGCCTACAGCGTCGGGCTCGCCACGCCCGAAGCGGGCGCGCACGGCGTCTGTCAAGGCAGCCCAGGGCATGCGACGAACCTGGGTCTGGCTCATGCCATGTCCCCCCGTTCAATCGCCAGTTCGCGCACGGTGGCCACAAACACCTCGGCACGGTGGACATAGTTGCGGAACATGTCCAGACTGGCGCAGGCCGGGCTCAGCAGCACTGCATCGCCCGACTTGGCCTGCGCAAAAGCCCAGCGTGTGGCGGCCTCCAGACTGTCATGGCGCACCATCGGCACGGCATCGCCCGTCGGGGTGCGGACGTCGGCCAGCACGGACTGCAAGACCGCCGCGTCCTGGCCGATCAGGGCCACGGCGCGGGCAAAGCGGGCCACCGGCTCGGCCAGCGGACCGAAGTCCTGACCCTTGCCATCGCCACCCAGAATGACAACGAGCTTGCCCGGCGACAGATCGGCACCAAGACCCAGCAAGGCCGCCACGGTGGCCCCCACGTTGGTGCCCTTGGAGTCGTCGATGGCATCGACACCGCCCACGGTGCTGATGTGCTCGACGCGGTGTGGCTCGCCACGGTACTCGCGCAAACCGTGCAGCATGGGGGCCAGCGGGCAACCGATGGCCGTGGCCAAAGCCAGCGCTGCCAGCGCATTGGATGCGTTGTGACGACCGCGGATGCGCAAGGCGTCTGAAGGCATCAGGCGCTGCAGGATGATTTCGTCCTGCTCGCCTTTCTTGAGCTTGGCGGTCGGGTCGGCCTCAAGGGCACGCACCAGCCACGCCATGCCACCCTCGGTCACCAGACCAAAGTCGCCGGGATGCTGAGGCATGTCCAGCCCGAAGCGCACCACCTGACGGTGGACGAGTCTGGTCGGCCGCCCGCGCACACCCGACTTGCTCACCTCTGGCGGCGGCACCATGGCAGCTACTTCGGGGTCATCACGGTTGATCACCATCACGGCCTGCTGGCCATAAATGCGGGCCTTGGCGGCAGCGTACGCAGCCATCAAGCCATGCCAGTCAAGGTGATCCTGCGTGATGTTGAGCACCACGGCAGCATCGGGTTCGAAGTTGCTCACGCCATCGAGCTGGAAGCTCGACAACTCGAGCACCCAGGCTTCGGGCAATGCCTCGAAAGACGGGACGGTCGCTTCGCTCGCGGCGTCCTTGGGCGGTTCGGCGTCCAGCGCCAGGCGCAGCGTGTCCATCAAGGTCGGGCCAATGTTGCCGGCCATGCCCACGCGCAGGCCCGCACGCTCGATGAGCTGGGCGGTCAAGGACGTGGTGGTGGTCTTGCCGTTGGTGCCGGTGATGGCGACCACCTTCGGGGCGTAGCCCAGATCGGTCTTGAGGTCGGCCAGGGCCGAGGCAAACAGCGACAGCTCGCCCCGCACCGGAATGCCCAGGGCGTCGGCACGCGCCGTCAAAGCGGCCACATCGGGCGCATTGGGCATCAGGCCAGGGCTCTTGAGCACCAGGCTCACGCCATCCAGCAAGGCCACATCCAGCCCCTGGTGCAGCGTGGCACCCGGCACATCGGTGACCAGGGTCGCGGCTTGCGGCGGGTGGGCGCGCGTGTCAGCCACGCGCACGCTGGCACCGCACCGGGCGCACCAGCGCGCCATGGCCAGGCCCGAGTCTCCCAGACCCAGGATCAGCACGGTGAGGTCACGAAGGTGGTGCATGGCGTTCGATCAGCGCAGCTTGAGGGTGGACAGGCCCAGCAGGCACAGCAGCATGGTGATGATCCAGAAACGGACCACGACCTGCGTTTCTTTCCAGCCGGATTTTTCGAAGTGGTGGTGCAGCGGTGCCATCAGCAGGATGCGGCGGCCTTCGCCGTACTTGCGTTTGGTGTACTTGAAGTAGGCGACCTGGGCCATGACGGACAGGGCCTCGACCACAAACACGCCGCCCATGAAGGCCAGCACGATTTCCTGTCGCACGATGACGGCGATGGTGCCCAGGGCACCGCCCAGGGCCAGCGCGCCCACGTCGCCCATGAAGACCTGGGCCGGGTAGGCGTTGAACCACAGGAAGGCCAGGCCTGCGCCCGACAGCGCCGCGCAGAAAATCATCAGCTCGCCTGCGCCAGGAATGTGCGGCAGCTGCAGATAGCGCGCAAACACCGCGTTGCCCGTGACATAGGCAAAGATGCCCAAGGCACCCGAGACCATGACCACCGGCATGATGGCCAGACCGTCCAGGCCATCGGTGAGGTTGACTGCATTGCTGGTACCCACGATGACGACATAGGTCAGCAGCATGAAACCCCACACACCCAGCGGATAACTGATGGTTTTGAAGAAAGGCACGATCAGGTCGGCCTTGGGTGGCAGCTCGTTGGAGAAGCCCGAAGCCACCCAGTTGCCAAACAACTCCAGCACGCGCAGGGCGTTGACTTCGGAAACATTGAAGGCGAGGTAGATGGCGGCAAACAAGCCGATCAGCGATTGCCAGAAGTACTTCTCGCGCGAGCGCATCCCCTCTGGGTCTTTCAGCACCACCTTGCGCCAGTCATCGACCCAGCCAATGGCACCGAAGCCGGTGGTCACGATCATCACGATCCAGACAAAGCGGTTGGCCCAGTCGAACCACAGCAGCGTGGACAAGCCAATGGCCAACAGGATCAGTGCACCGCCCATGGTGGGTGTGCCTCGCTTGGCCATGTGCTCCTGCACGCCGTACTCACGGATGGGCTGGCCGATCTTCAGTTCGGTGAGTTTGCGGATCACGAACGGACCCAGGGCCAGACCGATCAGCAAGGCGGTCACGGCCGACATCAAAGCCCGAAAGGTCAGGTACTGAAAGACGCGCAGGAAACCCCACTCGGGATGGAGACTTTGCAGCCACATGGCCAGGTTAAGCAGCATGGGCACCTCCGGTGAGTGCGGCGACAACGTGTTCCATCTTCATGAATCGAGAACCTTTGACCAGCACCGAGCCCACATCCGGGGCATGGTCTGGGGTGGGCAGTGCGGCGACGATGTCGGTGCCACTGCGGAAATGACGGGCGGACGGTCCGTAAGCCTGCGCCGCATGGGCGCACAGCTCGCCGGCCGTCCAGACGTGTTCGATGCCGCGCTCGCGGGCGTAGTGGCCAACTTCGGCGTGGAAGGCGGGACCTTGTGAGCCCACCTCACCCATGTCGCCCAGCACCAGCCAGTGCGGGCCTGGCAAGCCGGCCAGCATGTCGATGGCGGCGCGCACGGAGTCGGGGTTGGCGTTGTAGCTGTCGTCCACCAGGGTGAGCGAGCGGCCATGCAAGGTGAGCGAGCGCAGCTGCGAGCGGCCCTTGACGGGCTCGAATGCCTGCAGACCCTGGGCGATGAGCGGCAAGGGCACCCCCGCCCCCAACGCAGCTGCGACGGCTGCCAGGGCGTTGCGCACGTTGTGCTGCCCCGCCATGTGCAGGCTGAAGGCCGCCTCGCCCACAGGGGTGCGGACGCGCAGCTGCCAGTGTGGTGTGGGGGCGGCCTGCCAATCGCAGGCGGTCAGGGTCACAGCGGCCTCGCCCTCGGCTGCGAAGTCGATGATGCAGTGGCCCTGCGCCAGCTCGCGCCACACCGGGGTGTAGGCATCGTCAGCCGGGAAGACCGCCACGCCATCGCGCGACAAGGATTGCAGCACGGCACCGTTCTCACGTGCCACAGCTTCGACCGTGTGCATGAACTCCTGGTGCTCGCGCTGGGCGTTGTTGACCAGACCCACAGTGGGCGCAGCCAGCGCGGCCAGTTGCGCAATTTCACCGGGGTGGTTCATGCCCAGTTCAACCACGGCGCAACGGTGCACGCCCTCGCGCAGGCGCAGCAAGGTCAAGGGCACACCGATGTCATTGTTGAAGTTGCCCGCCGTGGCCAGGGCCGCCTCGGCATCGCCTTGCTCGGCCATCCAGGCGCGCAAGACGGCCGCGATCATCTGGGTGACGGTGGTCTTGCCATTGCTGCCCGTGACGCCGATGAGCGGCATGTCAAAACGGGCGCGCCAGCCTGCGGCCAGCCAGCCCAGCGCCGCGCGGGTGTCACCCACCGTCAGACCAGGCAAACCGCAATCGGCCACGCCGCGTTGACCGATGACGGCCACGGCACCCGATTGCGCCACCTGGGGCAGGAAATCATGGGCGTCATAGCGCTCGCCACACAGGGCCACGAACAGGTCGCCCGCCTGCAGGCTGCGGGTGTCGCTGTGCACACGGCCAATGAGCGTGGCGGGGTCACCCGTCAACACCGCATCGGGCAGCAAACGATGGGCCAGGCCCAGGGTCATCATGGGTGCGCTCATGTGGCCCCTCGCTGCGTCAGGGCGGCCACAGCCTCGCCCACATCACTGAAAGGGGTCAACACACCGGCCACATCCTGGGTGACCTCGTGCCCCTTGCCGGCCAGCAACACCACATCGGCGGCGGCGGCGGCACCCACAGCGTATCGAATCGCCTCATGGCGATCGTCAATCACGTCCACGCGATCACGTCCGGCGACACCTGCCAGAATTTGCGACAGGATGAAGGCGGGCGACTCGCTGCGCGGGTTGTCGCTGGTCAGCACCACCTGGTCGGCGTACTGCTCGGCCACCGCGCCCATCATCGGGCGCTTGATCGGGTCGCGGTCACCGCCACAGCCAAACACGCACCACAGCTTGCCGCCCCGAGCCTCGGCGACAGGACGCAGCGCCTGCAAGGCCTTGTGCAAGGCATCAGGGGTGTGAGCGTAGTCCACCAGCACCAACGGCTGATGCGCTTGTGCAGGCACCAGTTGCATGCGCCCCGGCACAGGTTGCAACGCACTGCAGGCCTGCGCCGCATCAGCCAGCGAGACGCCCAGAGCGCGCAGCGCGCCCAGCACCGCCAACAGGTTGGATACGTTGAACGTGCCGATGACCGGCGCATGCACCACGGCGCGCGCCACCACATCGTGCAGCGACTCGGCGTGCTCAACCACCGTGAAGCGCACGCCTTGCAGCTCATGGCTCACATCCTGAGCCTGCAGTCTCACGGCCCCCTGCAAACCGTAAGTCCAGACTGTCAGATGCCGACTGCGGGCATGCTGGGCCAGGCTGTGCCCCATCGGATCGTCCTGGTTGATGACGGCGGCCTGCAGACCGGGCCAGTCGAACAAGGTGCGCTTGGCCAGCCAGTAGGCTTCCATGTTCTCGTGGTAGTCGAGATGGTCCTGCGTGAAGTTGGTGAACTGGGCCACCGCGATGTGGGTCGCGTGCAGGCGCAACTCTTCAATGCCAATGGACGATGCCTCGATGGCCGCGGCCTGCAAGCCCTGATCCACAAAACGCCGGAAGGTGGCGTGCAGGGTGATCGGGTCGGGCGTGGTCAGCCCGGTGGACACCACCTCGCCCACCTCACCCACGCCCAGCGTGCCGACAACGCCGCACGGACGACCCAGCGCGGACAAGGCCTGCGCCGTCCACCATGAGGTCGATGTCTTGCCATTGGTGCCGGTGACGGCCACAACCTGCAGGTCAGCGCTGGGCTCGCCATAAAAACCGTGCGCAATCTCGGCGCTGCGTGCTTTCAGGCCGTGAATGGCAGCCACACGACCATCATCAAAGCCAAAGACGTCCGCGCCATCGGCCTCGACCAGACAGGCCCGCGCACCCTCGCGCAATGCCTGGGCCACAAAGGCACGGCCGTCACGCGCAGCACCCGGCCAGGCGATGAAGCCCATGCCCTCGTGGGTGCCCGCCCCCACCTGCCGGCTGTCCACGGTCAAGGCGGTCACACCCTGCGCGCGCAACCAGGCCAAGGCCTCTGCGCTGCTCTGAAGATGAAGAAGGTTTTGACTCATCAGAAGCTCTCCACCTCACCCGGCTCGGTCGAGATGATCTGCGACTGAACCTCGATGTCGGGCAGCACACCCAGCCGGTTCAGCGTTTGCTGCACCACCTGACTGAACACGGGAGCCGCCACCAGGCCACCGTAGTACTGGCCGTTGCCGGGCTCGTCCACCATCACGGCCACGATGATGCGTGGCTTGCTGATCGGTGCGATGCCCACAAACCACGAGCGGTACTTGTTGCTGGCGTAGCCACGCCCCTCCTGCTTGTGCGCAGTACCGGTCTTGCCACCCACGCTGTAGCCGATGGCCTGCGCCTTGGGTGCCGTGCCGCCCGCACCGGTGGACAGTTGCAGCATGGCGCGCACGGCCCGAGCGGTTTCGGGCGAAATCACGCGGGTGCCGCGCACCTGCACCGCCTCGGTCTCGGACACCGGATGCGACGCGACCGCCTCCGGGCGGAAGGCGGCCTTGAAAGCCAGCGTGGGACGGTGCGCGTCCTCATCGGCGGTGAGCGTCGGGCGCTCCCCCTCGCCTTGATCGCGTTTGATCAGCGTCATCGGAATGAGCTCGCCATCGGTTGCGAAGATGCTGTACGCCTGGGCAATCTGAAACAGGCTGGACGACAGGCCGTAGCCGTAGCTCATGGTGACCTGCTCGATGCGCCGCCAAGACTTGTAGGGACGCAAGCGACCCGTGACCGCGCCCGGAAAACCCAGTTGCGGCTTCTTGCCCAGACCCACCGCCGAGAACATCTCCCACATTTCGCGCGGCTGCATCTGCAGGGCGATCTTGGCGGTGCCCACGTTGCTGGACTTTTGAATGACTTCGGTCACGGTGAGGTCACCATGCGGGTGGGCGTCCGAGATGGTGGAGCCGTCAATGGTGATGCGACCGGGGGCGGTGGCGATCACGGTGGCGGGGCGCACACGACGTGTCTCCATGGCCAGCGCCACGGTGATGGGCTTCATGGTCGAGCCTGGCTCGAAGGTATCCGTCAGGGCGCGATTGCGCAGTTGCGCCCCCGTGAGGTTGCGTCGGTCTTCAGGGTTGTAGCTGGGCACATTGGCCAGGGCCAGCACCTCGCCACGCACCGCGTCGAGCACCACCACGCTGCCGGCCTTGGCCTTGTGCGCCTTGACGGCATCGCGGATGCTTTGATAGGCGTAAAACTGAATCTTGGCATCGAGCGTCAGCTGTACCGCCTGGCCGTTTTCGGCCGGCACCAGTTCGCCCACTGATTCGACAGCCCGGCCCAGACGGTCCTTGATAACATGACGTGAACCGTCGCGGCCAGCCAGCTGATTCTGATAGGCCAGCTCGATGCCCTCCAGTCCCTCATCTTCGATGTTGGTGAAGCCGACCACATGCGCAACGGCTTCACCTTCCGGGTACTGGCGCTTCCATTCGCGCAGCTCGTGCACACCCTTGATCTTGAGCTCCGCCACCGATTGCGCCATGTCGTCGTCCACCTTGCGGCGCAACCACACGAAGTTGGGATTGGACTTCAGGCGCTTTTGCAGATCGGCTTGCGGCATTTTCAGCAAGCGCGCCAGCTCACGCACCTGTTGCGGCGAGGCCTGGACATCTTTGGGAATGGCCCACAGCGAGGGCGCAGGCACACTGGACGCCAGCAGTTCACCATGGCGGTCAAGGATGCGACCCCGGTTGGCCTGCAGCTCGATGCGGCGCTCGTAGCGGTTGGCACCTTGCTGCTGGAAAAATTCGTTGTGGATGATCTGAATCCAGGCCGCACGCCCGATCAACACTGCAAAGCCCAGACCGATCGCCCCGATGAGAAATTTGACGCGCCACATCGGCGTGCGTGAGGCCAGCAGCGGACTGGTCGCGTAGCGCATGGTGGGCATGGCCGCCGGCCCCTGCTTGCGCGGACGGTGGAACAGGCGACGCCAGAACTCGGACAGGCGGCTCATGGGGCCACCTCCTGCACCTGAGCGGGCGAGGACGACAACACCTGGCCCGACTCGGACAGCGCCACATAGTGGGTGCGGGCTGGCGAGTTGTCGAACATCTTGAGCTTTTCGCGCGCAAGCTTTTCAACGCGCAACGGGGTGGCCTGGGCACGCTTGTCCACCTGCAGGCGCTCGAAGTCAATCTGCAGCTCGCTGGCGTGGGCGCGGGCCTTGTCAAGCGCCACAAACAGGCGGCGCGACTCGTGGCTGCTGCCGATGAGCCAGAAACTGCTGAGCAGCAAGGCAAGCACCAAGGCGATGTTGAGCCGTGAGTTCACCGACGCCCTCCCCGCCCTGCAGCCTTGGTGCCGCCACTTTTGTGCCCCCCCGCCTTGCCACGCGGCGCACGAGCCAAACCCTCCTCCGGTACCGCCGACCAGGACACCTCGGTGCGCTCGGCCACGCGCAGCACGGCGGAGCGCGAACGCGGATTGCCAGACACTTCGGTCTCGGAAGGTTTGACGCGCCCAAGGGCATGCAGCATCAGCGGCTTCGGGGCCGCAAACGGCACGCGGCGATCAACCTCGTCCTTGCTGTGCTTGGCGATGAAGGTCTTGACGATGCGGTCTTCCAGCGAGTGGAAGCTGATGACCGCCAGACGCCCGCCGGGTGCGAGCATCTTCAGTGCAGCAGCCAGCGCATCTTCGAGCTCGCCGAGCTCGCGGTTGACGTGAATCCGAAGAGCCTGGAAGGTGCGGGTAGCGGGGTCTTGCCCGACTTCACGGGTTTTGACCGTACGAGCCACGACCGCGGACAATTCGCCTGTGGTGCGCACAGGCTGGCCTTCATCGCGGCGAGCGACAAGCGCCTTTGCAATGGGCCAAGCAAACCGTTCTTCTCCATAGGTGCGAATCACTTCCGTCAATTCATCGACCGAGGCGTGGGCCAGGAAATCGGCCGCGCTCTCGCCCTGGGTGGTGTCCATGCGCATGTCCAGCGGCGCATCAAAACGGAAACTGAAGCCCCGCGCGGGGTTGTCGATCTGGGGCGAGGACACGCCGATGTCCATCAAGAGCCCCTGCACCGGCCCCAGACCCAGGTCGGCGATGACCTCGGCCCACGATGAGAACGGCGCATGCGCGATCTGAAAGCGCGGATCGGTGATGGCATCGGGCCCTTGCGTGGCGTGGGCGATGGCGTCCGGGTCGCGGTCAAGGGCAATCAGACGGGCTTCGGGCCCCAGCTTCGACAGGATCAGGCGGGAGTGACCGCCGCGACCAAAGGTGGCGTCCACATAGACACCCTGCGGGTGCGGACCGTCGGTCGCATCCCACAATGCCTCGACGGCCTCGTGCAGCAGGACAGTGCGATGCTGCAAAGGTGATGGGGCCTGTTGCATCGCGTCAGAAGGAGAAGTCCTGCAGCGCATCGGGCATGGCTTGCGCCATGACTTCGGCCTCGTGCGCGGCGTAGCGCTGCGCGTCCCACAACTCGAAGTGGCTGCCCATGCCCAGCAGCATCACGTCTTTGCTCAGGCCGGCGGCGGTGCGCAATTCGGGGGCCACCAGCACGCGGGCGGCACTGTCGATCTCGACGTCCTGGGCGTTGCCCAGAAAAATGCGCTTCCAGCCCGAGGCGGACATGGGCAAGGCCGCCACCTTGTCCCGAAACAGCTCCCACGCCGGACGCGGGAAGACCAACAGACAGCCTTCAGGGTGTTTGGTCAGGGTGAGCTGGCCACTGCACAGGGCTTGCAGGGCGTCGCGATGGCGCACGGGGACGGCCAGGCGCCCCTTTGCGTCCAGCGACAGCGCTGATGCTCCCTGAAAGACCAAGCTCACACAAAACTCCACGAATTTGCACTAAATCCCACTTTAACTGATCCAAACGCATTCGAACAGTCCGAATGTGAAAAAATTCCAATGAAATCAAAGACTTACAGGCGATTTTCAGCAAATTTTTGCAAGCAAAAGTCCTTATGAATCAATGACCTGCAAAGGGGTCTGGAAGTGCTGCTTGAGAAACATCCCCCATCAGCATGGGGTAAACACCCAACCACAATCGCGTCATGTCAACCCCGGCCGCGTGACGTGGGTCAAACCATGTTGTTGAGAATAGTTCGCATTTCTTGTAAAATGCAGCCATGACTGCAGACACTTCCTCCCACACGCGTCCTTTGGCCACCACCCTGGACCAGTTGCCGGTGCACACGTTTGCCACGATCCGTGAGGTGCGCAGCAGCCACCACGATGGCGGAGCCCTCAAGCGTCGCTTGATGGAACTGGGTTTCGTGCCCGGCGAGCGCGTGCAGGTGCTGCGGCGGGTGTTTCATGGGCATGGGCCGCTGGCCGTGCGCGTGGGCACCAGCACGTTTGCCATGCGCCGGATGGAGTCTTCACTGATCGAGGTGTGCCCGACTTGACCCCCATCGCCTCGGTGGCGTTTTTTCTACTGTACTGAGCAGGAGCGACGGTCATGGCGGCTGTGACACCCCCTGTGTCAACCACCCCGCTGATCGCGCTGGTTGGCAACCCCAATTGCGGCAAGACCGCACTGTTCAACCGCCTCACGGGCGCGCGCCAGAAGGTCGGCAATTACGCAGGCGTGACGGTGGAGCGCAAAGAGGGCCAGTTCACCTCACCCGCCGGCCAGGCCTGGCGCGTGCTGGATTTGCCCGGTGCCTACAGCCTGCTGGCGGCCACCCCTGATGAAGCCATCACCCGTGATGTGATTGCGGGCGTGCGCGCCAGCGAGTCTGCCCCGGTGGGCCTGGTGTGCGTGGTGGACGCCACCAACCTGCGGCTAAACCTGCGCATGGTGCTGGAGTTGCAGACCCTGAATGTGCCCATGGTGCTGGTGCTCAACATGATGGACCAGGCAGCCCGGCGCGGCATCCACATTGATGTAACGTGCCTGCAGACAGAACTGGGCATGCCGGTGGTCGAGGCCGTGGCGGTGCGCAGCGGCGGAGAGCAGGCTTTGCTGGCCGAGCTGGATCGGCTGGACTGGGCCCGCCTGCCCGCCCCCTCCCAGGCCCGCGACATGGCGCGCATGGCGGCCACCCCGGTGGAGCAGAGCCACCGCCGGGTGGGCGAGTTACTGGCCGCCTGCGTGCACATGCCCGAAGAGGGCAGCCGCCTGACGGTACGCCTGGACCACTGGGTGCTGCACCCGGTGCTGGGGCCGCTGATTCTGGCGGCGTTGATGTTCCTGGTGTTTCAGGCGGTGTTCAGTTGGGCGGCCGCGCCGATGGATGCGATCGACGGTGTGGTCGGCCAGATCGGCAGCTGGGTGCAGCAGCACATGCCTGCGGGCCTGTTGCGCAACCTGTTGGTTGAAGGGGTGATTGGCGGGGCCGGTGGCGTGCTGGTGTTTCTGCCACAAATCCTGATCCTGTTCGGTTTCATCCTGGTGCTGGAAGACTCGGGCTACCTGCCGCGCGCGGCCTTCCTGCTCGATCGCATCATGGGCAGCGTGGGCCTGTCGGGGCGAGCGTTCATCCCGCTGCTGTCGAGTTTTGCCTGCGCGATTCCCGGCATCATGGCCACCCGCACCATCGGGGATCCAGGCGACCGGCTCAAGACCATTTTGATCGCCCCGCTGATGACGTGTTCGGCGCGATTGCCGGTGTATGCGCTGCTGATCTCGGCCTTCATCCCAGATCGCACGGTGGGCGGCTTGTTCAATCTGCAGGGACTGGTGCTGTTCGGGCTGTACATGGCGGGCATCGTCTCGGCGATGATCGTGGCCCTGGTGCTCAAGCGGGTGATGAAGCAGTCTGGCGCTCAGCCGCTGCTGATGGAGTTGCCGGACTACCACCTGCCACACCTGCGCAATCTGGCCATGGGTTTGTGGGAGCGCGCCAAGGTGTTCGTGACCCGTGTGGGCACCATCATCCTGGCCTTGATGGTGGTGCTGTGGTTTCTGGCGAACTTCCCCGGCGCGCCCGAGGGGGCCACCGCCCCGGCCATTGAATACAGTCTGGCCGGCATGATCGGCCGGGCGATGGCTGTGGTGTTCGAGCCCATTGGTTTCACCTGGCAGATCTGCATTGCGCTGATTCCCGGCATGGCCGCGCGCGAGGTGGCGGTGGCCGGTTTGGGCACGGTCTATGCCATGTCCCAGACGGGCGAGGATCTGCACACCGCCTTGCAAGGGGTGCTGAGCCAGGCGTGGTCGCTGCCGACCGCCCTGTCGCTGATGACCTGGTATGTGTACGCCCCGCAGTGCCTGCCCACCCTGATCACGGTGCGCCGCGAAACCAATGGCTGGCGTGTGCCACTGATCATGGCGACCTATCTGTTTGCGCTGGCCTACGCCATGTCGTGGTGCGTGTACCGGCTGGCCCAGCTGTGGGGTGCCTGACATGAGCGCCCGCGTGTTCACCGACTGGCAGACCTGGGTGACGCTGGGCATCGGGCTGGTGGCGCTGGCGTATCTGGTGCGACGCTGGGCCCCGTCGTGGCGCGCCCTGTGGCAACACCCCGATGGGATGCACGGCATGTCTTGCGACAAGGCCCCCGCCGGTGCCCAGCCCCCCGGACCCGGCTGCGCCGCAGGGTGTGGCGGGTGTGGGTCGTCTGGCATGCCGCAGCGCGATCACCGCATCACGGTGCAGCGGCGCACACACTGACGGCCCCTGACGCTGTGGCGTCAAACACTCACCCATCCAGGCGAGAGGGTGGCGCGCCGTGCCAACGACGCCTAAACTGGTACGGCCTGGGTTAAGCGGAGCGCGTATGTGCCCTCCGCCATCAGACCCGCTGGTGAACCACACATGACCGCACACCGTTTTTTCACCCGCCCCCATGCTGCAGGGCACGGCCACATTGCGTTGCTGGGAATTCCCATGCTCGTGCTGGCCCTGGTGACGGGCCTGGCGATGGCCGCCGTGCAGATTCAGGCCGCCTTGCGTGCTTACGAACGCAACACCAATCTGACCGCCAGCGTGCAGGCGCAGGCCATCACGGCCCTGCTGCGTTATGCACACAACCGCACCGACAGCGAGTGGCACACCTATCGCCTGGCCATGCGCATGCCCGAAAGCGCGCAGCAAACCCGCCATCTGCTGGTCAAACACGGGCGCGAGGCTTTGCCGCAGGTGGAACAGTTGCTGACGCAAGCCGGACGTGACCCTCAGGACGTGGCCGCCATGCTCAGGCTGTACCGCTGGTTCGGGCAGGGCTACATTTCACCCACCACCCGCCAGGCATGGCGTCAGGGCGACATCCTGATGCAAAGCCTGGAGCAACAGGCGCAGCGCCTGCGTGCCGCCATTCAGAGAGGGGCCAGTCCGAGCGAGCTCGACCCCCTGTTGCGAGGCCTGCACGATGTGGACCGCGCCATGCGGAGCACCAACCAGGTCCTGTCCGAGTCGTGGGCGCGGGCCTCACGCTCCACGACGCTGGTGCTGCAAGTCGTCATCGCCGCCATTGCAGGGGTGTTGACCCTGCTCAGCACACTGCTGATCCGGCGCACGCTGGCCGAGCAGGCCCGCTACACACGCTCTCTGACAGAGGCGCAGCGCCGCTGGGAGCTGGCCTCCAGCGCTGCCGGTCTGGGGCTGTACCACATGGATGGCGACACCGGCACCATCGTGCTCGATGGCGCGGCTGCGGCCATGCACGGCCTGGGCACGCAGGCCACCAGCGTGACCCGGCCCTTGCTGCGCGCTCTGATTGTGGAAGAAGACGTGATCCGCGCCCAGGGCGAGGTGGACGCCGCCCTCCAGGTCGGTGAGGACTATCGCATCACCTACCGCGTGCGTCACCCCGATGGCGAGGTTCGCACCCTGGAGGCCTGCGGCCGACGCATCGCGTCCGACAGCGGCCAGGCCGGCAACCTGGTCGGGGTGCTCAGGGATGTGACCGAGGTGGTCGGTCAGGCCGAACAGGCCATGAAACACGAGGCCTCCGAACGGGTGGCGCAGGCGCAGCGCGCCTTCCTGTCGCGCCTCAGTCACGAGTTGCGCACCCCGCTCAATGCGATCCTGGGTTTTGCGCAGTTGCTCACGCTGGACAATCGCCACCCCCTGATCGACACGCAGCGCCAGCAAGTGCAGTGGATCCTGGCTGCCGGTCAGCAATTGCTGGCCCTGATCGAAGACGTGCTCGACCTCTCGAAAGTGGAGGCCGGTGAGATCAGTCTGAACCTGGAGCGCGTGGACGTGCACGCCCTGGTGCGGGAGTGCCTGCCCTTGATGGACGCAGCCCGTGAGCCCAACCAGATGACGATCATGAACCGGATGGCCGACACGCCCCTGTTCGCCCAGGTGGACGCCCAGCGTTTGCGCCAGATTGTCATCAATTTGCTGAGCAATGCCTGCAAGTACGGCCGCCCCAACGGCCACGCCACCATTGACACCCGCGTCGAGGGTGACGAGGTGGTCATCGACATTGGCGACAACGGCATCGGCATGCGCCCCGAAGACGTCGCCCAGATCTTCCAGCCCTTCAAACGCCTGCCCTCGGCCATGACCCACGCCGAAGGCACCGGACTGGGGCTCTACATCGTCAAGCAGCTGGTCGAACGCATGCAAGGCAGCGTGACCGTGATGAGCGCGCCCGATGTGGGCACCCGCTTCACGGTGCGCCTGCCGCACGCCTGACACTCAGGCCCGGCTCACAGGCCCTCGTCGCTCAGCCACTGACGCAGGGTGCGCACCATGTCGCGGTCGTTGTGCAGCCAGGCGTTGTGGCGGTAGTCGTTGTAGTAGCGTTCCTCGTCGCTTTGCGGGGCCAGAGCCTCGTAGGTGAAACGCAGCAGCATCTGCCCGGCTTGCGGCTCTTCAATGCGGATCGTCAGGCGAATCGGGGCCGTGTCACCTTGGGCTTCAGGGGTGAAAACCAGCTCTGAATATGGGGTGACCACCACGGTGTCGGCAAAGGTGTGCGGGCCGAATGTCAGGGTGCGGGCATAGACGCCGGGTTGGGTTTCGCGCCAGTCACATGACTGCGGCCCCATGGGGAAGTTCTGCGGTTGCTGCACGCGCTGCAGCAACCCCCGCCAGAGCTGTTCGCGCGTGAAGGTAGGGATCACCAGCTGCAGGCTCACAGCGGGCGCATTGACTTCGATGAGGTGTTCAAAACGCATGGGGCGAAGCTTACCCCTGACGCAAACCCCGCGCCGCGTCAGCACATTGCGAACGAGGTCAGGCAAGTCACCCGCCAAGGAGACTAAACTGGCAGCTGCTTGCGTTTCAACTCCTGCCGCGTTCAGGCGCGGACCTGCCCATGTCCCAGTGCACGACCTCCTCTCCTGCTGCTTCGGCCGTCGCCCCCGCGACCCAGCCTATCCAGCTCGTGCCTTCGAGCGCCACCTACAACGCCCACGGCTGCGGTGGTCGGTGCAGCAGCGCGGATTTTGCCGATGGCCGCTGGCCACGGGATGCCGTGCTGGCCTTGTTCAACCTGCCTTTCAATGACCTGCTGTGGCAGGCCCAGCAGGTGCACCGCGCTCACTGGGATCCGAACGCCATCGAGCATGCCACCTTGCTGTCGGTCAAGACCGGGGGGTGCCCGGAGGACTGCAGCTATTGCCCACAGTCGGCTTCGTATGACACCGGCGTGGAGGCGAGCAAGTTGATGGCCCCCGAAGAGGTGCGCGAAGCGGTGATTGCCGCACGCGATGCCGGGGCCACACGCTTTTGCATGGGCGCGGCCTGGCGCGCACCCAAGGACCGCGACATCGAGAAAATGGCCGAGCTGGTGGGGGTGATCAAGAACGAAGGCCTGGAGGCATGCTGCACCCTGGGCATGCTGACCGACACCCAGGCCCAGGCACTCAAAGATGCCGGGCTCGACTACTACAACCACAATCTGGACACCGCCCCCGAGCTGTACAGCGACATCATCACCACACGGGTGCTGGAGGACCGGCTGCAAACACTGGAACACGTGCGCAAGGCGCAGCTCAAGGTGTGCAGCGGCGGCATCGTGGGCATGGGCGAGACGCGTGAGGGTCGGGCCGGCTTGATCGCGCAACTGGCCAACCTGCCCAGCTACCCCGAGTCAGTGCCGATCAACGATCTGGTGCGCGTGCC
>JAGOKC010000017.1 GCA_017994835.1 Aquabacterium sp. | reverse complement strand
GCGCAGCACGGCATCCTGGGCGTGGCCGCGCCAAGCGCCAACCGCTTTGGGCGCATCAGCCCCACCACCGCGCAGCATGTGCGTGAGGAGTTCGAGGGGCGTGGCGCCGGACTGGACGAGGTCTGGGTGCTCGATGGTGGGGCGTGTGAGGTGGGCATCGAGTCCACCATCATTGACTGTTCGCGCGGGCATCCGGTGCTGTTGCGCCCTGGCAGGCTCACGCTGGCCGAGATCGAGGCGGTAGCGGGCGAGTCGGTGCAGTGGTCTCGCCCTGAAGCCCCGGATCCTGCCGCGCCCAAGGCCGCCGGCACTTTGCTGTCGCACTACGCGCCGCGTGCCCGTGTGCGCCTGATGAGTGATGCGCAGTTGACATCGGCGCTCGACGTGATCGAGCCCGAGTTGACGGCTGCCGCCATGGGCGGGCGTCACAAGGCACCTCGCATTGCCGTGTATTCGCGCAGCCTGTGGGCGCACCGGCCACCGCATCCTGGGGTCGTGCATCGTTCCATGCCGGGGGATGCGGCCACCGCTGCGCATGACCTGTTTGCCGATCTGCGTGAGATGGACGCTGCCGGAGTAGAGTTGATCTGGGTGGAGGCTCCGCCGCTTGATCCTGCCTGGGATGGGGTGCGTGACCGGCTGGACCGGGCTGCGGCTTGATGGATCACGGCACGTGTGGCAAGCGGGGCAGGCCATGCACCCTGGCGTGTTTTACATGGCAGACTGAGGCCCGTGCACGATGCGTGTGCGCTGCACTGAACGAATGTCCGGAGATTTCATGTTTGTGACCCCATCCTCTTTCTTGCCTGTGACCTTGCGCCAGGTCGGTCTGGTGACCTTGGCCTGTTCGGCCCTGGTCTTGTCGGCCTGCGGCGGCGGTGATCGGGCGGCTGATTACCAACCCACGAGCATCGTGTCTTTCGGGGATGAGAACAGCGCCTTTGCCACGGCGACGGTGTCGGGTGGCGATGGCGGCGAACTCGAGGGCCTTACCTATGCGGTCAACAACCTGGTCGTGGGCTCGACCACTTTCTGCACCGATCAGATCGCCACAACCTTGTGTGCCACACCGCAGGACGGTGTGACCAGTTTCACCGCCACGGGGGAGCCCACATCGGGCTACTTCGACAGCGTCAACACGGGTGATGTGTTCAATGTGGTGACCCGCATTGACCTGGGTGTGGGCGACTACGCCACGGTGGCCGCAGGCCCGCTCAAGCGCACGGTTGACCAGTTCTACAACTGCACAGCCATCACCATCTGGACACAGTTTGTGGCCCGTGCGTTTGGCAAGGGCTACGAGGCGGATTGCCGGTTGGACCGACCCGGTGCGGTGACCCATGCCGTGGTCGGTGCCAAGGTGGCGGATCTGGGTGAACAGATTGATGCGGCTCAGGCGGCTGGACAGTTGAAGCGTGGCGCGCTGGTCACCTTGTGGCTGGGACAGAACGATCTGGTCGAGATTTTTGACAACGGTGCGCTGACCCTGGCGCAAAAAGAAGCCGAAGCGCAGTTGCGCGCCGCTGCGCTGGTCAATGGCGTCAAGCGGATTCTGGCCACGGATGCCAAGGTGCTGTTGGTCAATGCGCCCAATCTGGCGTATTCACCCTATGCGCTGGCGGTGCAGGCGGTCACGTGCGAGGGGGTGAGCGAGCGCCACTGCAATCCTGAGATGAACGCCCTGGTGCTGGCGTTCAACAAGCAGATCATCACCAGCCTGGGCTCAGAGTTTGCCCTGGATGGCCGTCGCCTGGGATATGTCGATGCGGCGCAGATCACCAACACCTATGCGCGCAGCACCAGCTACGAGAACAAGCGCCTGTGTGCCGGCACCGAGAACCTCAACCCTTTGACCTGCCATACCCAAAACCTGGTGACCGGGGGCAACACTGCCACCTACCTGTGGGCGGACGATCTGCGCGTGTCCTGGACCCTGCACAACGCGGTGGCCTCGACGGCGCTCACGCGGGCATCCGAGCAGTTCTGACCGCCGCAGCTTGCGTGCCGCGCGTCAGCGTTGGCGGTAGCGCAGGCGCATCACCAAAATGGCCGACGCCAAGGTCAGGGTGATGGTGTTGGCGATGGTGATGGACCAGGAGCCCATCGCGATCCCGTAGAGCAGCCACAGCGCCACGCCCGCCGTGAAAGCGCTGTACATGCCGACGGAGATGCCCTCGACCTGGCGGGTGCGGAACACCAGCCAGGCCTGCGGGATGAAGGAGCCGGTGGTGAGGAAGGCAGCGCATGCGCCCAGCCACTCGATGAGCACCGGGGACAGGGGCAACAGGGATTGAAGGTCGTTCACAAAGGGACTGCTTTCGTTCATTGATCTTGCCGGGTCCAGTTCAGCAGCGCATCCAGCACGGGGCGCGCTGCAGATGCGCGTGGGTGCTGAAGCAATCCGACCACCACATGGCGTTTGCCGCTGATGCCATCCACATAGCCGGCCACGGCGGTCACCCCCGCCAGTGATCCGGTTTTGATGCGCGCATGCCCGACGGCACCTTGCCAGCGCCGCATGGTGCCATCCACACCGCTCAGCGGCAGGGAGGCTATCAGGTCGGGCATGGCGGGGCTGGCCCACAGCACCTGCAACCATCGACCCAGGCATAGGGCGGTGCTGCCTTCGGTGCGAGACAGGCCCGCACCATTGTCAAGTTGCAATTGCATGGCACCACAGGCTAGGGCTGCGTCCGGGGAGACGGTGGCCTCGCGCACGCTGTGGGCAAGCGACTCACGCGCACGTGTGACGGACAGCGGTTGGGTGACATCGGTCCCTGCTCCGCCCAGGGTCAGGAACAGCTGTCGCGCCATCACGTTGTTGCTGAACTTGTTGATGTCGCGCACCACCTCGGCCAGTGTGGGCGAGGTCCAGGTCTGCCAGGGCTGCGCATCGGTGGGCCACTCACCCGAGCGCACCCTCCCCCCCAACTCGCCCCCCAGATGCGTCCAGGTCTGCGTCAGCAACCGGGCGGCGTAATCTGCGCCATGGTCGGTCGGCCACAGCACGGGCCAGGTCTGCGTGCCGCAGCTCAGGGGATAGGGGCCGCGCACGCGCACCCGCCAGGGCGACAGGCCGTGGCGAGGCCAGCCGGAGGTAGGTTGAATCTGCAGGTCCAGCGCCTCACGCCAGTCGCCGCAGGCGCTGTCGGGCTGGGGGGTGAGTTGGGCGTCCAGCGTCACCCCGGTCAGCGGGGGCTCGATCGCCACCCTCACCTGTCCGGGGCGGGCGGCATCGGGCATCAGGTGCAGCGTGACGGCCTGGTGGTTGAGCAGCAAGGCGTCTGGCCCGGCGTTGTAGGGGCGCAGCCCCTTGCCGTCAAATGCCCACGGGTCGTGTGCGGGCAGCGTGAAGGCCTGGCGATCGAGCACGATGTCGCCCTCAATGTGACGCAGTCCGGCCCCCCACCAGCGCGACAGCATCAGGTACACCTGCTCCATGCGCAGGCTTGGGTCGCCACTGCCGCGCACATGAACCGAACCGCTCAGGGTGCCGTTTGCCTGCAAGGTGCCGGTCAGTGCGACGTGGGTCTGCCAGGTCCAGGCCGGTCCGAGGGTGCGCAGCGCAGCGCCGGTGGTGAAGAGCTTCATCACCGAGGCGGCGGGACGCAACGTCTCGCTCAGGTGCTGCAGGCGGGGCAAGCCGCCTTCAGCGGGGGCCACCCACACAGACAGTGCCTCGGGGGGCAGACCCTGGGCCTGCAAGGCCGACTTCACGGATGCCGGCAAGGGCGATGGCGGCAAGTCGTTGGCGGGGCTTTGCGCCCAGCATGCAGTGCCCGCAAGCAGCAGCAGGCCGCAGCCCCGTGACCGCCATCTGTAGCGGGCTGCAAGCGAGATTTGGGAAGAGGCGGACAATCGCGAACTGCGCATGTTCGCCATCATAGAAGGCAGCGCACTCGCTACACTTGCGTTCATGTCTGTTGCCGTGCCTGTTTTGCTTGCCCTTGATACCGCCACCGACCGCGTCCATGCCGCATTGGCCGTGGGCGAGGCGGTTCGGCCGCTTGATCTGCCTGGCGGAGCGCAGGCCTCCACCCAGCTGTTGCCTGCGCTGCAAGGCTTGCTGCGCGATGCCGGCTTGGTGTGGACGGATCTGGATGCCATCGCATTTGGCAGTGGGCCTGGCGCGTTCACGGGCCTGCGCACCGCCTGCTCGGTCACTCAGGGGCTTGCCCTGGGTGCTGACTGTCCGGTGATTGTGCTCGACACTCTCATGGCCGTGGCCGAAGACGCCCGCCAGCAAGCCCCCCAGGGGTGCGCCTGCGGTGACACCGTGTGGGTGCTGCAGGACGCGCGCATGGACGAGATGTATGTGGGCGCATTCACCTGGGATGGTGCCGCCTGGCAGGTGGCGCACGCGGCGCAATTGTGGCCGCTGACCGAGCCCGAAGCCCGTTGGGCCCATGATGCCCAGGCTGCCGTGAACCTGCGTCTGTGCGGCAACGCCCTGCAGGCCTACCCGGATCGTTTTGCGGCCCTGTGGCCGCTGGGGGCCACCACCTTGAGCCCATCTGCTGCGCCGCGCGGGGCGGCATTGGCAGCGCTCGCGCAACGTGCCTGGACGCGCGGTGACACGGTGGATGTGGCCTTGGCGCTGCCCCGTTACGTGCGCGACAAGGTGGCGCAAACCACCGCCGAGCGCCGGGCCGTGGCCCAGCCCCCCCGTTTCACCGACCGCCTGATGACACCGGCCGACATCCCGGCGGTGCTCGACATGGAGCGCCAGGCCTGCCTGCACCCGACACACGCCTGGACCGAAGACAACTACCGCTCGTCCTTGCGGTCGGGTTACTGGATCCGTGTGCGCTGTGAGGCCGACAGCGGTCGCATTGTGGCCGTGTGTGTGGCGATGGATGGGGTCGATGAACTGCACCTGCTCAACATTGCCGTGGCCAGATCGCAGCAGAACCAGGGCATGGCACGGGCCATGCTGGCCTTGCTGTACGCCCGCTGCCAGGCACGTCAGGCCAGCATGCTGTGGCTGGAAGTGCGCCCCAGCAACGAACGTGCGCATGCGCTCTACCGTCGCGAGGGTTTCGTTGAGGTGGGACGGCGCCCGGATTACTACCCGGCCCCGGATGGCCGGGAAGACGCCCTGGTGATGCGGCGCGACATACCGCTGGAAAGGCCCTCCCATGCGGTGGACTGAACGCCAGCACGCCATGTTGCGCGAAATGGGCATTCCGGCCTTCTGGCCGGTGATGCCTGCCGTGCCGGACGTGCCAACGGCGCTGGCGGATGCACCCGTGCCTGCGCCTGCACCAGCGCCCCCGCCCAAGCCCGCGCCGGTACCTGTGATCACTGCAGCGCCCGCGCCGACGCATGCGGTCGCACGCCCTGCGGGGCTGGACGTCCTGGACTGGCCTGCCTTGCGCGCTGCGGTGGCGCAGTGTCAGGCTTGTGCGTTGGGGCAAGGGCGAATGCAAAGCGTGTTTGGCGCAGGCCACATCGAAGCCGACTGGATGATCGTCGGCGAAGCCCCCGGCGACTCGGAAGACAAACTGGGCGAACCCTGCGTTGGCGACGCGGCCGAACTGCTCGATCACATGCTTGAAGCTGTGGGCATCACCCGCGCCGAAGCCCCGGCTGCGCAGCAGGTTTTCCTGACCAACGCGCTCAAATGTCGCCCGCCCGCCAACCGCAACCCTTTGCCGCCAGAGGTGGCGCAGTGCGAGCCTTATCTGCTGCGCCAGATGGCACTGGTTCAGCCTCGGGTGGTGCTCGCCATGGGGCGCCTCGCGGTGCAATCCCTGCTCAAGTCCAACGAGCCCCTGGGCAAGCTGCGCGGGCGGGTGCACGAGGTGCAGGGCGTGCCGGTCATCGTCACGTACTCGCTGGCCAATCTGTTGCGCTCACCCGCCAACAAAGCCTTGGCCTGGGACGATCTGTGCCTGGCGCGCGAGGTGCTGGCGCGCTCGCGGACGGCATGAAACCGGCTCAGTCGCCCAGATAGCGATTGCGGCGGAACCACCACACCAGCGTCACCACCACCAGGGCCATCAGGCCAAACGCCAACCAGAACCCACCGCTGGAGTGGATCAATGGCAGGGCGTCAAAGTTCATGCCGAACACCCCGGTGATGAGGTTGAGCGGCAGGAAGATGGCGGTCAACACCGTCAGGGTCCGCATGATGGCGTTGGTGCGGCTGCCCTGCAGCGAAAAGTGCATCTGTACCGCGCTTTCCGACGAGGTCTCCAGCCGACGCACATGGTTGAGCACCCGCTCGATGTGCTCCTGCACGTCGCGTGAGCGCACCCGCAGCACCTCGCGTTCGCGCGCGTCCATCGGGTCGGTCGGCACGGGCCAGTCCTCCAGTGCGTCGATCCACTCTTGCAAGGCGCTGCGCTGGTCTTCGCAGATGTCTTCGAGCATGTGCAGGGTGTTGCGCGAGGCCAGCAGGGCGTGCCAGTGGCGAAAGCGCCCGCTGCTGCGCAGCATGTCCTGCTGCAGATAGCCCAGCTGGCGGGTCAGCAAGCGACGCAGGTCCAGGTAACTGTCCACCATGTGGTTGACGATGCGCAGCATCAGGTCGGCTGGACTGGGTGGCAGGCGTGAGGGCCCACGGCCCTCGGTACGGTGGCCGTGGGCCAGTCCTGCCAGATGGTGTTCTTCGATCAGGCTGGGGCTGATCCCCATGTGATCTTCTTCGTCATCCCGGGCTGCCCCCGAGGTTTCCGAAAACGGTTCCTTGGCCTTGTGCACCGAGGTGGGGCCACCCTGGCTCAGTTGACTCAGACGGTTCTGAAAAAAATCTCGCACCGAACAATCGGCCGGGTGCACCGTCAGCAGCACACGGTCGAACACCGCAAAGCTGACCGGACTGGTGTCGATGGCGGCCAGCGCCTGGCTGGCGCTGGAAGCCGTGCCACGCTCGTCGTCCAGGAACATGTGCTCTGTGCCATGCCCGGCAGCCAAGCGGCGGAACACCAGCAGGTCATACCACGACGTGTAGTCGTACTGCGACGGCAACTGCGGGTTCAGCAGGTCAGAGATGTGCAGGTCCACCAACCCCCCGCCTGCCAGCCGATGCAGATGTTGCTGCGCGTGTTCAAGCTGCACCTCGAACACGCGGCGGCTGCAGGTGACCCACAAAAAACCCTGCGCGGGCAGGGTGGCGGGCCAGTCAGGCAGTTCGGTGAAGCTGTCGTGGATCAGGAAAAAACGCACGGAAACCCCTGGATGACGTCACGCGCATCTTAGCGGTGAGCACGCAACCGCTCGGCCGCCTCCAGCGCGAAGTAGGTCAGCACCCCATCGGCACCCGCGCGCTTGAAGGCCAGCAGCGACTCCATCATCGTGGCGTCGTGGTCCAGCCAGCCGTTCTGGGCGGCAGCCTTGAGCATCGCGTACTCGCCACTGACCTGGTAGGCAAAGGTCGGCACCTTGAAGGTGTCTTTGACGCGGCGCACGATGTCCAGGTAGGGCAGGCCGGGCTTGACCATGACCATGTCGGCACCTTCCTCGATGTCGAGGGCGACCTCGCGCAGGGCTTCGTCACTGTTGGCCGGGTCCATTTGATAGACCTTCTTGTTGCTCTTGCCCAGGTTGGCCGACGAGCCCACCGCGTCGCGGAAGGGGCCGTAGAAGGCGCTGGCGTACTTGGCGCTGTAGGCCATGATGCGGGTGTAGATCAGGTTTTGCGACTCCAACGCCTGGCGGATGGCACCGATGCGGCCGTCCATCATGTCGCTGGGGGCGACGATGTCCACGCCGGCTTCGGCCTGGGTCAGCGCCTGGCGGGTCAGTACTTCGACCGTCTCGTCGTTGAGGATGTAGCCGGTCTCGTCCAGCAGACCGTCCTGGCCATGGCTGGTGTAGGGGTCGAGTGCCACGTCGGTCATGATGCCCAGCTCGGGGAAGCGGCGCTTGAGTTCGCGCACCGTGCGCGGCACCAGGCCCTCGGGGTTGCCGGCTTCGCGGCCGTCGGGGGTCTTGAGTGAGGCGTCGATCACCGGGAACAGGGCCAGCACCGGCACGCCCAGCGTCAGGCAACGTTCGGCGGCAGCATACAGTGCGCTGCGACCCAGGCGCGCCACGCCAGGCATCGAGCTCACAGCTTCGGTGCCTTCATCCTGGTCCAGCATGAACACCGGGTAGATCAGGTCGTCGGCATGCAGGTGATGCTCGCGCACCAGGCGGCGGGAGAAGTCGTCCTTGCGCAGGCGACGGGGGCGGTGGTGGGGGAAGGGGGACGAGGTGTTCATGGTGGTGTGTGCTCAATGGGAGGCAGACATCCCGAAACCGGCAAAAATCCCGGTTTGTGGGTGTTGCGCAGGTGCGCGCCCCTGGGACGGGCTTGTGCATCCCCTCTATAATCGCGCTTGAATGATACGCCGCAAGGCTTCATTCCCTGCTTTTCCTCCCTGAGCAGGTGCCTTACCGTGATGACAGCGAGAAGGCTTTCCAAGCCCCGGCGTTAGCCGGGGCTCTTTTTTTTTGTGTCGCGTGCCCTGTTGCGGTCTGTTCTTGGGCGGGTTGGCCATAATCCCAAGCCATGAGCAACGTCTATCTGTGGGCCAAAGCCCTCCACATCATCTTCGTGGCCGCCTGGTTTGCCGGCCTGTTCTACATGCCGCGCATCTTCGTTAACCTGGCCATGGTGCCGGCTGACAGCCATGCCGAGCGCGAGCGCCTGCTCATCATGGGCCGCAAGCTCTACAGCTTCAGCACGATCTTGATGGTGCCTGCGCTGGTGCTGGGCTTGTTCATGTGGGAGCACTTCAAGATTGGCCGTGGCTCCGGAGAGATCTGGATGCACATCAAACTTTTGCTGGTGGCTGTGGTGATTGCGTACCACCTGCTCTGCCGCAAGTTCCTGATCACGTTCGAGAGCCTGCACAACCGTCGCTCGCACGTCTGGTTCCGGGTCTTCAATGAGGTGTCGGTGCTGATGTTTGCCGCCATCGTCATCCTGGTGGTTTTCAAGCCCATGGCTGGCTGAACGCCGGGGCGCAGCCGTGTCTCGCTCCGCCATTCCCGAGCATCGCAGCGCCGCCTGGCCGCTGGCCTGGGTGGCGGTGGCCTTGGTGGTGTATGCCACCTTGCACCCGCTCACCGATTGGCAGTGGCCTGACCGCCACGGTTTCGCCTGGTTGCTGCCCAAGCACCGCCATGAGGTCACCAACGATCTGGTGGGCAACATCCTGGGCTACCTGCCCCTGGGTTTGATCCTTTGCCTGGCACACCTGCGCAGCGGGCGCACCGCCTTGTGGGCGGTTTTCCTCACCTTGTTGCCCGCATCGGGCCTGTCGTATGGGCTGGAACTGGCGCAGTTCGCCCTGCCCAACCGGGTGCCCTCCATCACGGACTGGTTGCTCAACACCCTGGGGGCGGCCTGGGGTGCGCTGGCGGCCGTGACCGTGCATGCGCTGGGGTTGGTGGACGGTTGGCACCGGTTGCGTCAGCGCTGGTTCATTCCGCAGGCCGGCATGGGCCTGGTGCTGTTGTGGTTGTGGCCCTTGGGTTTGCTGTTTCCGCCTCCTTTGCCCCTGGGTGAGGGGCAACTGTGGCCGCATGTGCGCCTGGCCCTGGTGGAATGGATGGCGGACACGCCCTTGCAAGCCTGGTTGCTGCCCGACGACCCGCTCAGTCTGTGGTCCAGCTTGCACATGCCTGGGATCGGTGAGCGCTGGGCTGCGCCCGTCGAGGCGCTCACGGTTGCCGCCGGGATGCTGGCACCGCTGTGCCTGGCGTTTGCCGTGGCCCGCTCACCCCGGCCGCGTTTCGTGCTGTGGACGACCCTGGTGCTATCGGGCATCGGGGCCAGTGTCCTGTCCGCCGCCTTGAACTTCGGGCCGCCACATGCCTTCAGCTGGGTGACCCTGTCTGGCAGCGTGGGCTTGCTGGTGGGGGCGACCGGAGGCATGCTGCTGATTCAGCGTACCCGCACCACCTGCGCGGCGCTCGGCGTGGCCGTGCTGCTGGCGCTGATTGGTTTGATTCATCAGGCCCCCCTCGACCCCTATTACGCTCAGACCCTGCAAGCCTGGGAGCAAGGGCGGTTCATCCGCTTTCATGGCCTGTCACGCTGGTTTGGCATCCTGTGGCCCTACGTGGCGTTGGGCTGGTTGTTGATGCGATTGACCGGCCGCGAGGGGCGCACCGCCTCCGCCCCTAAAATGTGGCCATGAGCTACTACCAGCGCCACATCTTCTTTTGCCTCAATCAGCGCATCAACGGCGAAGCCTGTTGCGGGGATCACGATGCCAAAGCCAGCTTTGATCACTGCAAACGCCGTGTGGCCGCCGCCGGCCTTGATGGCAAGGGGCAGGTTCGCGTCAACAAGGCCGGATGCCTGGACCGCTGTGCGGGCGCGCCCGTCGCGGTGGTCTATCCAGAGGGCGTCTGGTACACCTTTGTGGACACTGCCGACATCGACGAGATTGTGGACCGTCACCTGGGCAAGGGTGAAATCGTTGAACGTCTGCGCTTGCCCGATGACGTGGGGCGCTGACACCCCATGATCGGACGTCCTGCCTCGCAGACCATCGACGGACCAGCCGGGCTGCTGGAAGTGGTCATCGAAGAGCCCGCGCATGCCCCGGTTGGCTTGATGGTGGTGGCCCATCCACATCCGCTCATGGGCGGCACCATGGACAACAAAGTGGTGCACACCCTGTGTCGCGCCTTTGTGCTGGCGGGTTGGCGCGCGGTGCGCTTCAATTTTCGGGGCGTGGGGCAATCGGAAGGAGCCTGGGACGAAGGCCGAGGCGAAACCACCGACATGCTCTCTGTGGTCGCCCACCACCTCACCGACCCGGCGCTCAAAGGCTTGCCGCTGGCGTTGGCAGGTTTTTCCTTTGGTGGATATGTGGCGGCACAGGCGCATGCGCGTCTGACCGAGGCGGCTGCCAACCGCTCTGAACTCGTCGCGCCCAGCCAGTTGGTGCTGGTCAGCCCCGCCACCTCGCGCTACGAGGTGCCCGAGGTGCCGCCCCACACCCTGGTGGTGGAAGGCGAGGAAGACGAGGTGGTGCCGCTGGCGCACATCCTCGAATGGGCCCGCCCGCAAGGTCTGCCCGTGACCGTGGTGCCGGGGACGGGCCACTTTTTCCATGGCCGCCTGACGGTGTTGCGCGAGGTCGTGCTGCGTCATTTGCGTGCAGTTGCCGCCACATCATGATCCTTTCACGCCTTTTCCGAACCACCTGCCCGCTCGCCTCGCACCAGGCGTGGTGCCGCGTCCTGACCGTTCTGGCCCTGTGGGCCGGGTTCATGGTCAGCGCCCACGCCGAAGGCACTGCAACGCCCATCGTGCCAGCCTCGCTGGTGGCGTCGGTCTTCAGCGAGCCCCCGCCCGGCATGCCCGCACCGCCCGAGATGGCGGCCCGAGGCTTCATCTTGCAAGACCTTGGCAGCCAGCAGACCCTGGCCGCGCGCCAGGCGGATGTCGCGGTGCCCCCGGCATCCCTCACCAAGTTGATGACGGCCTACCTGGTGTGCCAGGCGGTGGCGTCAGGCAAGCTGACCTGGGAAACGGCGCTGCCCTTGTCAGAGCAGGCCAGGCGGGTGGCGGCGAGCAGTGGCGCGCGTGCGCTGGCCGATCCGGGGACGCGGTTCACCGCCGCCGAGTTGCTGCGCGCCATGGTCGTGCTGGGCGCGAATGATGCGGCCGTGGCCCTTGCCGAAGGCGTGGCAGGCTCGGTGGATGAATTTGTGGCCCGCATGAACCGACAGGCGCAGGTTTTTGGCTTGAAAGCCACCCAGTTTCGCAACCCCGACGGACAGACCGTGGGCGGTCAGAGCAGCACGCCGCGCGAACTTGCCTGGATCGCCGTGCGCCTGCTCACCGATCACCCTGAAGCCCTGGCGCATTACCGCCTGAGTTCGCTGACCTTGGGGGGCGTCAAACGCATCAGCAACAACTTGTTGTTGCTGCGCGATCCCAGCGTGGATGGGTTGCAGGTCGCCTACACCGACCGGCTGGGTTACGCCATGGCCGCCACCTCGCGGCGACCCGCATCGGGCGTCGAGCGGCGGCTGGTCGCTGTGGTGGTGGGCACCCCGTCACTGCAGGCGCGCGCCACCGAAACCCAGAAACTGCTCAACTGGGGCTACAGTGCCTTCGATGTGGTGAGGCTCTATGCGGCCGGGCAGACGGTCAGCACGGCCCCCGTCTGGAAGGGCCAGTCCAACACGGTGGCGCTGGGACGCAAGCAGGCCATTTTGGTGGCGGTTCCCAGGGGCCAGGCTTCGCACATTCAAACCTCCTTGACCCGACAGGATCCCTTGCTGGCCCCGCTGGCGCAAGGGCAGGCCGTCGGCATCTTGCACATTCGCCTGGGCACGCAGCCCTGGCAGGCCTTGCCGCTGCAGGCGCTGCAGGACGTGCCCACCGCGGGCTGGCTGGGTCGCACCTGGGACGCCATCCGCCTGGGCATTCAATGAAAGACATGGCCATGAACCAACCCGTCAATCCCATCATTCCGCCCGAGCAATCGCTCATCGAATACCCCTGTCCCTTCCCGATCAAAGTGATGGGGCCGCATCTGGAAGATTTTGTCGAGTCGGTCGTCGCGCTCATCGTGCAGCACGATCCCGCGTTCGACATCCAGGCCCTGGAGCGACGTCCCAGCAGCACCGGCAAGTACGTGGGGCTGACCGTCACGGTCAACGCCACCAGCCGCGAGCATCTGGATAACATCTACCGCGCCTTGACCAGTCATCCGCAGGTGAAGTACGTGCTCTGACCCCTCTGGGTGAGGGCGGGCGGTCCAAGCCGCTTGTCACGCCGCATACAATGTTCGCGCCCCTGCCGTTTGCGCCCCTGATGGTGCAGCGGCCTTTTGTTTGAAGGAAAGAATGTGTTGATTTCTGAAGCCATTGCCCAAACCGCCTCTCCGGCAGCCAGCGCCTCCGGTGGTCTGATGGGCATGCTGCCCCTGGTGCTCATGTTCGTGGTGCTGTATTTCGTCATGATCCGGCCCCAGATGAAGCGGCAAAAGGAAACCCGCGCCATGCTCGAAGCCCTCACCAAGGGCGATGAAGTGGTCACCCAAGGCGGGGTGATTGGCAAGATCACCAAGTTGGGCGAAACCTTCGTCAGCGTTGAAGTGGCCAACGGCGTCGAGTTGCAATTGCAGCGCGCGGCGATTGTCCAGGTGCTGCCCAAGGGCACCTACAAGTAAGTCACTGTTCGAGCTGTCGAGGATCCTATGAATCGCTATCCCTGGTGGAAATACCTGATCATTGCCGTCGCCCTGCTGGTCGGCCTGATCTACAGCCTGCCCAATCTTTTTGGTGAGGCCCCTGCTGTTCAGCTGTCCAGTGGCAAGGCCACCCTCAAGCTCGATCAGTCTGCCGTGGATCGCGTGCGTACCGTGCTGACAGAGGCCGCCATCGAGACCGATTTTGTCGAACTCGATGGTACGTCCGTGCGGGCGCGTTTCAAGGATACCGACACCCAGTTGAAGGCCCGCGACGCCCTTGGTCGCGCTTTCAACCCCGATGCCCAGAATCCGAGTTACATCGTCGCCCTCAATCTGGTGTCGCGTTCGCCGCAGTGGCTGCGCAGCCTTCACGCCCTGCCCATGTACCTGGGGCTGGACTTGCGCGGCGGGGTCCACTTCCTGATGCAGGTGGACATGAAAGCGGCGCTCACGCAAAAGCTCGACAGCATCAGCAGTGACATGCGCACCCTGCTGCGCGACAAGGACATCCGTCACAGCGGCATCCGTCGTGACGCTTCGGCCCTGATCGTGCGCTTCCGCGACGATGCGACCCGCCAGGCCGCACTCGCCGTGCTGCAAGGCAGCCTGGCCGATGTGGACTGGGTTGGTGGCACCGATACCAGTGGCTCTGGCGACCTGACGCTGGTGGGCGCCCTCAAGCCCACATCCGAGCGCGCCATCCAGGAGCAGGCGCTCAAGCAGAACATCACCACCTTGCACAACCGGATCAACGAACTCGGCGTGGCCGAGCCCGTGATCCAGCAGCAAGGCCTTGACCGCGTGGTCGTGCAGCTGCCCGGCGTGCAGGACACCGCCAAGGCCAAGGACATCATTGGCCGCACCGCCACCCTGGAAGTGCGCATGGTCAACGACAGCGTCGAAGCCCAGGCCGCCCAGAGCGGTGGACCCGTGCCCTTCGGCTACGAGCGCTACATGGAACGCGGCGGTGTGGCCATCATTGTCAAGCGCGAGGTGGTGCTGACCGGCGACAACCTCACCGACGCCCAGCCTGGCTTCGACGAAAACCAGGAAGCCGCCGTGCACCTGACGCTCGACGCCCGTGGTGCCCGCATTTTCAAGGACATCACCCGCGAGAACATCGGCAAGCGCATGGCCATCATCCTGTTCGAAAAGGGCAAGGGCGAGGTCGTGACCGCGCCGGTGATCCGTGGCGAAATCGGTGGCGGGCGCGTGCAGATCTCGGGCCGCATGAGCCCCGAAGAAGCCGCTGACACCGCCCTGCTGCTGCGCGCCGGTTCGCTCGCCGCGCCCATGGAAATCATCGAAGAACGCACCGTCGGCCCCAGCCTGGGTGCCGACAACATCGCCCAAGGCTTCAACAGTCTGATCTATGGCTTTGCCGCCATCGCGGTGTTCATGGTGGCGTACTACCTGCTGTTCGGTGTGATCTCGACCGTGGCCCTCACGGTCAACCTGCTGCTGCTGGTGGCCGTGCTGTCCATGCTGCAGGCCACCCTGACGCTGCCCGGTATTGCCGCCATCGCCCTGACCCTGGGCATGGCGATTGATGCCAACGTGCTGATCAACGAGCGCGTGCGCGAAGAGTTGCGCAATGGCTCTGCCCCGCAATCGGCCATTCACGCCGGTTACGACAACGCCTGGTCCACCATCCTGGACTCCAACGTCACCACCTTGATCGCCGGTCTGGCCCTGCTGGCCTTCGGCTCCGGGCCCGTGCGTGGCTTTGCCGTGGTGCACTGCCTGGGCATCCTCACCTCCATGTTCTCGGCCGTGTTCTTCTCGCGTGGCCTGGTCAACCTCTGGTATGGCCGTCAGAAGAAGCTCAAGGGCGTGTCCATCGGACAGGTCTGGAAGCCCCAGGAATAAGAAGAGAGAACACCCATCATGGAATTTTTCCGTATCAAGCGTGACATTCCGTTCATGCGCCATGCGTTGGTCTTCAACGCCATCTCCTTCCTGACCTTCGCCGTTGCCGTTTTCTTTCTGGTGACCCGGGGCTTGCACTTGTCCATCGAGTTCACTGGCGGTTCGGTCATCGAAACCCGCTACGCCCAGAGTGCCGACCTGGGCAAGGTGCGCGGTGCCGTTGAGGCACTCAACTATGGCGAGGTGCAGGTGCAGAACTTTGGCACCTCGCGCGATGTGCTCATTCGCCTGCCTTTGCGCGGTGAAATGAAGCAACCCGAGGTGGTGAGCAAGGTGTTTGGTGCGCTGTGCCAGGCTGAAGGGGGTCAGATCAGCACGGTGGAAAGCATCGACAAGGGCTCGGCCCGGGTTTGTCAAACCGCTGCTGGCGTCCAGCCCGTGACCCTGCAGCGCAGCGAGTTCGTCGGCCCGCAGGTGGGTGAGGAGCTGGTGCAGGATGGCCTGATGGCGTTGGGTGCAACCATCATCGGCATCATGATTTACCTGGCGATCCGCTTCGAGTGGAAATTCGCTGTGGCCGGCATCATCGCCAACTTGCACGACATCGTCATCATCCTGGGCTTTTTTGCGTTTTTCCAGTGGGAATTTTCGTTGTCGGTGCTGGCCGCCGTGCTGGCGGTGTTGGGTTATTCGGTCAACGAGTCGGTGGTGATCTTCGACCGTGTCCGTGAAACATTCCGTAAGTTCCGCAAGCTGAGTTCGTCCGAGGTGATCGACCATGCCATCACCAGCACCATCAGTCGCACCGTCATCACCCACGGCTCGACCCAGATGATGGTGGGCGCGATGCTGGTCTTCGGTGGCCCCACGCTGCACTACTTTGCGCTGGCCCTGACCATCGGCATCTTGTTTGGCATTTACTCTTCCGTGTTCGTGGCTGCCGCCATTGCCATGTGGCTGGGTGTCAAGCGTGACGATCTGATCACACCCACCAAGAAAGACATCGACCCCAACGATCCGAACTCCGGTGCGGTGGTGTAGAGTCCAAAAAAGCACCTCATATCTGAATCGATCACATGAGTTTTGGCCCCCATCGCGCTTTGGCGCTGACCGCCCGTCTCAGCTTCCTCGAATCCCTGATCAAGGGGGTTGAGGCGGTTGTGCACGGTTGCGTGGAAGGGGTGCGTCAGGCGGCGTCCGAACCTCAGTCTGATCCGGCCACGTATCAGCGCAAACGCGACCTGATGATGGAGCTGGTGCGGTTGAATTCGGCCTGGCTCGCCTCGCTGGAGCGGCCGTTGAACGATGCCTTGCGTGACCTGCGCGTGGGTCGCTCGGTGGGCGTCCGGGCCGCCTTGGGGCCTGGCAACAAAACCGACATTCCCTTGAGCCTGCTCGATGACAGTGATGTCGAGCGTGATCTGGCGGTGGCGCGACTGGCACACGCGATCGGGGACCACAACGGGTCCGAGTTTTCTGACCTGAATGCCCGCCTGCAGGCCGTCGGCGGCGCGGTTTCCTTGAGCACCTCCGGGCCGGTCGATGTGCTGATGCCCCATTGGGTGGCGCGCATGCTGGTGGACGCCTGGCTGGAAGTCGGGTTGAATCTTGACCACTGGGCCGACATCAAGCCGGTCCTGATGCAGGAGATCGCACCCTGGACCCAGGAGGCCTATCACCACGTCAATGGCGTGCTGCTCGATCATGGGGTTCGACCAGAAATTGATTTGCGACCCTTCATTCGGCGCGCCAAAGATGTTGGCGTGACCCTGGCAGGGGCGCTGTCGCCACCAGCAGGTGCGTCGCAGCCCCCCAACCATGCCCAGGAGCCCCGCACGTCGGTGCGGCAGGGCAACAGCGGCCTGCAGCCGTTGGGTGCGGCGTATGAAGAAACGCACATGCTCACCCAGACGCCCGGGATGGCGCACGGTGCGGCAAAGGCTCAAAACGTGCTGGACAAGCTCACGCAGGTCGTGGCGCGGCAGGTTCCGGGGTTCGAGCCCACCACAGCCCGTGCCGCTCAGGCAGGTGGGGGCGGTGCCACCCAGGCCATCTCGGCAGGGCTGGGACAGGCCATCCAGGCCGTGGGCGACACCTTGCGTCGGCAGGTGGGGGCTTCGCCAGAGGCCAATCCGGTCGAGGCGTTGCAGACGCTGCAGCAAAACAAGCAAGCCCTCAAGGAAGCTGCCAGCACGCCCAGCGAGCGGGCCATCATCGAGATCGTGGCGTTGCTGTTCCAGGCCATCCTCACGGAAGAGCGGCTGCCAGCGTCGATTCGGGTCTGGTTTGCGCGCCTGCAGATGCCGGTTTTGCGCGTGGCGATGGCCGAGCCTGATTTTTTTGCCACCACCAGCCACCCGGCCCGCATCCTGATTGACCGCATGGGGTCGTGCGTGATGGGTTTCGTCGGTGGCGCTGCCGAAGCGCTCGACGATGCGCTGCACAAGGAAATTCGACGTGTCGTCCAGGTCATCGAGGCTTATCCCGATACCGGTCGGCGTGTTTTCCTGACCGTGCTGACAGAGTTCGAACGGTTCCTGGAAACCTATTTCCGCGAAGAAAATCAGGCCAGTCGCCGGGGTGTGTCCCTGGCCCAGCAGGTCGAGCAGCGCGAGACCTGCGCGATCCAGTACACCATCGAGTTGCGCAAGATGCTCGACGGCGTACCCGTGCACGATGGGGTCCGTGAATTCATGTTCCACGTCTGGGCGGATGTGCTGGCGCACAGTGCTGTGGTCAGCGGGCCAACCAGCGATGCCACCAAGGCTTTGCAGCGCGCAGCGGCTGACCTCATCTGGTCAGCCAGCGCCAAGACCTCGCGTGAAGAACGTGCCGAGGTGCTGCGCCGTCTGCCGCATTTGCTCAAATCGATCCGCGAGGGCATGGCCCGCTCAGGGCTGCCGGTTGACAAGCAGGACGAACAGATCAAGGCCCTGAACACGGCTTTGGCTGCGGCATTTTCTGCCCGTTCGGCGACCATCTCGTCGGCGCATTTGCAAGAACTCACCGAACGGCTTGAAGCTTTGGGCGACGTGTTGCCCGACCTGTCCAGGGTTGAGCTCGATGCCGAAACCTTGCGCGACCTTTCCGGCCATGAAAGTGATGCGCTGGAAGTGGTGGCCGAAGGCGGCTCCATGCCCACTCCAGGCATGCTTGCCTGGGCGCGTGAGTTGCAGATTGGTGCCTGGTTCGAGCTTGACTACCGTGGCAGGCAGGAGCCTGTTCAGTTGGTCTGGTCTGGTTTGCAGCAGCAGTTGCTGTTGTTCGTCACCCCGGCAGGGCGTGGCATTTTGTTCCAGTTGCACAGACTGGCGGCGTTCTTGCAGGCAGGTTTGCTGGTGCCTCAGGAAGACGAGTCGCTCACGACGCGCGCCACGCGTGCGGCCTTGGCCAAGCTCGACGCTGATCCGGCACGCTTGCTCAACTGAGCGCAGCGCACGCGGCCAGGCCTCAGCGCAGGCCCTTGAGCAGCGCCTCGAATTCGCTTTCCCTGAGGGGGCGACCCAGGTGGTAGCCCTGTGCCTCGTCGCAACCGTGGTCACGCAAGAAGTCGGCTTGTTCGGCCGTCTCGACACCTTCGGCCACGATGCCCACTTCAAGGCGATGTCCCATGGCGATCAAGGCGGCCACCAGCCGGGTGTCGCCATGTGACTGCGGCACCCCGGCCAGAAAGCTGCGATCCAGCTTGAAGCGGTTGACCGGTAATTCACGCAGGTAGGCAAAGCTGGAGTAGCCGACGCCGAAATCGTCGATCGCAATGCCCACGCCCAGTGCACGCAACTGGCGCAGGATGTCGGCAGCGCGAAGCGATTCGCGCACGACCACGCTCTCGGTGATTTCCAGCTCCAGCGCAGTGGCAGGCAAGCCCGTGTCTTGCAGAACCTGTGAGACGGTGCGCACGATGTCGTGTCGATCCAGTTGCACGGCGGACAGGTTGACCGCCATGCGCAGCGGCACACCTGTTTCCTGACGCCAGCGGTGGGCGACCGTGCAGGCTTGCCGCAACACCCATTCGCCCATTGGAACGATCAGGCCTGACTCCTCAGCCAGCGGGATGAAGTCGGAGGGCGCAATGAGCCGTCCCTTGTGCTCCCAGCGCAGCAAGGCTTCGGCACCGGTGATGCGCCCGCTCGTGCAATCAAACTGTGGCTGGT
This sequence comes from Aquabacterium sp., assembly GCA_017994835.1. Taxonomy (GTDB): domain Bacteria; phylum Pseudomonadota; class Gammaproteobacteria; order Burkholderiales; family Burkholderiaceae_C; genus Aquabacterium. The sequence continues at coordinate 15,521 of JAGOKC010000017.1, read as the reverse complement.
AGTGCAAGCGCAGTTCATCGCGCGTCAGGGCGTGGTACAGGTCGTTTTCGAGCAGCAGGGTGTCGGGCGAGGGCGAGACCATGTGCTCGCTGTAGATCTGGATGCGGTTGCGGCCATCTTTTTTGGCCTGATACATCGCCAGATCGGCGTGTCGCATCAAGGTGGCGGCATCGGTGCCGTGGTCGGGGTAGAGGGCCACGCCAATGCTGGGTGTGACCCGCAGTTCCTGCTCGCCAATGAGCACGGGATCGGTGAAGACCTCCAGGACTTTGGCTGCAACCACGTCACCGTCGGTCTGGGCCTGGATGCGAGGCAGCAACACGACGAATTCGTCACCACCCAGTCGGGCGACGATGTCGGAGCTGCGCATGGCGGCGCGCAGACGGCGGCCTACCTCAATGAGGACGCTGTCGCCGACATGGTGGCCCAGGCCATCGTTGATTTTTTTGAAGCGGTCAAGGTCGATGAACATCAGGGCCATGTGACCCTGTTCGCGTTGCGCGATGTTCAGACAGGCCTTGAGCTGCTCTTGCAGCATGTTGCGATTGGGCAGTCCGGTCAGGGCGTCGTGCAGCGCCATGTGCTGCACCTGGTGCTCGGCTTCGTGGCGGGCCGTCACATCGTGGGCCATGAGCAGGAAACCGGTGCGAGCGCCGTACTCGTTGTTCAGCTCGGTCACCAGGATCTCGGCCATCAGGCTGCTGCCGTCGTTGCGGGTCAGTCGCCACTCGGTGGGCAAGCCTGGTGATTCATGCGCCAGGTGGGACACCACATCCAGATCGGTCACGGGCTGGTTCAGGCGCAGCGCGAGCAGGTGGGCGCGTTCGGCCACCTGCGCCGGATCAAAGTAGCGCTGGGTCGTGCTGTGCCCGATGAGGTCGTGTGCGGCGCAGCCCAGCAGGCGTTCACCTGCAGGGTTCACGGTCTGGAAAATGCCTTGGCGGTTGAGCACGAAAACCGCATAGGGGGCGTTGTGGACGATGATGCGGCGCATCTCGTCAACCTCGTTGAGCTGGCACTGCGCTGCGAGCATGGCGCGCTCGGTGGCATCCTGGGCGCTCAGGTCGCGCAGCCAGCATTGGTACAGCGTCGGTCCTTGTGTGGTGATCGCGTGAACCGATAGACCCAGCGCGAACGACTGACCGTTGGCGCGCCGTCCTTCGGTTCGGGGGCCCGACCCATCGGCACCCCGGTGTTGCCGGTGCAGGAAGGTCTCGAGATCCTGTCGCGTGCCGTTGGGCAGAACCCCCGGCAGCAGCAGGCTCAGGTGGGCATGGCGCAGGTCAACCACTGCGTGGCCGAACAGGCGCACGGCAGCCGGGTTGGCATCGAGGATCTCGCCATTGGCGGACACTTGCAGCAGCCCTTCATCGACCTCGCCCAGCACAGACGCAAGGCGTGCATCGCGGTCGGTCACCTGCTTTTGGAGGCTGTCGGCCAGGCGGGCCGCCTGGTGATGCTGTTGTGCCGCGTGACGCAGCAGCCACCACAACGCCAGGGTGGCCACAAGTGTGACCACGGGCAGCGCAGTGACCCATGTTGCAAGCGCCGGATTCTGCTGGAACGCGAGCAACCACCAGGCTGCAAAGCTGAGCAGCAAGCCGCCGACGAGCACAAACGTGGCGCGCCATCGCAGCTTGCTTGCCTGGTGTTCGATCTGGGTGGTCTCGGTCCGCATCCGGTTGTTTCCTGCCTGGAACACCAGCTTACATTCAGAGAATGTCAGGTCTCAGCACCCAGCAGCAAGGAAACCACAAGAAATCCCGTTTGATACATGCGGTTACAAGAAACAGGCCGTAACCACTTGGTTTTCCGTGACAAATGTCACGTGCCGCGTGCCATGGCCATCAGGCGAGCCACCCGCTCCTCGGTTGCGGGGTGGGTGGAGAACAGGCCGCGCAGGCCACCGCCCGACAACGGATTCATGATCATCATCTGAGCCGTTTCAGGATGGGCTTCTGCGGCGTGCAGGGGGATGCCCTGGGCGTAGCGGTGGATCTTGTCGAGGGCGCTGGCCAGGGCAGCCGGGTCGCCGCTGATTTCGGCACCGCCCCGGTCGGCTTCGAATTCGCGTGCGCGGCTGATCGCCATCTGGATCAGGCTGGCCGCCAGTGGGGCCAGAATGGCCACGGCGATGCCGGCAATCGGGTTGGCGGGACGGCCTTCCGAGTCGCGGCCGCCAAAGAACATGGCGAAGTTGGCCAGCATCGAGATGGCACCGGCCATGGTGGCGCTGATGGTGCTGATCAGGATGTCGCGGTGCTTGACGTGGGCGAGTTCGTGCGCCATCACGCCGCGCAGTTCACGGTCGGTCAGCACGTTGACGATGCCGGTGGTGGCGGCGACGGCGGCGTGCTCGGGGCTGCGGCCGGTGGCGAAGGCGTTGGGGGCCGCCTCGTCGATCAGGTACACCTTGGGCATGGGGATGTCAGCGCGCTGGGCGAGCTCGCGCACCATGGCGTAAAAGCGTGGTGCCGAGGTTTCATCGACTTCGCGGGCGTTGTACATCTTCAGCACCATCTTGTCCGAGAACCAGTAGCTGAAGAAGTTCATGCCCAGGGCCACGACGAGGGCCAGCATCATGCCGCTGCGCCCACCGATCATGCTGCCCAGGGCCATGAAAAGGGCGGTGATCGCCGCCATCAGGATGGCTGTTTTCATGATGTTGAACATGGTGTGAGTTCTCCGGTCGCAGGATAGGGGGGCCACCTGGGGTGGCCGTGTCACATCAGATAGGGATCAAAGCACGAGGTTCAAGTCAACACCGGCTGCAGGGGTGTGCTTTGCAAAAATTCACGTGCGCGCACCCGTTTGCCGCCGGGTTTTTGCAGGGTCTGCAAGGCCAGTGCGCCTGTGCCACAGGCGACCACCAGGGTGTCGCCCTGCGCTTGCAAGACCTGACCCGGCACGCCTTGGCCGCTGACCGCCTGCGCAGCCCAGACCTTGTGGGTCTCCGGGCCCTTGTCTCCGGTTACGGTGAAGGTGCAGCCGGGGAAGGGGTCGAAGGCGCGCACGCGCCGGGCGATCACGTCGGCAGGCAGGGACCAGTCGATGGCGGCCTCTGCTTTCTCGATCTTGTGCGCGTAGGTGACCCCGGCCTCGGGCTGCGGCGTGCGGGTCAGGCCGCCACATGCCGCCATCTCCAGGGCTTCGACGATCAGCCGTCCCCCCAGACTGGCCAGGCGGTCGTGCAGCACCGCCGTGGTGTCGTCGGGCCCGATGGCCTCGCGCTCGACCAGCAGCATGTCGCCGGTGTCCAGGCCCGCATCCATCTGCATGATGGTGATGCCGGTCTCGGCATCGCCGGCCTCGATCGCGCGGTGGATGGGGGCGGCCCCACGCCAGCGTGGCAGCAGCGAGCCGTGGATGTTGAGGCAGCCCAGGCGCGGCAGGTCCAGCGTCCACTGCGGCAGGATCAGTCCGTAGGCGGCCACCACCATCACGTCGGGCGCGGCGGCGAGCAGGGCGTCGCGCGCAGCGGCGGCCTCGTCGGGGTACTTGCCATCCCGTCGCAGGCTGTGGGGCTGGCTCACAGTGATGCCGTGCTGCTGCGCCAGTTGCTTGACGGGGGAGGCCTGCAGCTTCATGCCGCGGCCTGCAGGCCGGTCAGGCTGGGTCAGCACGATGGGCACGTCGAACCCGGCCGCCAGGATCGCGGCCAGTGCGTCGCGGGCAAACTCGGGCGTGCCCGCAAACGCCACCTTCATGCGCGCGGCCATCAGGCGTCTTGCTCGTCGCGCTGGCGCTTGACCAGCTTGGTCTTGATGCGGTTGCGCTTGAGTGGGGACAGGTATTCGACAAACACCTTGCCGCTCAGGTGATCGAGTTCGTGCTGCACGCACACGGCCAGCAGTTCTTCGCCTTCGAACTCGTAGGTTTCGCCATCGCGGTTGAGGGCGCGCACGCGCACGCGGGCATGACGCTCGACCTTGTCGTAGATGGTGGGCACCGACAGGCAGCCTTCTTCCCACACGATCATCTCGTCGCTGGCCCAGGTGATTTCCGGGTTGATGAGCACCAGGGGGTCGTTGCGTTCTTCGCTGGTGTCGATCACGACCACGCGCTCGTGCACATTGATCTGGGTGGCCGCCAGGCCCACGCCCTTGGCGTCGTACATGGTTGCCAGCATGTCATCGACCAGTTGGCGAATGCGGTCATCGACTTGCGCCACAGGCTTGGCGACCGTGTGCAGGCGGGGGTCGGGGTATTGGAGGATGGGCAGCAGAGCCATGACAGAAACGGGTGTTGGCAAGAAATTGTGGATGGATCGCAACGACGCGAGGCGTCGCTGGTGGGATCCTTAAGGTAACTCCGGGCAATTCTCATTGCGACGGCGGAGGATTTGCGGGCAGAATCAGGCAATCATTGACCAGATTTTGCCGAAACTCGGGTATCCGTGTACGGAAAATGCCCTTCGGCAGGTAATTGGAGACTGTTTTCATGACCCAGCGATCGCTGTACCAAGGGCCGGCAAGCGTGTTGCGTGCCGTGCGCGCCCCTCAAGCTCTGAGCCTGGCGCTCTGGACTGCTTTGGGTCTGACCATCGGAATCGGGCAGGCGCAAGCCGTCCCGAACTACCCGATCACGCCACAGCAAAAGGCCACCGCCCAGAAGGTGGCCGAGGCCGGAGTGCCTTTGTCCGAGTTGTCGCCCAACGCGCCTGACTCCTACATCGTCAAGCGTGGTGACACGCTGTGGGACATTTCCAAGCTGTTCCTCAAGTCGCCCTGGCGCTGGCCTGAGCTGTGGGGCATGAACCTGCAGCAAATCCGCAACCCGCACCTGATTTTCCCCGGCCAGTATCTGTATCTGGACAAGAGCAATGGCCGTGCGCGTCTGCGCGTCGGTCAGCCGGTGGGCGGGGACGACAAGCTTTCACCGCGTGTGCGCGAGGGCGGTTTGTACGACGCGATCACGACCGTGCCCCTGCACCTGATCGAGCCGTACTTCAACGAGGCTGTCATTTTTGACAACAGCGATGAGTTGCTGAACGCTCCCCGTCTGGTGGCCACCCAGGAGGGTCGCGTGCTGGTGTCTCGCAACGAAACCGCCTATGTGCGCGGCGACGTGACCCAGTTGCGTGATTGGCGCCTGTTCCGTGAACCCAAGCCGCTGCGTGATCCGGGCACCAACGAGGTGCTGGGCTACGAAGGGCAGTTTGTGGGCACCGTGTCGGTGACCCGCGAGGGCTCCGAAGGCACCGGCGCAGATGGCAACACCACAGTCATCCCCTCTACCGTGACCGTCACCAGCATCCGCCAGGAAGCCGGGGTGGGTGACCGCCTGGCACCCGTGCCGCCGCGTGACTTTGACAATCTGGTGCCGCATGCGCCGTCGCAGCCCATGGCTGGCCAGATTGTGTCCATCTATGGCGAGTCGCTCAATGCCGGACAGAACCAGATCGTGGTACTCAACCGTGGCAGCCAGGACGGTATCGAGCGCGGGCATGTGATGGCGCTGTGGCGCGATGGCCGTGTGATCCGCGACACCACCTCCGATGACCGGGCGCAACTCAAGCTGCCGGACGAGCGTCACGGCCTGTTGTTCGTGTTCCGTGTGTTCAACCGCATGTCTTATGCGCTGATCCTGACGGCGCAAGATCCGGTCAAGCGCGGAGACCACTTCACACAGCCCTGAGGCACAATTTGATGGGCTGCCCCGTTTGGCGGGGCTCAGCGCCGGGTGGCATCGCGTGGCAAGACGCGGTGGCCCGGCGTTGTCACATTCAGAATCAGAAAGACAGGTATGGAGAGGGAAGAGTTGCGCGCCTGGCTGCGCCTGGTGCTCACGCCACATGTTGGCCCGGTGACGGCGCGCACCCTGCTGCGCGCGTTGGGGTCACCGCAGGCGGTCTGGGCTGCGGGCCCACAAGCCTGGTCCCGCTTGGTGGCGGCCCGAGAAGCCGCAGCGTTGGCGCAGATGCCACCTGATCTGGATGCGCAATGCGAGGCCACGCTGAATTGGCTGGCCGCCGCACCCGCTGCCCCGAATGGCGAGGGCGGGCACCATGTGCTCACGCTGGCCGATCCGCGCTATCCGGCACGCCTGCTGGATGTGGCCAATCCGCCCTTGTTGCTGTTTGCGCAGGGGCGATTGAGTTTGTTGCAGGCCTCTTCGGTGGCGGTGGTGGGCAGCCGTCACCCCACGGCGCAGGGTGCGGACAATGCCCGTGCGTTTGCCGAGGCGCTCAGTGTGGCTGGGTTGACGGTGGTGTCCGGCCTGGCGCGGGGTGTGGATGCGGCTGCCCATGAGGGCGCACTGACAGGTGCTGCACGGTGTGGGGGCACGGCCAGCGTGGGCAGCACGATCGCCGTGGTGGGCACCGGGCTGGATCAGGTGTATCCCAAGGGGCACGCGCCCCTGCTGCGCCGCATTGCCGAGCACGGGTTGGTGCTGAGCGAGTTTGTGCTGGGCACGGGGCCGCTGCCGTCGAACTTTCCTAAGCGCAATCGCCTGGTAGCGGCTTTGTCGCAGGGCACGCTGGTGGTCGAGGCGGCGGTGCAGTCGGGCTCGCTCATCACGGCGCGGCTGGCGCTGGAGATGGGACGCGAGGTGTTGGCCATTCCGGGCTCGATCCATTCGCCGCAGTCGCGAGGCTGCCATGCCCTGATCCGCCAGGGTGCCAAGCTGGTCGAGACCGCGCAGGATGTGCTGGAAGAGTTGCACCTGCAGGCTCCGGTTGGTGTTCCGGTCACGCCTGCGCAGACCGAGTTGGCGTGGTCGGGCGGCGATGAGGCTCTTTCGTCAGACCCTGTGCTGGCCGCCATGGGCTACGACCCGGTCAGCCAGGAAGCGCTGTCGGCCCGCACGGGTTGGGGGCCAGCCGAGTTGGGTGCGCGTTTGCTGGAGCTGGAGTTGATGGGGCAGGTGGCGCGCCTGCCAGGGCAGTTGTTCCAGCGGGTGGCGGTGGCTTGAGATAATGGCCGCGCCATGATCATTCAAAACCTGGGCCTGGTGCCCTACGAGCCCACGATGCAGGCCATGCAGGCCTTCACCGAGCAACGCACGGACGACACGCCCGACGAGATCTGGGTGTGCCAGCATCCGCCGGTGTTCACGCAGGGCGTGGCGGGCAAGGCCGACCACGTGCTGTTCAACCCCGAGGGGGGGGCGGACCACATTCCCGTGGTGCAGACGAACCGGGGTGGGCAGGTGACCTATCACGGGCCCGGTCAGATCGTCGCCTACCCGCTGCTGGACCTGCGTCGAGGCGGCTATTTCGTCAAGGAATACGTCTATCGCCTTGAAGAAGCCGTGATTCGCACCCTGATGCACGTCGGGGTGACGGGACACCGAGTGGCGGGCGCGCCAGGTATCTATGTGCGCTTGAGCGATCCGTTTTCTCACGCAGCCTTGAGCACCCCCATGCACCCGGATGACCCGTTTCGCGGCCTGGGCAAGGTGGCGGCGTTGGGCATCAAGGTGAGTCGCCATTGCACCTACCACGGCGTGTCGCTCAATGTGGCGATGGACCTGAGCCCGTTTCAGCGCATCAATCCCTGCGGGTACGCGGGCCTGGCCACGGTGGACCTGGCCTCGCTGGGCGTGCAGGTGGCCCCGTGGGAAATCGGTGCGGTGCTGGCGGGGCAGTTGCAAACCCGGTTGATGCCTTGACGCGTCGCGGTGCGCGGTGGGATCGGGCAAAATGACGCCATGAGCACCGAACCCACCTCTCCGTCGCCGGCTGCCGAGCAGCCCGCCGCCTACGATCCCACGGTCAAACAGAAGGCGCAGGCCAAGACGGCGCGCATTCCCATCAAGATCGTGCCGGTTGGCGAGGTGCTCAAGAAGCCCGACTGGATCCGCGTCAAGGCCGGTTCACCCAGCACGCGTTTTTACGAGATCAAGAGCATCCTGCGCGAGCACAAGCTCAACACGGTGTGCGAAGAGGCCTCGTGCCCCAACATCGGTGAGTGCTTTGGTCATGGCACGGCCACCTTCATGATCATGGGCGACAAGTGCACACGTCGTTGCCCGTTTTGTGATGTGGGCCACGGCCGCCCTGATCCGCTGGATGTGAACGAGCCGGCCAACCTGGCCAAGACGATTGCGGCGCTCAAGCTCAAGTACGTGGTGATCACCTCGGTGGACCGTGATGACCTGCGCGACGGTGGCGCGGGCCATTTTGCCGAATGCATCCGCCAGATCCGCGAGGTGTCACCCGCCACGCGCATCGAGATCCTGGTGCCCGACTTTCGGGGGCGTGACGAGCGTGCACTGGAAATCCTCAAGGCCGCACCGCCCGATGTGATGAACCACAACCTGGAAACCGCGCCGCGCCTGTACAAGGAAGCACGCCCCGGTTCCGACTACCAGTTCAGCTTGAACCTGCTCAAGAAGTTCAAGGCGCTGTTCCCCGACATCCCCACCAAGAGCGGCATCATGGTGGGTCTGGGCGAAACCGACGAAGAGGTGCTGCAGGTGATGCGCGACATGCGTGCACATGGCATCGACATGATCACCATTGGGCAGTATCTGGCACCCTCAGGTCACCACCTGCCGGTGCGTCGCTATGTGCACCCCGACACCTTCAAGATGTTCGAGGAAGAAGCCCGTCAGATGGGTTTCACCCATGCGGCCGTGGGCGCGATGGTGCGCAGTTCGTATCACGCTGACCAGCAGGCGATTCAGGCTGGCGTCAAGGTGTGATCTGATCTGATCTGATCAGACTCAGGCAAACCACGACAGGATGCGCTGCCACAGCTTCTTGAAGAAGCCGGCCTCCTCGACGGGCTCCAGCGCCACCAGGGCTTGTTCGCCCTGAAGCTGGCCGTCGAGCGTGACGAGGATCTTGCCTAGCACGTCACCCTTGGCGATGGGGGCCGTGATCTCGGGGTTCACTTGCACCTCGGTTTTGACCTTGGCGGCCTGACCGCGCGGCACGGTCATCACAACATCTTGCAGCGACCCGATGTTGACCTGATCGACCTTGCCAAAACGCACCGGCACACTTTGCACCGAGCTGCCGCCTTGCACCGGCCGGATGTTTTCATAGCTGGCAAAACCCCAGTTGAACAGGGCGCGGGTCTGATCGGCGCGCGCCTGCATGCTCTGGGTGCCCATCACCACGGTGATCAGGCGCTGGCCATTGCGTTTGGACGACGCGGTCAGGCAAAAGCCCGCTTCGTTGGTGTGGCCGGTTTTCAGTCCATCAACGGTGGGGTCGGTATAGAGCAGGGCGTTGCGGTTGCCTTGCTTGATGCCGTTGTAGGTGAACTCTTTCTCGGCGTAGAGGCTGTAGTACTCGGAACTGTCGTGGATGATGGCGCGCGCCAGGATGGCGAGGTCGCGGGCCGAGGCTTTGTGTGCGGGATCGGGCAGGCCGGTGGCGTTGACGAAGTTCGTGTTCGCCATGCCCAGGCGCTTGGCTTCGCTGTTCATCATGGCCGCGAAAGCGGGCTCGTTGCCGGCGAGGTGCTCGGCGACCGCCTTGGAAGCATCGTTGCCGGACTGGATGATGATGCCGCGCAGCATGTCGATCACCGAGGCAGAACCATGCAGGGGCAGGTACATGCACGACTCGGTGTTGGTGCCACGGCACCAGGCGTACTCGCTGACCTGCACCATGTCGGTGGGTTTGAGGCGGCCGGTTTTCAATGCCTGCTCGACGAGGTAGCTCGTCATCATCTTGGTCATCGAGGCCGGTGGCAGCGCGGTGTCGGCATTGGACTCGGCCAGGATGCGACCCGAGTCGAAGTCCATCACCACGAAGGCCTTGTTCTCAAGCGTGGGTGCGGGCGGCACGGGGGCGGCCTGCGCAGAGGCAAACAAGCCAGTGAACAGCGCCAAGGCGGCGAGCGGGCGGAGAGACAAGCGCGAGAAAAGGGTCATGGTGGGATCGGTTTTGCGGCCAGGCCGCATCAAGCGGCCAAAGAGACATTGTCGCAAAACTGATTGGCTTGCGCGCCCTGTTTGACCATGGAACCCAGCCCTGACGCAGGGTTTCACACCTCTTTACACGTTGACAGCGTCCGTGCGTAGTGAACCATGGCCTGGAACATGGCCAGATTGTTGCGCAACACGTTCTCCATCGGGGCATTGCAGCGGTCAATCACCCACTGCGTTGCAATCCGGGTGCAGGCTCCCACCAGGCCGCTGGCCAGAATGCGGTGATCCAGTCCGTGTTTGTCGAGGTGCGGGAACATCTGCAGCATGAAGCCCGTGATCAGGTGCGCGAAGTCTTGCGTGGCCTGGTCGGTGACGGCAGTCATGCCCTCGCCCACAGTGGGTGCGTCGATGAGGGCCACACGGGCACGACGCGGGTCGTCGCGCACGAAGGTGAGGAAGGTGCGCAGGGCCGCCTCGGCCAGCTTCTCGGGTTCGGGTTGGCACTGCGCCAAGGCCAGGATGGTGGCCTGCATGAGTTCACGATTGACGGCGATATAGACCGCGCGGAACAGGGCCTCCATGCTGTCAAAGGATTCGTAGAAATACCGCGAGGTCAGCTGTGCCTGCCCGCACACATCCCGAACGGTGGCGTGGTGATAGCCGTGATCACCAAAGACCACCAGCCCGGCTTCGATCAGTTTGACCTGACGCTGGCGCTGACGCTCCTGTGGATCGACACCACCGTAGCGTCGGCCCGATGCCCCCGTAGTGGAGGGGGGTGCAGGGTTTTCCCGATTTTTGGAAACAGTCATTGTCAAATAGTATTTTTGAATCTGATCGTTGTCAAATCAATTGCTGGCGATGTCCACCGTGTTCAACATGCCGCATCTTGCCCCACGCTGGCGATGGTGCCAATGCGGTGAGCACGGTGGTTGACGGTTTGCCCTCCATCTGAGGGGCGTACCCGGCGGTGTTTTGAACCTCAACTTGACCAAGAGAAACCCATGAAAGATTTCCGCAACAAAGTGGCTGCCATCACAGGGGCGGCATCCGGCATGGGTCGCAATCTGGCGGTGCAACTGGCACAGCGTGGGTGTCATCTGGCTCTGAGTGATGTCAATGAGAAGGGGCTGGCCGAGACTGCGCAAATGGTCCGCCAGCATGGGGTCAAGGTCACCATCACCCGACTGGATGTGGCCGACCGCGAGGCCATGAATGCCTGGGCCGATCAGGTGGTGAGGGAGCACGGCAAGGTCAACCTGATCTTCAACAACGCTGGGGTGGCGCTGGGGGCATTTCTGGAAACCGTCAAGCCCGAAGATTTTCAGTGGATCATGGGCATCAACTTCTGGGGCGTGGTGTGGGGCACGCAGGCCTTTTTGCCGCACATCAAGCGCGCGGGGGAAGGGCATGTGATCAACATCTCCAGCCTGTTTGGCTTGCTGGCCATTCCCAGCCAGGGAACCTACAACGCCAGCAAGTTTGCGGTGCGAGGGTTCACCGAAGCGCTGCGCCAGGAGTTGGACCTTGAGAACTGCGGCGTGAGCGCCACGTGCGTTCACCCGGGTGGCATACGCACCAACATTGCCCGCGATGCACGCATGGACCACAGCATCGAGGCGCGCACAGGCGGGAGTGCGCAGGAAGCCAAGGCGCGATTTGACAAGCTGTTGAACACCACCTCGGCCGAGAGTGCGGCGCGTCAGATCATCAAGGCAGTCGAGGGCAATCAGCGCCGCGTGCTGGTGGGCATGGACGCCAAGTTCCTGGACAAATTGGTGCGCTTGCTGGGCAGCTGGTACCAACCCCTGACCACCCACTTTGCCAAAAAAGGCATGCTCGGTTGAGCGTGCGTGAGTTGATCTGGAGATGACGATGACCGCTGCGACCCTGAGCGCCAAACCTGGCAAAGCCCGAACAACCCCATCGGGTGCGGTGCGACGCCTTGAACCCCCGACTGGTTGGCGTGAGACGGTGTTGGCCTTACTGTTGCGCGGTGCGCTGCGCGTCGGCCTCAAGCCGTTCCTGGGGCCGCCTTGGCCGTTTGCCGTGCAGCGTGCGGCATTGGCAATCGGTTCCAGCCTGATGCCGCAGGATGGCCGGGCGACGGTCAAGGCCGACCGGATCAAGCACATTCCGGTGGAGCGCATCGTGCCCAAATCTGCCGTGCGCGCCCCGAATGCCATTTTGTACATGCACGGTGGTGCTTTCGTCGCAGGCAGCCCGCGTACACACCGCAGCATCACACGTCGGCTGTGTGCCCTGACGGGGGCCGAGGTGTTGGTGCCGCATTACCGTCTGGCACCGGAGCACCCCTTCCCGGCGCAGATTGAAGATGGTGTGACCGCCTACAAGCAGTTGCTGGCAGATGGCTACGCCGCAGATCGCATTGCGATTGCCGGGGACTCGGCAGGGGGGCAATTGACCTTGATGGTGACCGTGGCCTTGCGGCAGGCGGGGCTGCCTTTGCCTGCAGCCATGGTGATGATGTCACCGGCCTTCAGTCTGGCACCCCTGCCCAACAGCACAGCGTATGAGCGTGAATCACGTGACCCGATGATCCGTCAGGGCTGGGCCCAGGATGTGGAGCGTGCTTTGCGCATACCGCACGACCACCCGCTGGCTGAGGCAATGCAGCAAGACCTGCGCGGTTTGCCGCCAGCGCTGGTGCAAGTGGGCGAAGACGAAGTGCTGTTCGATAACGCCCCTTGGTACAACGATGCCGCGACGCAAGCAGGCTCAAAAAGTGAGCTTGAGATTTATGCCAAGCGCTGGCATGTGTTCCAGGCGCATGCAGGTTTGATGCCCAGTGCCGATCAGGCGTTGGCGCGGCAGGCGGCGTTTTTGCAGAGGTGCTGGGGGCGGTGAGCAGGGCGTAGGCAAGGCATGACTGCTATGATGAAAGGCGAATCCGAGTGCAGCGGAGTCCCCCAATCACGAGCTCATCCATGGCAACTGGCACGCACGGCAACTTCTACGAATTCTTCGCCGGCGGGGGCATGGCGCGAGCTGGCCTTGGCGACGATTGGCGTTGCCGTTTTGCCAACGATATCAGTGCCAAAAAAGGTGATGCGTATCGCACGAACTGGGGTGACGATGACCTCTGGATCGGCGACGTCTTCAAGGTCACGACCGATCAGCTTGCTGGCCACGCCGACTTGGCGTGGGGCTCATTCCCGTGTCAAGACCTTTCGCTCGCTGGCAACGGTGAGGGTTTGAGCGGGGATCGCAGTGGTGCCTTTTGGGGTTTCTGGCGGATCATCAAGGCGCTCAATCGCGAAGGACGCAAGCCTCGCATCGTGGTGCTTGAAAACGTCTATGGGACATTGACTTCACACGATGGCCGCGACTTTGAGCAAATCGTCAAAGCCGTGGCTGCTGAAGGCTATGTGTTCGGGGCGCTCGTCATGGACGCTGTGCACTTTGTGCCGCAGTCGCGCCCTCGACTTTTTGTGGTTGGAATCGACGCAGACCTTGTTGTGCCCGAGAGCATCCACACGCCCTTGCCCACCCCGGCGTGGCACCCCGACGCCGTGATTCGTGCATACAGTCGCTTGCCAAAGGCCATGCGGACTTCGTGGCGCTGGTGGAACCCCCCGGCACCGGGGCAGCGGATTGCGTCACTGGACTTGATCGTCGAGCAAGAGCCGCAAGGCGTCATCTGGCACACGCCCGAGCACACGCAGAATTTGCTGGCGATGATGAGCGAGGTCAATCGACGCAAGGTGATGGAGGCGCAACGCTTTGGGGCCGTGAAGGTTGGAACGATCTACCGTCGAACCCGCGATGGAGTCCAGCGGGCGGAGGTTCGGTTTGATGGCATTGCCGGTTGCTTGCGCACGCCTGCGGGGGGGTCGAGTCGTCAAACGATCATGGTCGTTGACGGGCCGTTGATCCGCTCGCGTTTGATCTCGCCGAGAGAGATGGCGAGGTTGATGGGATTGCCCGAGACCTACCAACTTCCTGATCGCTATAACGACGCCTATCACCTTCTGGGTGATGGTGTTGCTGTGCCTGTCGTCGCACACCTGCGGCAGCACATTCTGACCCCGATCGTTCAGGCGAACAGCATGGCTGTCTCTGGTATCGAATCCGCGGCACGGCGGTGCGGAGCGTGAACCGCTACGACATTTACGCCTCGGTTGGTGGCACCTCGCCCGCTCACGATGCGGCACTGAACATCACACCCAACGTACGGACGACGCAACTTCCCTTTGAAACTGAGTCGCTCCGCACAGAGCTGACACGGTTTCTCAACCATGCCCAGATCTTTTCAGACGGGCACCAGCGACGGCTCGGGGGCATCACCTGGGGTGTGTACGCCTTCTTTGACTATGACGATGAGCCCATCTATGTCGGGCAGACGAAGGAGTCGCTCGGCACGCGGATTCGCCGTCATCTGACGAATCAGCGAACCGATGCGGTGGCCATGAATGTGCTGGACCCGTTTGAGGTTCACACCATTGAAGTGTGGCCGCTCCCACAGTTTGAGGGCGTCTCCGCAGGCAATGCCGATGCCGTCCGGCATCTGAACGCACTCGAAGCGCAGGTTCACAACTTTCTCTTGTCGCAGTCCGTGTTTGGTGCCGTGCTCAATGAGAAAGATCCGCCGACACCCACCATTGCCGTGCCATTTCCTGACTCGTATCGGGGGCGCATTGTTTCGGCCGAGGTCAGTCGTCTCAGAGATCATCCAGATCTGAGGCTGGCCCGACGTGCCTTGACGCTGGCGAAGCTGGCGCAAGTGATCAGCGAGCGCAAGGTGCAACTTGGGCTACGCAGAACGCTGCTGGCGCAAGCGACCCGACTCCAGCGGCTGGCAAGCGAACGATTGCGCAACGCGACCGAATTGCCGGACTCCGAGGCGGACTGAAATCCTTGGGGGCGATGCCGTGGTCGGCGGCGATGTTCATGGGCTGGTCGCAGGGCGTCCATGTGACTCTGAAGTGCAGGGACGTCATCAGCTCGGCATGGTCGCGCAGCTGTCGTCAAGCACCAGCTGGTTGTGCCCGCCGCTGCCCGCTTGCGAGGCGTCCAGGCTCTGGCTCTTGAAGCCGCTGAGCGTGGCGGTGTGGGCGTGGCCTTCATGGGCACCCTGGCGCGCACTGCCAGGGAACCACGCCGGTGCGTTCCCGGTGGCGCCTGCCGCCCCGGCGTTGACGCGGTTGCCCTGGGCGTCGGGCTGGCCCTCGCCGTTGTAGGTGGTGCCGACGATGATGGGGCGGTCGATGTCGCCGTCCACGAACTCCACCAGCACCTCTTGCCCCAGGCGCGGGATGAAGACCCCGCCCCAGTTGGCCCCGGCCCACGATGACTGGGCCACGCGCACCCAGGTGCCCGAGGCGTCAGAGGCCGGGGCGTTGTCATCCATCGGGGCGCTCAGTCGGTGGCTGGCTTGCGCGCCGCGCTGCCAGTGGAACTGCAGCTTGATGCGGGCGTCGCGGTCGGTGTGGATGGGCGCGTCCAGGCCCACCACCAAGGCGGTTTGCGTGCCCCACACGGTAGGACGGGCGTGAACCAGGCGGCCTTGCGCATCCATCAGGCGCGGGCGCACCGGCACGCTCACGCGCTGGGCGCTGAAGCGGGCTTCGTACAGCGGCTCGTCGCTGGCGTTGGCGCTCACGGTTTGCTGGCCGGGGCGCACCACGCTGCCCAGCAGGTGCTGCAAGCCGGCTTGCACGTCGGCGCTGAGG
>JAGOKC010000086.1 GCA_017994835.1 Aquabacterium sp. | reverse complement strand
CCGTGGGCGAGGCCCTCATCATGACCGGGGTGGGCCTGGCGGTTGCCATCCCGGCCGTGGTGGGCTACAACGCCCTGAGCCGAGGCAACCGACAACTCGCCGCCCGGCTCGACGCCTTTGCGTTCGAGCTGTTCACCTTCTTGTCGACGGGTCAGGCGCTGGCCCGCCGCGCCTGATACAGCCAGGAGACCTTCATGGCCTTTGGCAGCTTTGACCGCCCCTCGTCCGGCACCCCTGCGGCCGAGATCAACATGGTGCCCCTCATCGACGTGATGCTGGTGCTGCTGGTGATCTTCATCGTGGCCGCCCCCATGCTCACGCACTCGGTCCCGCTGCAGTTACCGCAAGCCAGCGCGAGCCCCTCACGCACCGAGGCCCCGCACGTCAGCGTGGACATCACCGCCGACGCCCAGGTGCATTGGCAAGGAGAGGCCTTGCCGCGTGCGCAGTGGCAAGCCCACATGCAGGCCATCGCCGCGCAACAGCCTGACACCGAGCTGCGTGTGCAGGCCGACCGCGCGGTGTCCTATGGCACCGTGGCCACGGTGCTGGCCGATGCCAACCGGGCGGGCCTGCACCGCGTCGCCTTTGTCAGCGCGCCCGAAGTGCCATGACGACCCGCGCCTCCACCCATGCCACACAAGCTTGCCTTAACCGGAAACCACATGCCCTTGACCACTGACACGTTCGCCCAGGATGGTGCGGATCTTTCGCGGCGCGAGCACCTGCGCCAACTGTTCTGGACTGCGGCAAGCTTTGGCGCAGCACCCTGGCTGGCCCCCAGCGCGGCACAGGCCCGAGGTCAACGCAACCCCTTCTCGCACTTCGGTCCTGTGCAAGGCCCGGACGCCCATGGACTGTGCCTGCCCGCAAGCTTCACTGCGCGCGTGGTGGCGGTGTCGGGTGAGCGACCCGTGCCCGGCATGCCCTATGTGTGGCACACCTTC
Organism: Aquabacterium sp.; assembly: GCA_017994835.1. Taxonomy (GTDB): domain Bacteria; phylum Pseudomonadota; class Gammaproteobacteria; order Burkholderiales; family Burkholderiaceae_C; genus Aquabacterium. The sequence goes on along the minus strand of JAGOKC010000086.1, from coordinate 7,846 downwards.
CCGGATGGCGGTGCGACCTTTGCCACCCGCGACGGCGGCTGGGTGTACGCGAACAACAGCGAGGTCGCCTCTGGTCGCGGCGGCGTGGGCGCATTGCGCTTTGACGCGCGCGGCCGCGTGGTGCAGGCCTATCCCATCCTCACTGGCACCACCTTGAACTGCGCGGGCGGACCCACCCCGTGGGGAACCTGGTTATCTGCGGAAGAGTTCCCGCAAGGACAGGTGTGGGAGTGCCAGCCCTTGGGCCGCCCCGAGGATGCCGTGGTCCGGCCCGCGCTGGGATGCTTCAAACACGAAGCCGTGACGGTGGACCCCGTGCGCAAGATGCTCTACCTGACCGAAGACGAGCCCGATGGCCGCCTGTACCGCTTTGTCTGCGCCCCGCGCGACTGGCCGACAGGCGCACGCCGACCTGCCTTGAAGGACGGAACCTTGCAGGTGCTGCAACTGGTGGGCCTGGCCGCTTCCGAAGCGCCGGATGGCCGACTGGATGTGGCCAAGGCTCAGCGCGTGAGCTGGGTGGACGTGGTGCAACCCGCCTCGCCGCAAGCCGCCGTGCGCAGCCAACTGGGGCCCCGTGCACCCGGCACGCCCTTCAAAGGCGGTGAGGGGCTGTGGTACCACCAGGGCATCGTCTACTTCTCCACCAAGACGGACAACCGCATCTGGGCCTGCGACACGCAAGCCCACACACTGCAGACCCTCTACGACTTTGCCAAGGCCAGTCCCAACGATCAGGTGCTCTCGGGCGTGGACAACCTCACCGTCAGCCACGCAGGCGATGTGCTCGTGGCCGAAGACGGCGGCAACATGGAACTGTGTGTGATTGGGCCGGACCGGCGCGTGAAGGTTCTGCTGCGCCTGCTGGGGCAGGATGGCTCCGAGATCACGGGCCCCGCGTTCTCGCCCGATGGTCAGCGCCTGTACTTCAACTCTCAACGCGGGGGGCGGCAAGGGTCCGGTCTGGGCATCACCTACGAGATCAGTCCGACCAGATCGGTGATGTGATCGCGCGCGCGTGTCAGTCAATCCTGTGCCGTGCGCTCCAGTTTGCTGGCATCGAACCCGATGCGCGTCAACCTCTCCACCAGGGCGCTGTACGCCTTCGGGTCCACCTGTGGTGTTCGGGACAGAATCCACAGGTACGCCCGACTCGGCTCGCTCACTGCCACCAACTGGTACGGGTCATCCAGGTCGATGATCCAGTAATCACCCCACACAAACGGCAGCCATGAAAGCCATTCGGGCGCAAAGCGCACCTGCAGTTTGGGTGACGTGACCGGTCCCACCTGCCTGCCGGTGCCGATGGCCTCACTCATGCCGCCCCCCGCCAGTTGGCATCGGTTGATCACCTGCACGGTGCCATCCGGTTGCTGGCTGTAATCAGCCTTCGTGTGTCCAGTGCATTTTTTCTGGAACCAGTTGGGGTACCTGGCAATCTCGAACCAGGTTCCCATGTAGCGCGGCACATCCAGTGCGGCAATCGTTGGCAAGGGGCCAGGACTGGACGGGGTCTCGGCCGCAGCGCTCAGCAAGCCCAGGCAGAGCAAGGCGGTCAGGGCAATCTTGCTCAGTGCGTGGGGTGTTGGCATGGTGGGGACCGTTCAGTGGGTGGCGGCTGTATCAGGGCCTTGATGACGCGCCTGCCATGCTCTCAGCGCCTGGCGGTACGCGTCCATGGCCAGGTCATGCAGATCAAAAATGCACGGATCGCAACCGTTGCCGCAGCACGCATCGAGCTCAGGTGGCTGGGGTGCTTGCGGCTTCGGATCGGGGTCGCTCTCGGGCGCAGTCGTGGACGTGGACGAAGTGATCATGCGCCTCATTTTCGCGCAGGTGCAATATCAATACGCGACGTAGGGACCACTCCCCAAAGGCGTGTCCGCATCGTTGATGGCGGTGTACACCTGACGCCCATAGAAAAAGGGCAAGCCGAAATCAAAGGCTTCCTCATCCTCGATGGGGCCGGCCAGATGGCTCAGTGCGTAATTCGATGCGTTGTTGAACAAGGTCTGCGCATGGGTGATGGCAAAGTTCACGGTGCTGGGCGCGCTGTAGATGCTGCTGTTGATCGCTTGCAAGGACACCGTGCCCGATGGGCAATACCACTGGGGCGCGGACGGGCACAGCGTGTAGTCCGGGTCGGTGGTGACGCCAAAGAACCAGCCGTTCGAGCCTGAGTCCACAAAACCCTTGGTCAGCGTGCGGCCCCTGAAAGTCGTGCTGAAGTAACCATTGGGATTCGGGGTCAGCACATCGACGGTGCCGGGCGTGTTGTTGGCTTGCGTGCCAATGCCGAAGATCAGTGCCCCGGTGGCGCTGGCTGCACCGGTCGAGGGCACAGCGGGCAAACTGATGACGACACCGTTGTTGTGGATGGCGAACAGGCTGACGGGCTGTTGCAACTGATCGCTCAGACTGACTGCGGTGCCTGCGATGCTGCCCGAGCCGTTGTCCACGTAGTAGTAACCGTTGTCGTCACTGCTGTGGCAACCCGTGCCGCAATCGTGGCGGGCCGGACCCACGCCCAGAATGCCGTTCGCCCCCAGCGCGTTGACCGTGTCATTGGGCATGAAATCAAGCGGTGCGCAGGTGCTGGGCGCGGCGGGTGCGCCACTGGTGCCCACCAGTTGAATGGGCAGATTGGCGGCGGTTTCGCCGTCCAGCTGCGGGCCACCCATGTGCACGTCAGCGCGGTTGACTGTGCCCCACATATAGCTCTGGTCGATGAACTGCACGCAGTTGTAGAGCGGCTTGCCTGCCACGCTGCTGCCAGGCAGGGGCAGCGACACGGCCGACGCCAGCAAGCGCAGGCCGGTTGAGCCAGTGTCCACCAGCACATGGTCAATGGTCTGGCAGGTGTTGGTGCCGGGCAGGCACACACGCACCCGTGTGTAGGGCAGGTTGACGATCCGATCGGTCAGACCGGCAGGGCCGGCACCCACGTACAGCGACTGCGCGTTGGCCCCCTCCACGGTCGGGCTGACCACCGATGGGGATGTGTCACCGTCCGACGACCCACCGCCGCCACAAGCCGTCAGCACAGCCACCAGCGCCACGATCAGAGCGCGTTCAATACAGCGAGGCAGCAGATGTGTCATGGCAACAAAGACTGGATGTTCACCCCATTGGGCACCAGGGCGGGGAGGTAGGCATAACCTTCAAAATGCCCCATGCGCCCACGCGACACCATCACCAGCTCGGCGGTGCGTGCATGCACCACACCGCCCCGTTGGCCGGCTGCACGCTTGCGCGCCACGGCCTGACCGTAGGCCGGGTAATGATCGCCAAAGTACGCGGCCAGATCTGGCAGCACCGGACCCTGCCACACCACGGCAAACACCTGTTGCCCGGCGTTGACGAACTCACGCACCTCGGTGCCGGTGGGTTCAACCGAACGTGAAACCGTGTACGCCATGCTGGGCGTAACGGCCCGCATCTGGCGGGCGGCAGGTGCTGCCTCGGCAGCCTTGTCTGCCTGTGCACGAGGCGCGCCACCCAGCGCGGCCTGCGCGTCAGGTGACAGCACCAGGATGGCCGTCAGCGCACCAACGACGGCAAGCCATCGGGGGTGGTGGGGAGCGCGGGAGTGAGGGTTCATGGTCATGGCGTTCTTTTTACTCCATCAACGCAACCGACTTCATCTGCACCCAGATATTGTGCCCCAGTGCGACACCCAGGTCGGCTGCAGCCCGTCGGGTGAGCTGAGCCAGCACGCGGGTCTGCCCGATGTGCAGGCGCACCAGCATCAAGCCTGGGTGGGTGTCATCTCCGATGGCATCCACCTGTCCCTGCATCACGTTCTGGATGCTGGTGCGGCCGGGTTGCACGGCCAGGCTCACATCACGAGCCAGGATGCGCACCCGCACCCGCTGGCCCACTTGCAGGGCATGGTCGCGAATCCACAACTGACCACCATCAAAGGCCACACGGGCGAGGTGCCACGCCGGGTCCAGTTCGGACACCATCGCCGTCAGAATCACCCCGGCATCTTCGCCCAGACGGATGGGCGCGTCCACCCGGCTCAGAATCTCTGTCAGGGCACCGCTGGCGGTCACGCGGCCCTGGTCCAGCATCACCAGATGGTCGGCCAGGCGTGTCACTTCGTCGGGCGCGTGGCTGACGTAGAGCATGGGGATGTCGAGTTCGTCGCGCAGGCGCTCCAGGTAGGGCAGGATTTCCTGCTTGCGGCGCAGGTCGAGCGCGGCCAGCGGCTCGTCCATCAGCAGCACGCGCGGGGCGACGGCCAGGGCACGGGCGATGCCGACGCGCTGGCGCTCGCCACCCGACAGGCGGTCGGGTTTGCGCCCCAGCAAGGCCTCGATGCCCAGCAGGTCGATGACGTGGTCCAGGTGCACCTGGGGCGCCTCGGCACTGCGGCGCAGGCCATAGCGCAGGTTGCCCAGCACGCTGAGGTGTGAAAACAGGCTGGCCTCTTGAAACACATAGCCGATGGGGCGGCGATGGGTGGGCAGCCAAGCGCGGCCGTCCTGCCAGGTCTGGCCTTGCACGCGCAAGCATCCTTGCGGCGCACGCTCCAGCCCGGCGATGCAGCGCAGCAGGGTCGTCTTGCCAGACCCCGACGGACCGAACAGCGCGGTGACGCCTCGCCCCGGCAGGCGCAGGTCCACGTCGAGCGTGAACCCGGGCCAGTCGAGCTGAAACCGTGCCTCGATGTCGCTCATCTCAGCGTCTCCGGCCGGGTTGGGCGCGCCAGGCATACAGACTCAGCAAGACCACGAACGAGAACACCAGCATCACCGCGGCGAGGCGGTGGGCTTGAGCGTAGTCCAGCGACTCGACATGGTCGTAGATCTGCACCGAGGCGACGCGGCTGATGCCCGGCAGGTTGCCCCCGATCATCAGCACCACGCCAAACTCGCCCACCGTGTGCGCAAAAGTCAGGATGGACGCGGTCAGGAAACCGGGCGCGGCCAGCGGTACTGCGACCGTGAAGAAAGCGTCTAGCGGTGAGGCGCGCAAGGTGGCTGCCACCTCCATCGGGCGTTCGCCCATGGCCTCAAAAGCGTTTTGCAAAGGTTGCACCATGAAAGGCAGTGAGTAAAACACCGAGGCCACCACCAGGCCCGTGAACGTGAAGGGCAAGGTGGGCAGGCCCAGCGCCTCGGTGAGTTGCCCGAGGGGCCCATCCGGCCCCATGGCCAGCAGCAGGTAAAAGCCCAGCACCGAAGGCGGCAATACCAGGGGCAGGGCGACCACGGCGCCGATGGGCGCCTTCCAGCGCGAGCGGCTGCGCGCCAGCCACCAGGCGATGGGCGTGCCCAGCACCAGCAAGATCATCGTGACCACCCCGGCCAGGCGGGCGGTCAGCCACAGGGCCTGCCAGTCACTGCCGGAGAGCATGGGGCGTCTTTCTGGGCACGGGCGTCATGGGGCTGCCGCCTCACCGGGCAGGCCGAAGCCATAGCGGCTCATCACCGCGCGCGCCTGGGGGCTGCGCATGTGGTCCGCAAAGCGCAGGGCGAGCGCCTTGCCTTGTGCCCGCTTGGTGACGATGAAGCCCTGCTCCAGCGGGGCGTGGAGATGCTCGGGAATCAGCCAGTGGCCGCCCTGGCGCGACAGCGTCGGGTTCACGGCCAGAGCCAGCGCGATGATGCCGACCTGCGCATTGCCGGTCTGCACGAACTGGGCGGTTTGCGCGATGTTGTCACCGTAGACGAGCTTGGGCTCGACCTGGGGCCAGACCCCGGCGGCCCGCAAGGCCTCCACCGCGCGCTGCCCATATGGGGCGTGCTTTGGGTTGGCGATGGCGATGCGGGTGATCTTCGGATCGGTGAGGCTGCTCAGGCGCAACTGCCTGGCATCGCGCGAGGCGCTCCACAGCACCAAGCGGCCCACGGCATAAGGCTGGACCGGAGAGGCCGCAAAGCCTGCCTGGGCCAGCGCACGCGGGTAGGCAATGTCGGCCGAGAAGTACAGGTCGTAGGGCGCACCCTGCTGGATTTGGGTGTGGAACTTGCCGGACGAGCCGTAGACGACCTCGACCTCATGACCGGGCATGCGGGCCTGGAAGGCCGTCACGACCTCGTCCAGGGCGAACTTGAGATCGGCCGCTGCCGCCACCATGATCTTGTCGGCATGGGCACTGGGGCCGGCAAGCAGCAGACCGAGGCAGAGCAGGTGGGCGAACAGGCGTGTCATGGCAGGGGTTTCGCGGTGTCGCAAGCGACTCAGCGGGGAGCATACCCCACCCCGCTCGGCACGCTGATCGCACCCCTGATCACATCCGGTTTGCCCCGCGCCGACACACGATTGCGGTGCCGTCGCAGGGCTCAGCCGAACAGCTTGTTGGCGGTCTCGGCCACTGTCTTGCCCTGGAAGCGCGCGCCATCCAGCTCGATCGCGCTGGGCTGGCGCTCGCCCTTGCCCCCGGCAATCGTGGTCGCGCCATAGGGGCTGCCGCCAACGATCTCGTCCAGCGTCATCTGGCCGGCAAAGCTGTAGGGCAGGCCCACGATGACCATGCCAAAGTGCATCAGGTTGGTGATGATGGAAAACAGCGTCACCTCCTGGCCGCCGTGCTGTGTGGCGGTGGAGGTGAAGGCTGCCCCCACCTTGCCGTTGAGGGCTCCGCGCGCCCACAGCCCGCCCGCCTGGTCGAGGAAGGCGGCCATTTGCGACGGCATGCGACCGAAGCGGGTTGGGGCGCCCACGATGATGGCGTCGTAGTTGACCAGCTCGGCCACCGAGGCGACGGGGGCGGCCTGGTCGAGCTTGAAGTGTGCCGACTGGGCGATCTCCTGCGGGACGGTTTCCGGGACACGCTTGACATCGACGCTGGCACCGGCGCTGCGTGCGCCCTCCGCCACGACCTGGGCCATGGTTTCAATGTGGCCGTAGCTCGAGTAGTACAGGACGAGGACTTTGGACATGGGAGCTCCTGGTGGGTGACAAGGATGTGGCGAGGGCGCACTGCTCAGCCCGAGAAAGCCCATTCTGCGCGGGTGAGGGGGCGTTGGCAATGAGGCACTGGACTCAGCACACTTTGTGACCTGAGTCAGCCCCGAAGGCCATGCCCTGATGGACACTGGAGCGGGCTTGCCATGGCTTCCGGCCTCTTTTCATCTCACATCAAGATTGGATTTCTCATGAACCGCATGGACGTCACTGAAAAGATCATCAGCACAAAGGTGTCCAAGGGCATCAAGTGGGAAGAGGTCGCCCAGAAGATCGGTCTCTCCAAGGAGTGGACGACGGCCGCGTGCCTGGGGCAGATGACCTTCGACGCAGCCCAGGCCGCCATCGTGGGCGACATCTTCGACCTCAGCGAGGAGGAGCGTAAGTGGCTGCAGGTGGTGCCCTACAAGGGCTCGCTGTCCACAGCCGTGCCCACCGATCCGCTGATCTACCGATGGTACGAGGTGGTGAATGTCTACGGCAGCACGATCAAGGAGCTGATCCATGAGGAGTTCGGTGACGGCATCATGAGTGCCATCGACTTCAAAATGGACATCCAGCGACAGACTGACCCCAACGGTGACCGCGTCAACGTGGTGCTGTCTGGCAAGTTCCTGCCCTACAAGCAGTACTGATCGGCGAGGGCGTCGGCGGCGCTCTTGCCCACGCGACTCACGCCTTCGAGGCTTCCGTTACAGCCCGTTGCACGCCCACACCAAAGAGGGGGGAGGGTCCGCCGCCTGCGGCCATCAGAATGACGCCCAACACACAGACTCAATCAGGGACCCTCATTCATGGCTTTGCCAGGCTCTTTGGGCAACGCTGCGGACAGCGCTTTGACCTACGCTTCAGTCGCACTGACTGCGCTGCGACGCCAGTGGGTCACCGACACGCGCCTCTACACCCTTGAATCAGCCAGCCGCGAGCG
>JAGOKC010000016.1 GCA_017994835.1 Aquabacterium sp. | reverse complement strand
GCAAACTCACGACGACGCTCTGCCGTCAGGTATTGCTCAATGGCGGGCTTGGCTTGATCAAAGGCGACAGGCTGGCTGCGCGACGCCACCACCAGGATGGCCTTGAAGCCATCACCACCGGTAATGTAGAGCGCCTCACCATCGCTGACTTTGCTCAGTGGTCCGATGATGCCCAAGGGCAGACCTTCGGCCGCCTGGGTGACTTGGTTGGTGGTGAATTTGGCACCACTGGCCTTGAGAACTTCTACAAACTCAGTGGGCCCTCGGGTCGCTTTGAGTTGTTCCAACAGGACTTTGCCTGGCTCACCAGCCACTGACACCGTGAATTCTTGCAGAGCGTACACCTTGCGCTCCGAGAACAGGGCGGGCTTTTCGTCGTAGTACTTGCGGACTTCCTCGGCTGTCGGCGGGGTTGCACCAGAGGCCGCAGCTTTCTCCAGATAGGTCCGCGCCAGGATGCTGCGACGGGTGGCTTCGAGCATTTGCACAACTTGCGGATCGCGGTCGAGTTTTTGCTCCTCGGCTTTGGCGACGGCCAGTTGCTGGTCGATCAGGCTTTCCAGAACTCGGTGACTGGCTGCCTCGGCTTGTTCCGGCTTGAGGCCCTGTTGGCGCTCAAGGATCTGGTTGATCTGGTGCACGGTGATTTCATTGCCGTCCACGCGGGCGGCTGTCTGGGTGGCCTTGCCTTCCCCGGAGGAGGACTTGTCACCGCAACCAGCAACCAGTGCGGCGGCAACAACAACGGGCAACAGTGCCAACGTGCGGATGGAGCGGGGGCGGGCAATGGCTTGCAGACGGATGGTCATGGTGTGGCAGGAAGTTGAACAGTCCAGAGAAAAAACCAGGCGAACGCGTATGAATGCGTCACTGACAGATGATCACGCAGGGACGGGCAGAGTTCCCTGGGGTTTTCTCCGACCGCTCACATGGGGGGCTGTGGCTGTTGTGCCACTGTGACAGTGAAGCAAGCCTTTGGATTGATCAGGATTCAGGTTTCAGGAAATACGGCACGCCACAGCGATAAAACGGCCGCACGGTGAGTGGTCAGGGCTGCGCGAGCGTCGCCTTGAAGTTTGGTGCTGGCGTTGTCCAGGCGCGCACGATGTTGAATGCGTCGGAGTTCACGGTAGGCCTGTCCGGCTGCGTGGCCCACTCCGGGGGGAAGCAAGCCGGCATCTTCGGCGCGTTGTAGCAGTGCGATGTTGCCGACGTTGTCGAGCAAAGCGGGGTGTGCGTGGCTGAAGGTCAGTACGAGGTACTGCACCGCAAACTCAACGTCGATCATGCCGCCCGCGCTGTGTTTGATGTCGAATTCGTCGTCTGGGCAGGCATGCGCTTCGCGCAGGCGTTCACGCATGGCGATGACTTCACCGCGCAGGGCGCAGGGGTCACGCTGGGCAGACAGCACACTGCGACGGGTGGCTTCGAAGCGTTCGGCCAGAGCGACTTCGCCGGCGCACCAGCGTGCGCGGCTCAGAGCCTGGTGCTCCCAGGTCCACGCGGTGTTGCTGCCGCGTTGGCGTTGGTAGTCATCAAACGCGTGAAAGCTGGTGACCAACAGGCCGGAATTGCCGTTGGGGCGCAGGGCGGTGTCGATGTCGAAAAGCTCGCCCGTCGAGGTCTGAAGCGTCAACCAGGCAACCAGCTTGCGGGCGAACAGCAGGTAGGCGTCGATGGCGCTGGGTGCGTCGGGGTCGGCCTGGAGGTCAGGGGTGTCCTGGGTTTCATCGAACAGGAAGACGACATCCAGATCGCTGCCGTAGCCGAGTTCTTTGCCTCCGAGCTTGCCGTAGGCAATGACGGCAAAGTGGGGTTGGCGGCCCACAGCGTAGCGGCCTTGTTTGCCGGGGCGCTGCTGCAGGTGGCTCCAGGCCCACCGGATGGCCACGTCCAGGGTGGCGTCGGCCAGGGCCGAGAGGTCGTCGGCCACTTGCTCGACGGTGAGCGTGCCTTCGACGTCGCGCACCAGGGTGCGGAACACTTCGGCGTGGTGGGCGCGGCGCAGGGTGTCGAGCAGGGCCTCTTCGTCGGCCTGTCCTGCGCGACGCCAGGCGGTGTGGCGATCCTCCAGGTCACGCTGGTAGGCGATCGGGTCAAAGCGACTCTCAAGCAGGCGGGGGTCTGCCAATTCGTCAATGACCCCAGGGTGTCGCAGCAGGTACTGCAGGGACCATTTGGCCAGGCCCAGCAAACGCAGCAGGCGGCTGAGGACTTCCGGTCGTTCGTCCAGCAAGGACAGGTAGCTGTCGCGGCGCAACAGTGGGGTCAACCAATCCACAAAGTGCCGCACGGTATCGGCATTCATGCAGGGCGTGCCGTCGGGGTTTTCTGCCGTGTCGAGTGCAATTTTGGTGGCGCGTGCGATCAGTTTGGCGAGTCGCAACTTGGCTGCATCCGACAGCATGGCGACCTTGCCTTGCTGTGCGAACTGGCGCACATGGGGAGCAATGGTGTCAGGCAGTTTGGACAGGAAGTCCTCGCTGTCAACCGGTGTCACCGTGACGCCACAGCCTTTGCAGCCGTTGGCCTTGGGGTCGCGGCCGTCGTGAAGCAGGGCGTCGAATTCGGTGGCCACAAACTCGCGCACGTTGCACAGGGCTTCGAGCAACTGGCAGGTGCTCGAGCGGCATTCGGGGCGATCCGCGCTGCCTTGCTCGCGGGGCTGGATGCCCAGGCTGTCGGCGATCCAGGCGAGGTCGGCGTCCTCGGTGGGCAGCATGTGGGTTTGCTGGTCGTCGAGGAACTGGATGCGGTGCTCGATGCGGCGCAGGAAGGTGTAGGCCTCGGCCAGTTTCTCGGCTTTGTCTGCAGGGATCAGGCCGCGCGCGGCCAGGCGTGGCAGCGCTTTGAGCGTGGAGCGGGTGCGAATTTCCGGGAACTGGCCGCCGCGCACCACCTGCAGCAATTGCACGGTGAACTCGATTTCGCGGATGCCGCCTCGGGCCAGTTTGACGTCGTTGGCGCGCTCGGGGCGGCCGGCAGCACGGCGGGTGGCTTCATCACGGATCTTGCGGTGCAGTTGACGCAGACCTTCGAACACGCCGTAGTCAAGGTAGCGGCGGAACACGAAGGGCATGACCAGGTCGCGCAGGGCGAGGGCACGCGTGTAGTGGTCACCGCCGGGCAGGGCGCGGCGTGGCGCGATGATGCGGCTTTTGAGCCAGGCAAAGCGCTCCCATTCGCGGCCTTGCACGAGGAAGTACTCCTCCAGCATTCCCATGCTGACCACGGAGGGGCCAGAGTTGCCGTTGGGGCGCAGGGCCAGATCGACGCGGAAGACGAAACTGTCTTCGGTCGTGTCACCGATCAGGGTCGAAAGGCGTCGGGCGATGTGGCTGAAGTACTCGTGGGCGGTGATGCGTCCGCGCATCATGCCGTTGTGTTCGACGCCCGTGGTGTGCCCTTCGTCTTCGTACACATAGATGAGGTCGATGTCGGACGAGACGTTGAGTTCGCGTCCACCGAGTTTGCCCATGCCGATGACCCACAGGTCGATGCGCTGGCCTTGGGCGTCGAGCGGCGCACCGTGTTTGAGGTCGAGTTCAGCCTCGGCGGCGATCAGGGCATGGTCGAGTGTGACTTCGGCCAGCTCGGTCACCGAAGCGGTGATTTCGAGCATGGGCGCGCCACCTTCCACATCGAGGCAGGCCAGGCGTTCCATCACCAGGTGGCGGGCCACGCGCAGGGCTGGGCCCAGTTCGCGTCCTTGTTCACGCAACAGGGCAATCAGGGTGGTGATCTCGGCGGTGCGGGGTGTGCCGGGTGCCGCTTCGGCAAAGCGTGCGATCTCGTCGGCGTAACGTCTGCGTACGCGCTGAACGTAGCGAGAATGCGCTGCGGGAATGGTGGTTGCGACCGCGTCGAATGGGAAATCAATCATGGAAGGTGTCGCCAACGAAGAGGTCTGTGCTAGGGTTATCACTTGTCGATCCCTGGGGCTGTACTGGCAATGGTAGAGCAGCGGTCAGGCCATTTTGTAGGCGGTTCGACGGATGAACTGTCTGATCCATGTCTGAGACTCCTGCTGCTCCTGGTGAGCATTTCATGCAAAACAAGCCCCGAAGGCGACACGCCTTGTGGTCATCTGCCCTGTTCATGGGGCGTGCCACGCGACGACTGACGCGCATCACGCTGGCGTGCCTGGCTGTCATCTTGGTGCTCGCCGGATTGGCGTGGGCCGTTCTGTTGTGGCAGATTCTGCCCCGTATTGGCGATTGGCGGCTGGAGCTGGCCGCACAAGCCACGCGGGCATTGGGGGTGACGGTTCAGATTGGTGAGTTGCAAGGGCGTGCCGAGGGCATGTGGCCGGTGTTGACACTGCGCCGGGTCGCGCTGCTCGATGAGCAGGGGCGGGCGGCATTGTCCTTGCCTGAAGTGTCGGCGCGCGTGTCATTGGCGACGCTGTCGCCTCAGGCGCTTTGGGCGGGTGAGGTGAGGCTGGATCGGCTGGAGCTGGTTCGCCCCGATCTGGCCATACGCCGAGATGCAGCAGGACAGTTGCACGTGGCTGGCTTGCGCCTGTCGCCACAGGCGTCAACGGGGGAGGGTGCGTCTGTCGGGGCCGATTGGGTGCTGTCTCAGTCCCTGATCCAGATTCGACAGGGCACTTTGCGATGGACCGACGAGCAGTTGCAACGCCCGACCTTGCAGCTGCAAGAGGTGGACCTGGCACTCAGGCATCGTCTGGGGTTTGGACGGCGTCACCACGAATTGGTGCTGGCTGCCACGCCGCCGCGTGAGTTTGGTGAGCGTGTGCGTCTGGACATGAAGGTGAGCCAAGCCTTGTGGGCCTTGCGTGATCAGGCATCGTGGTGGCCCAGCTTGACGCGACCCAGTCAGTGGCAGCGTTGGACGGGTTCTGTGGTGCTGGATTTGCCCCATGCGGAGGTGCAATCGCTGCAGCGGCACGTGAGTTTGCCGGTCGAGGTGAGGGGCGGGCGTGGGGCGGTGCGCGCCGAGTTGCGTCTGGCTCGCGGACGTTTGGTGGGTGGTGCCTTGCAGTTGGCCGTACAGGGCGTGGATGTGCGACTGGCTCCGGATCTGGCCCCCCTGAGTTTTCGACGTCTGACCGGGCGGGTGAGCCTGGATCACCAAGCGGATGAGACACGGCTGGCTTTTGAGCAACTGGCGTTCGAGTTGAACGATGATTTGTCGTGGCCCGTCAGTCGGGGAGCACTGGTGTGGCGGCATGCGACCGACCCCTTGCGCAGTGTCGAGAAGGCCTGGCAGCAGACGCGGGGTGGTCAGGCTCAGGCTGAGCATCTGGATCTGGCTTTGCTGGCGCGTGTGGCTGATCGCTTGCCGCTTGCATCTGCGCATCGCCGGGCTTTGCAGGAGCTGGCACCACAGGGTGTCGTATCGGGTCTCGACCTCAGTTGGGATGGCGCGGCGACCGCGCCGGTGCGATATGAGGTCAAGGCGCGCGTTCAGGGGCTGGGTCTGACCGAATCACAGGACGGAATGAGGCCTGGCTTGGCGCAGGCCGATGTCACGGTGTCGGCCACCGAGGTGGGCGGGCATGCCGATCTGACCATGAAGTCCGGGTGGTTGGCTTTCCCGGGGGTGTTTGAAGAACCTCGCATTGCCCTGGACCAGCTGAAGGCCCGCGTGACCTGGACGCGTCGAACGGTCAAGGGTGCCGAGCCCGATTGGTCGGTGCAGGTGAGGCAGGCGAGCTTTGCCAACGCAGATGCGCAGGGGACGGTGAGTGCCATCTGGCGAACGAGCGCTGCCAGCGAGCGCAACGCGCATGGGCAGCCTCTGGCGCGCCTGCCGGGGGTGCTGACGCTTGAAGGCCGCTTGACCCGCGGTGAGGCGACAAGGGTGTGGCGGTACCTGCCTTTGAGCATTCCGACAGACACCCGAGACTATGTGCGGCAGGCGTTTCGGAGTGGTCATGCCGAGAACGTGACGTTCGAGGTCAGGGGAGCGTTGGATGACTTTCCTTTCAAAAACGATGTCGGCGGGTTGTTCCGGGTGCGGGTGCCGATCCAGCAGGTGGTGATGGATTACGTGCCTCCGGCGCTGCTGGGCTTGGCGACCGATGCCAGGACAGGTTATTGGCCTGCTTTCACGTCGCTGGAAGGATTGCTGCGTTTTGAAGGGCAACGCATGGTCATCGAGGGAGCGCGCGGCATGCTGGGCACCACGGGCACGGGGCGCTTTACCTTGAGTGACGTGTCCGGACGCATTGACGACCTGGGTGCCGATGAGCCGCACCTGACCATTCAGGGTCGGGGTACGGGGCCGCTGGATGACGTGCTCCGCTTTCTGGCCGTTTCGCCTGTCGGGGAGTGGACGAGTGGGGCCCTGAGCGAGGCGCGTGGCAGTGGTCGGGGTGCTTTGCAGTTGTCGCTGGACATCCCACTCAACCGCAGTGAAGACACCCGCATCAAAGGGCTGGTGACCCTGGCTGACAAAGATCAGGCCAGTTTGCAATTGCGGCCCACCATCCCCGTTTTCTCTGCCTTGCGGGGCACCATTGCCATCACCGAAACCCGACTTGATGTGCAGGCCCGCACGCGCGTCTGGGGACACGAGATGACCGTCCAGGGCCAAAGAGGGCCGGACGGGGCTGTGCGCTTTGCCGCGCGTGGCAGCGTGTCTGCCGAAGGCCTCAAGCAGGCCCACGAATACCCCGCTTTGGCACGACTCGCCCCCCATTTGACAGGCGAGGCACCCGTGACGGTGGCCGTGACCGCAGGGGCCCGTACCGAGGTGCAAGTCAGCTCCACTTTGCAGGGCATCGGCGCAGACTTGCCCGCTCCGTTGACCAAGGCTGCTGCTGCCGTGTGGCCACTGACGGTCACCTATCGCACCGAGGGTGAACGAGGGCAGCAAGACCTCATTCTGGTGGACATGGGTCATTCCCAACCTCTCGGCACCCAACTCGCCACCGCGCTGGTGGCTCCGCCACGTGTGCGTGTGGACCTGCGCCGGGATGCCAACGGCAGTGCGCCCACGGTCACGCGCGGGCTGATCAGCGTGGTGCAGGCTCCGCCCGGACAAGCGGTGGCGCTGCCCAGTCTGCCAGTCAGCGGGATTGCTGCGCACTGGGCCAGCCCGGCACTCGATCTCGATGCCTGGTTGCGGGTGGCGAAGACATTTCACGAGTCCGGCCAGGAGCCCGGTCTGGCGGGCATGGGCGATGCGTTGCCAGAAACCGTGAGCATCCAGACGGGTGCGTTGACGCTCCGCCAGCGTACGCTCAAGGATGTGTCGGCCACCCTGGCCCATCCGTCGCCTGACGTGTGGCGCTTGCAGCTCAACGCCGATCAGGTGGCTGGTCAGATTGAATGGGCACCTGAAAAAACCCTGCTGGCGACCGGACCGTCGTCCACGCGGTTGACGGCCCGCCTGTCGCGGCTGTCCATTCCCAATGCTGACGCGCAGGACCTGCAGACACAGGTTACCGCGCAGATGCTGTCCAACGAAGGGGCGTCCCGTTTGCCGGCGCTGGACATCCAGATCGAGCAATTTGAATGGCGTGGTTTGGCATTGGGGCGATTGGAGGTGGAAGCCATCAACCGTCTGGTGCCTGCGTCTGGTGGGGTGACCCTGCCTGAGTGGCGTCTCAACCGTTTCAGGCTGAGCACACCCGAGGCCCAGCTCGACGCCTCGGGCAATTGGGCCGCATTGGGCACGCCGGGGCGGCCACGTTCAGCATTTGGCTTCACGCTCGACTTGCGCGACAGCGGCTCCTTGCTCACCCGTCTGGGTCTGCCGCAAACCCTGCGGGGTGGCAAAGGGCAGCTCACCGGTCAGGTCAACTGGTTGGGCTCGCCGCTGGAGCCCGATCCGCTCACCATGTCAGGCGACATCAAGGTGCAGATCAGTGCCGGCCAGTTCCTCAAGGCTGACCCCGGCATGGCCAAACTGCTGGGCGTGCTGAGCCTGCAATCCTTGCCACGTCGCCTGACGCTCGACTTCCGCGATTTGTTTCAACAGGGCTTCGCGTTCGACGCGATTGATGGTGACGTCAAGGTCACACAAGGTGTGGCAGCCACCCGCAACCTGCGCATGCGCGGAGTGCAAGCCATCGTGCTGATGGAAGGGCAGGCGGATCTGGCCAAGGAGACCCAGAGCCTGCACGTCTTCGTGGTGCCACAGATCAATGCCGAGGCGGCCTCGCTGGCCTACGTCGCCATCAACCCGGTCATTGGCATTGGCACCTTCATTGCACAGTATCTGCTGCGCAAACAGGTGGCTGACGCCAGCACCCAGGAGTTCATGGTCACCGGCTCCTGGGCCGACCCGCATGTCGAAAAGCTGGAACGCAAGCCCAAGCCAGCCGAGGCCGTCACAGCGCCCCAAAAACCTTCTTGAGCAAGGCGCTGCCCGTGCCCACCGGATCCTGGCGAATCTTGCGCTCTTCTTCGCCAATCACCATGTACAGGGCATCCAGGGCCTTGGCAGTCACGTGATCCTGCAGCGTCTCGCCGCGTCCCCGCGTCAGACCCAGTTGCTTGGCCTTGCCCGCCAGATCGTTGTAACGCTGCGTCACGGAAAGTTTGTCGAGCGAACGGTTGACCACCGGCTGGAACTGCACAGTCAGCGGTTCGCGCGTCTTGCGGGCAAAGTACGTCGTGACCGCGTTGTCACCACCTTGCAGGATGCTGACCGCATCCTGCACGCTCATGTCCTTGATCGCCTTGCTCAACAGCGGGCGTGCCAGCGCCACAGCCTGCTCGGCGGCATGGTTCATCGCGTCGCTCAATTGCTGCAACTGCTTGCCACGGCCCATGGCCTTCAACAAGGGCGCAGCCTGGTCGAGCGGTGATGGCAGCCCGATGCGAAACCGCTCGTTGTTCAGAAAACCATTCTGAGCACCCAGCTGCGACACGGCCACCTCGGACCCCTTGTCCAGCGCCGCACGCAAGGCGGCCGTGGCATCCTTGCTGCTGAAGGCAGCCGCCCACCCTGTTGCAGGCAGGGTGACAAGGCCCAAACCCCATGCGCCGAAAGACGACAATGCGTGGCGACGTTTCATGTTGATTCCTTTCCTGTTTGCTGTGGTGACACCGATGCCGATGATCCGACGTCTGATGATTTTGCTTGTGTCTGCGCTGTTGAGCGCCTGCCAACCGGGCACCCAATCCGATCTACCGGATCTGCCCTTCACTCAACTGGATGGCAGCCAGCATCGCACAAGCACCCTCAAAGGCAAAGTGACAGTCCTCAACTTCTGGGCCACCAGCTGCACCACCTGCGTCAAGGAAATGCCGCAGATCGTGACCACCCACCAGCGGTTTCAGGCGCAGGGACTGGAAACCCTGGCCGTTGCGATGTCCTACGACCCGCCCGCCTATGTCCGGCAGTTTGCGCAGACGCGACAGCTGCCGTTTCGGGTGACCATCGACCAAGACGGCAGCCTGGCCAAGGCTTTTGGGGACGTACAACTTACCCCCACCACCCTGGTGATCAACCGCGAAGGCAAAGTGGTCAAGCGCTATGTGGGCGAACCCGACTTCAAAGCGTTGCACGCGCTGTTGGGTCAACTGCTGGCCGAGCCAGCGCGTTGAAAGCGCCGTACTCCGTGGCATTTTGCCCACGACCGGCAGTTTTCACGCATCCTTCGGGTGTCTGTCAAGGACAGAACCTGCCGGTCCGGCGCAAGATGCGGACTCCTTCCGTCAGGACGGCCTTTTGTTTTTTGGTTGATCCCTCACGTCCAACTCATGCCCGGCTTGTTCATCATCGCGCACGCCCCCCTGGCTTCAGCCTTGAAGCTGGCCGCCGGGCATTGTTTCCCCGAGATGGTGCAGCACCTGCAGGCACTCGACGTGCCACCCAATCTGCCCTGCGAGGAACTGGAAGCGCAGGCGCGTGTACTGCTGCAAGCCGCCCAGGAGGGAGACCCTCGTGGCGAGGCCCTGATCCTCACGGACGTGTTCGGTGCCACGCCCTGCAATACCGTGCAACGCCTGGCTGACGATGCCAGGGTCAAGGTCATCACCGGCGTCAACGTGCCCATGCTCTGGCGTGTGCTGAACTATGCCAGCGAGCCCCTTGATGTTCTGGTGACACGTGCCTTGACCGGGGGCACCCAGGGGGTCATGCAGATTGCATCGAGTCGGCCACAAAACCAGGCCTGCGAACCTCACAGCCATGATCAAGCACAACGTCAACATCAGCAATAAGCTGGGCTTGCATGCCCGCGCCTCTGCCAAGCTCACCAAACTGGCCAGCGGCTATCCGTGCGAAGTGTTTCTGAGTCGCAATGACCGTCGGGTCAATGCCAAAAGCATCATGGGCGTGATGATGCTGGCCGCCGGCCTGGGCAGCATGATCGAGGTCGAGTGTGACGGCCCCCGCGAAGATGAGGCCCTTCAGGCACTGCTGGCACTGATCAACGACAAGTTTGGCGAAGGCGAATAACCCGACAAGGGTTTACCCTTATTTTGAGGGCAAATTGTCACAAGTTCGCGCCAAAACGTGATTTTTTGTTGCGCCGAGGCAGCAACCATTGTGACCTGACATCGCTTCTCAAGGCAAAGTTGATTCATCCCGCAAATGGGGGTCGAAAGGCTCAACCTGCTGCGGCTCACAGCTTCTTCCTCCCACAGGAGTCACCCCATGTCCCGTACTTCTTTCTCGATTGATCGCACCACGCTGAAGGCTTCCGCACTGGTGCTGGCCTTGGCTGCGGCCACCAGCGCCTTGGCTGTTGAAAACGGCAACCAGCGCTACTCCGCCGGCATTGGTGGCAGCGACATGACCACGCCTGTGGTGCCGGGTCTGTACGTTCAGGCACCGATGGTGGCCTACCACGCCGACAAGATCAAAGGAAATGACGGCAAGCAGCGTCAGGTGCTGGGTTCGCCCATCAACATCGACACCAACACGTATGCCGTGCTGCCACGCCTGACCTACATCAGCGGCCATCGCTTCCTGGGTGCTCACGTGGGTGTGACCGCCATGATGCCCATCGTCAAGCGCGAGGCCTACTTGAACACCGTTGATCCCTTGAGCCCCGTCGCGTCGCTTGTGAGCGCGAAAAATGGCTCTGCATCGGGTGTGGCTGACCTGGAAGTCTCGCCCGTCATGCACTGGGAGATTGGTGATCATCAATCGGTGACCTTTGCGCCGACCATCGTGATGCCGGTGGGGGACTTCAACAAGGATCGTCGCGCCAATTCGGGTTTTGGTGACTACTACACCTTCCGTCCTTCCGTGCAATACGCCTTCATTGGCGACGGATGGGATCTGGGCGGTCGCGCGGTGATGTCGTTCAACACCCGCAACAAGGATTCCGGCTACTACAGCGGCAAGATCTTCAACTTCGACTGGCAGGCCATGGCCTTTGTGTCGGAAGACATCCGTCTGGGCGTGCAGGGTTATTTTGTACGCCAGCTTCAGGCTGACACATCCACAAACGGTGTGGATCAATTCCTGATCGATCAGGAAAAGGGGGCCAAGGCCAGTGCCAACGCCATCGGCCCGGCAGTCGCCTGGTTGATGAACGGCGGTGAAATGCTGGTTGAAGGCAAGTTCATCAAGGAGTTCGGTTCCAAGAACCGCACCGAGGGTCATGCTTTCTGGCTGACCATCTCCAAGCCACTCTGATTTTGTTCTTTTCTGCCTGGAGGTATGACCATGTACGACGAACGTCAAAAGCCTGAAGCCATCAACACCTTGCGTCGCCAGTTGACGCTGGGCGCGGCGGCTTCGACGCTCCTGCCCTGGGCAGCACCCGCCATGGCACAGGCTGTTTCCATGGAGGGGGTCGATCTGGCCCCCACCGTGACGGCCTATGGCCAGAAACTGGTGCTCAATGGCGCGGGCGTGCGCAAGCGCGGCTACTTCAAGGCCGACGTCACGGCCTTGTACCTGCCTGAGAAGACCACCTCGGCCGACGCCATCTTCAAGCTCGACGGTGTGCGCCGCATTCAGCTCAACATCCTGCGCCGCTTTACCTCGTCCACCATCACACGCATCTTCCTGGCTGACTTCAAGGATCACGCCACAGACGAAGAGTTCAAGCGTCTGATCGGCCCCATCGGGCAGATCGGGGCCGCCTATGCGAACGTGAAGGAAGTGGTCAAGGGCGATGTGGTCAACCTGGACTGGGTGCCAGGTCGCGGTTGGCTCGCCACGCACAATGGGCGTTCGCTCAACGAGGCCGATGGCAAGCCACTCGTGATCAGTGACAAGCTGGCCTATCAGATCTACATGCGCATGTACATTGGCGAGGCCGCGCCTCCCGACCTGCGCAACGGTCTGCTGGGCATCAAGGGCTGATCGCCAGATCGGTTCAGGCTGCCGCGCTGCTCAGTGAGTGGCGCGGTAGTGTGCCTCCAGCATCGGGGGCAAGGGCGTGTCGAGCAGGCACGCACACATGCGCAAGGCATCGGCGCTGTCGTCGCTGAGCAGGCCCTGTGGGCTGTGGTTGAAGGCTTCTTCGACCCAGGCTTTCACCAAAATCGCGCGCAACACCCAACTCAATTCTTGCACTGCCGACAAGGCGTGCACCAGTCCGTCCGCATCGGGCGGTGTGGGCATCAAGGTTGCCGCCGTGTCTTCGCCGCAGCGCTGCATGACCTGGTCGTACCAGACCTGAGAAGCGGGGTGCACGCCATCCGCCCGTTCGGGCATGGGAACGAAGCGGGCCAGGTAGGCACTCAAAGCGGCGATGTGGGCGCGCTCGGCCGTGGGCAGGGTGGCGATGTCGTCCGCGTGGTGAGTCAGCGGCACGATCAGAGGCGTGCCCGCTGTCTGGCTGTTGAGGCGGTGCCGCAAGGTCAACCACCACAGTCTGTCACTCGGTGTGATTCGACCATCGGCACGCAACAGGTTGCGTGCGTCCAGCACCACCTGCCGTCGCAATTCAATCGGTGCATGAACCAGTGCGGCGGTCACACGTTCGAACTCTGGCATGCGGTGCTGGGGCAACAGTGCCTGCACGTCTTCCAGAATGCGGGCACCGTGCGTCAACACCTGGCATCGCACTGCCCACCATTGTCGTTCGGCGTCATTTGCCGGGTCCAGCATCAAGGCCAGCACCTGAAGGCCTTGCTCGGTGGGGCCTTGGTATCGCTGCAGGCGTGCCTGGGCTTCGCGATCGGCGTGCAGGCGGGCGGACCAACCTTCGTCATGCGCCTGAATCGGGTCATGCAGGGTGTTGGATGTGCGCTGAGGCGCGGCGCTGGCACCTTGCAAAGTCAGGCCCTCGTGTGGCACGGCAGCCAGCACGCCTTCGGGCATGGCGTGGGCGCGTGGACGCCGCGCTTCGGTCACCTGTTCTCGTAGCAGACGTGCCGGCAGTGGTGGCAGGACCGCACCGCACACGCGCTGGATGCGCTCGCTCAGTTGGGGGTGACAGGCCAGCAGATGTGCCTGTCCAGGCTCGTGCAGCAACATGGCGGCGACCATCTCGGCGGCAGGATTTTGCATCTGGCCCGCCAGCAACTCCTGATCGTGCCAGATTTTGCGCAACACATTGCCCAGGCCGTCGCGGGTGCGGGTGAACTGGATGGCGCTCGCATCGGCCAGAAACTCGCGTTGCCGTGAAATGGCCGCTTGCAGGATGCGACCGGCCAGCCAGCCCATCCACCCCGCCGCGGTCAAGACCAGGCCCACCAACCACGCCAGTGGGTTCACCTGGCCCTCATGATTCGGCTGCATCAGTGTCTGTCCGTAGCCGTGGATGAGTGACAGACCCCACACCAGGGCCAGCATCCGCATGTTCAAGGCCAGGTCGTCTTCCTTGATGTGCCCGAACTCGTGGGCCACCAGGCCTTGTAGTTCGGCGCGGCTGAGGCGCTCCAGGGCACCCCGTGTCACGGTCAGGGCAATGTCACTGCTGCCCCAGCCCGCCACGAAGCCATTGATCGCGTCTTCGCGCCGCATCACGAAGACGCGCGGTACGGGTTGCGCGCTGGCAATGGCCATTTCATCGACCACATTGAGCAAACGCCGCTCCAGCGCATCGTCTGGGTCGGTGATTTCGGTGCCACCCAGCCAGTGCGCGACGCGGGCTCCACCGCCAGCCCTCAGGCGCTGCGTTTCAACGATGGCACCGCCCACCACGAACAGCAGGATCACACCGGTATTGGTTTCAAAAAACAGGTTCGGGAAGCCCATGCTGCCAGGCAACAAGGCTTTGTAGAGCAGCGCCAGCAACAGGTTGATGGCCAGGGTGAGC
Source organism: Aquabacterium sp. (assembly GCA_017994835.1). Classification (GTDB taxonomy): domain Bacteria; phylum Pseudomonadota; class Gammaproteobacteria; order Burkholderiales; family Burkholderiaceae_C; genus Aquabacterium. The sequence goes on along the minus strand of JAGOKC010000016.1, from coordinate 21,061 downwards.
GCCACCACCAGCACGCCAAACCACAGCATCAGCCGGGTGGTGTGTGCCTGGGCAGCCGATTGGTGCTGACGAAAGCGCATGCGCCCCTGCGGCTCAGAAGCTGACTTTGACCGGGGCGCGCTCGGCCTCGGATTGGGTCGATTGCAGCATTTCGGCTGTCTGGAAGCTGAACAGGCCGGCCAGCAAATTCGTGGGGAACTGGTGGATGGCGTTGTTGTAGTCCAGCGTGACGTCGTTGAACAACTGGCGTGAGAAGGACACCTTGTTTTCGGTGTGGATCAGTTCTTCGCGCAGATCGGCCATCTGTTGATCGGCCTTGAGTTCAGGGTAGGACTCGACCACGGCCTGAAAACGACCCATGGCACCGGCCAACACGCCCTCGGCCAGGCCCAGGCTCTTGATCGGGCCATTCTGGTTGGGGTGGGACTTGACCATGTCGGTGGCGGCCATGACCTGGGCGCGTGCTGCGGTCACGCGCTCCATGGTTTCGCGCTCGTGTTCCAGGTACTTGCGGGCCACTTCGACCAGGTTGGGAATCAGGTCGTGGCGGCGTTTGAGTTGCACATCAATCTGCGCAAAGGCGTTGCCAATTTCGTTGCGCATGCGAACCATGCGGTTGTACGCGCCAACCACCCAGAACAACAAAACGGCACCCAGGGCCAGCAGGATGATTTGTGTGGTGCTCATGCAATCCCTTTTTCATGTTGGTAGTGCGTGTAACCCTCGCGACGCAGTTCACAGGCCGGGCACTGCCCGCAGCCATACCCCCAGGCGTGCCGCTGGCTGCGGTCACCCAGGTAGCAGGTGTGCGTGTGCTCGGTGATCAGGTCGTTGAGAGGCTCACCCCCTAGTGTCGCACTGAGTGCCCAGGTTTGCGCTTTGGTCAACCACATCAGGGGGGTTTCAATCGTCATCGGGCTGTCCAGGCCTAGACTGATGGCCACCTGCAGGGCTTTGAGCGTGTTGTCACGGCAGTCGGGGTAGCCGGAGTAGTCGGTTTCGCACATGCCTCCCACCAGCACCGATGCGCCCCGGCGGTAAGCCACGGCGGCAGCAAAGTTCAGAAACAGCAGGTTGCGTCCGGGCACGAAGGTGTTGGGCAGTCCGTTGGCCTGCATGGTGATGGCGCGTGATTCGGTCAGGGCGGTGTCCGAGATCTGGCCCAGCAAGCCCAGGTCCAGCAGGTGGTCCTCACCCAGGCGCGGTGCCCAGTCGGGAAAGGTTTGCGCCAACTCGGTGCGGATGCGTCCACGGCAATCGAGCTCGACGCGATGACGCTGTCCATAGTCGAAGCCAATGGTTTCGACCCGGCTGTAGCGGGCCAGAGCCCAGGCCAGGCAGACGGTGGAGTCCTGGCCTCCTGAAAAAACCACCAATGCGGTGCGTGGATCCTGTGACATGAGGGGGGAGGCGTTTTTATGACTTTTTGAGCATAGCTTATGCGCGCTCAATGGCCCCGAAAGCGCGGGGGCGCGTGTGGGGAAAGCGCTGATCTGAGGGACAATTCAGGGTTTTCGTCAGGATCAATCAACATGGCCGCGTTCAATCAAGAGACCGTCACCTACGTTCACCACTGGAACGACACGCTGTTCAGCTTCAAGACCACCCGCGATCCGGCGCTGCGTTTTGCCAGCGGCCATTTCGTGATGATCGGTCTGGAAGTGGATGGCAAGCCTTTGATGCGCGCCTACTCGATCGCCAGCGCCAACTACGAAGAGAACCTGGAGTTCCTGTCCATCAAGGTGCAGGACGGCCCCTTGACCTCGCGCTTGCAGCACCTGAAGGTGGGTGACAAGCTGTTGGTCAGCCGCAAGGCGGTGGGCACCCTGGTGGTGGACGACCTCAAGCCTGCGATGAACCTGTATCTGTTCGGCACCGGCACTGGTCTGGCCCCGTTCATGAGCATCATCCAGGACCCCTACACCTACGAGAAGTTCAACAAGGTGGTGTTGGTGCACGGCGTGCGCACGGTGTCCGAACTGGCTTACCACGACTACATCAGCGAGGATTTGCCTGACCACGAATTGCTGGGCGATCTGGTTCGCGAGAAGCTGATTTATTACCCTCTGGTGACGCGTGAGGCCTTCCGCAACCAGGGCCGCCTGACGGACCTGATCGAGAACGGCAAGATGGCCGCCGACATTGGCTTGCCACCGCTGAACCCGCACACCGATCGCGCCATGATGTGCGGCAGCCCCTCCATGCTGGCTGACCTGTGCAAGATTCTGGATGCGCGTGGCTTCCAGATCTCGCCCTCGCAAGGTGTGGCCGGCGACTACGTGATCGAACGCGCCTTCGTGGAAAAGTAAATCTCACTCACCAGACAGCGCCCGGGATTAACCCGGACGTGTCTGGCGTCGATGGCAGGGCGTGAGCCTGCCTCAGGCCCCGACAGCGCGCCCCGCTTCGGGGTCTTCTTGTTGGCGCGTTCGGTTTGGCGTGATGGGGTGAACCGTGCGGGCTACAGCTTGGCGAACGGCCTGGGCACGAGGGTGATCCCAGTATTTGTCGAAGAAGTAGTGCATCACTGTGTTGACGATGGGCTCGACCAAGGTGACGACGCCGGCCACGGTGAGGCTGCCCGTCATGGCGTAGGTCACGCTGAAGGCGGTGATCACGTGCATCACGCCGAAGGTTGCGGATTTGGCCATGGGGTGCTCCTTTGTCAGAACGGTTCTTGTTTGAGAATGGTTCTCATTTTTCCCCGATGGCGTGTCATGAGTCTATTCGATTGATTTGATTCGGTCGATAGTGTTTTCGAATATTGGGTGCGACATGACGTGCGCAGCCAACCGGCTCAGTGCAGTTGCCACGCATCCAGCCCGGTCTTGAGGATGAGGGCACCGACCACCAGCAGGAAGGCCACGCGCACAAAGCCGGCACCATGCTTGAGCGCCAGATGGGTGCCCACCGCGCTGCCGGCCACATTCGCCACCGCCATCGGCAAGGCCAGCGCCCACACCACATGCCCATGCGGGATGAACCAGGCCAGGGCAGCGACATTGGTGGCGAAGTTCAGGCGCTTGGCCGCTGCGCTGGCATGCAGGAAGTCCCAGCCCAGCAGGCGCACCAGTGCGAACACGAAAAAGCTGCCGGTGCCGGGGCCGAACACCCCATCGTAAAAGCCGATCAGCCCGCCGATGACCGTGGCGATCAGGGTTTCGGTGCGCGCCGACCAGTGCGGTGCATGGTGGTGTCCCAGGTCTTTGCGCCACAGGGTGTAGGCCCACACGGCGGCCAGCACCCAGGGCAGCGCCACCCGAAAGCGTGCGGACGGGATCAAGGTGGCCAGCCAGGCACCGAGCAAGCCGCCCAGCATGGCAGCGACGATGGCACCCATCAAGCGGACCGAGGGCAGCTTCACCCGCCGGGCGTACTGCAGCGCAGCCCAGCCCGTGCCCCAGATGGACGCGGCCTTGTTGGTGCCCAGCAGCGTGGCCGGCACCGCATTCGGAAACAGGCCGAACAGCGAGGGCACGATGATGAGCCCGCCACCGCCCACGATGGCGTCCACCAGCCCGGCACCGGCCGAGGCCAGCAGCATCAGGCTCACGTTGGTGAGGGTGAGGTCCAGCATGACGGCGGCGTCTTCAAAACAAAGAGCCCGGCAGGGCACCGGGCTCGTATCAGCTCAGGAGGCGTGTGCAGATCAACTGCGCACTTCGCCCTGCCCCAGGACCACGTACTTCAGCGATGTGAGCCCTTCCAGGCCCACCGGGCCACGGGCGTGGAACTTGTCGGTGCTGATGCCGATTTCGGCACCCAGGCCGTACTCGAAACCGTCGGCAAAGCGGGTCGAGGCGTTGACCATCACGCTGCTGGAGTCCACCTCGCGCAGGAAGCGCATGGCATTGGGGTGGTTGGTCGTCAGGATGGCATCGGTGTGGTGCGAGCCGTACCGGTTGATGTGGGCCATGGCCTCGTCCAGCGAGTCCACCACCTTCACGGCGATCACAGGCCCCAGGTATTCCTCGTACCAGTCCTGCTCGGTGGCGTCCACCACTTTGGCACCGTCCACCTTGCCGAGCACGGACTTGGCGCGCAGGTCACAGCGCATCTCCACACCCTTGGCGGCAAACACCGCGCCGATCTTGGGCAGGAAGGACTCGGCCTGCTTGACGTGCACCAGCAGCGACTCGGTGGCGTTGCAGGGGCTGTACTTCTGCGTCTTGGCGTTGTCGGTCACCTTCACGGCCAGGTCCAGGTCCACCTCGCTGTCTACATAGGTGTGGCAGTTGCCGTCGAGGTGTTTGATGACCGGCACGCGCGCCTCGGCCGTGATGCGCTCGATCAGGCCCTTGCCACCGCGCGGGATGATCACGTCCACGTACTGCGGCATGGTGATGAGCTGGCCCACGGCGGCGCGGTCGGTGGTCTGCACCAGTTGCACGGCGGTGGCGGGCAGGCCGGCCTGGGTGAGGGCGGCTTGCACCAGCTTCCACAGCGCCAGGTTGGAGTGGATGGCTTCCGAGCCGCCGCGCAGCACGCAGGCGTTGCCACTCTTGATGGCCAACGAGGCGGCTTCGATGGTGACGTTGGGACGGCTCTCGTAGATCATGCCGAACACGCCGATGGGCACGCGCATCTGGCCCACGCTGATGCCGGTGGGGCGGCGGCGCACATGGGTGATCTCGCCGGTCGGGTCGGGCAGGGCGGCGACCTGTTCGCAGCTCTCGGCCATGGTCTCGATGACCTTGTCGGTCAGGCGTAGGCGATCGACCATGGGCGCGGCCAGACCGTGGCGCTCGGCGGCCATCACATCGGCCTCGTTGCGCGCCTTCAGCTCGCCCGCGTGGGTGCGGATCTGTGCGGCCAGGGCCAGCAAGGCGCTGTTCTTGGCGGCGGTGGAGGCCGCGGCCATGGTGGTGGCGGCCACGCGGGCGGCCTGGCCCACTGCGGTCATGTACTGATCGACCGGCAGGTCGAGGGCGGAGGAGGAGGTCGCGGTGTTCATAAGGCAAGATTGTCGCAAACTCTGCTCACCATGCACCAGGTCATTCACATTCACCCTGACGCTCCCGCCAAACCACCGGAGGGCGCGCCCTGCAATGGTTGCGGGGTGTGCTGCCTGGTTGCGCCTTGTCCGGTGGGGATGCTGGTGAGTCGCAAGCGATACGGGGCGTGCTCAGCCCTGGTGTGGTCGGACGCGGCGGAGCGCTACCACTGTGGCTTGATGTTGTCGGCCGGCGCTGGACAGGCCGAGGTGGCCTCGGTGCCGTGGTGGCAGCGACCTGCGCGTGCTCTGGCCCTGCATTGGGTGCGTCGGGTGATCTCGGCGGGCAGTGGTTGCGATGCCAGCTTGAATGTCCAGGCCCATCCCTCGGAGGGGGACGGGCCAGGTTGAGGCTTCAGCGCACGCCAAACATCATGGTGCGCGCCATCAGGCGCTTGACTGGACCCAGCGTTTGTACCGCGCCCAGGCCCAGGCCGCGCACGGTGGCCAGGATGGGCGCGGGCCAGGTGAAGCTGCGGGCCAGGAAGTCGGTGGCAGCCACCAAGGCCAGGCGGTCGGGCTGACGGCGGCGCTCGAAGCGGCGCAGGGCGCGCTGAACTTTCATCTGGCGCGCGTCGTCGTCATCCACGGTGGACCAGGCCTGGTCTTTCAGGGCCGCCAGCAACTCGTGCACATCGCGCATGCCCAGGTTGAAGCCCTGGCCGGCGACAGGGTGCAGGGTTTGCGCAGCATTGCCAATGCGCACCACCTGGCCTTCGCTGACGAGGTGGCGATGGGCATTCAAACCCAGCGGGAAGGCCTTGAGCGGCGAGACCTGACGGAGGGTGCCCACTTCGTCGGGGAAGATCGTGTTGAGCAGGGTGAGGCGTTGGGCATCGTTGAGCTCGCGCACCGGGTCGTCGGCCTGCTGCACACACCACACCAGTGCGGCGCGTCGGCCGATGGGGCCACCCGCTTGCACTTGCCCTTGGGGCAGGGGCAGCAAGGCGGCGGGGCCGGACGGGGTGAAGCGTTCATACGCCACGCCCGGCGCGCTGGTGTCGGCCAGCAGCACCTGGCCGACCCAGGCGGTTTGTTCGTAGTCGCGGCTCACGCCTTCGGGCCACTGCAGCTTGGGTTGGTCGGTGAACACGCCACCCTCGGCCACGATGGCCAGGTCAAACGATTCAGCGATGTCGGCGTCGATTTCCACGCCCTGGGGCAGGGACTTGAAGCCGCGCACCGGGGTGCCAAAGCGCATGGCCAGGCGGTGCTCATCGGCACGGACCGCTTTCAGCCACGCGGCCTGCAGGGGTGAGACCAGGGTGCCATAGCTGACCACGGCACCCAGTTGGGGCACGCCTTGTTCTTGGGCGCTGATGCGCACGGCGGGTTGCTGCGACCCCGGCCACAACACCGTGGGTTGCTGCTGTGAGACGTGCACCGCTTTGATCGGGGCGCTGTGGCCGCTGGCTTCGATGGCATCCCAGATGCCCATGCGTTGCAGTTCCTGCACGGTGCCTTGCGACAGGGCCAGGGTGCGGGCGTCGGTGCTCACATCCTTGTCGGCCGGGCGGGCATCGAACACGGTGATGCGGGCGGTGGGCAGCGCGCGAGCGGCCTGCAGGGCCAGACTCAACCCTGCCGGACCTGCGCCAATGATGGCGAGGCGCAATTCGACCTCTGGCAGCGGGGAGGGGGTGTCGGAAGCATGGGTGGGGAACATGGGCAAACCTGATGAGAGAAAGCGGGATGCCCTCGTATTGTCCTGTGGAATATCGGTGCCGGGAAACCCTCAGCGCTTCCTATAATCGCGGGTCTGCCCGTGACAGGGCGTTTCGTCTGCAACTCCGCGTGAGCACCTCCACCTCCCCCGCCAGCTACCGTACCCTCGCCATGTCCGACATGGCCGAGGTCGATCAGGTCATCCACCGCCGTCTGTCTTCGCAGGTCGCGCTGGTCAACCAGATCTCGCACTACATCGTCAACGCGGGTGGCAAGCGGGTGCGCCCGATGGTGCTGTTGCTGGTGGCGCGCGCCCTGGGCTGCAACAGCTCGCAGATGCACGAGCTGGCGGCGGTGGTGGAGTTCATCCACACCTCCACGCTGCTGCACGACGATGTGGTGGACGAGTCTGACCTGCGCCGCGGCCGCCAGACGGCCAATGCCATGTTCGGCAACGCGGCCAGCGTGCTGGTGGGCGACTTCCTGTATTCGCGCTCCTTCCAGATGATGGTCTCGACCGGTCGCATGCGCGTGATGGAAGTGCTGGCCGAGGCCACCAATGTGATCGCCGAGGGCGAGGTGCTGCAACTGGTCAACATGCACGACCCCGACATCTCGGTGGACGACTACCTGCGCGTGATCGAATACAAGACCGCCAAGCTGTTCGAGGCCAGCACCCGCCTGGGTGCCTTGATCAGCGACGCCTCGCCTGAGGTGGAAGAGGCTTGTGCCGCCTATGGCCGCGCGCTGGGCACCGCCTTCCAGCTGATCGATGACCTGCTGGACTACGAAGGCACCACGGCCGAGCTGGGCAAGAACATTGGCGACGACCTGCGTGAAGGCAAGCCCACTTTGCCGCTGCTCGCCGCCATGTCGCGCGGGACGCCTGAGCAGCGCGAGATGATCCGCAACGCCATCATCCACGGTGAGGTCGAGCGCATGCCCGACATCGTCGAGGTGGTGAAAGCGACCGGCGCGCTGCAGGTAACCCGTGAAGCGGCGCAGGCTCAGGTGGACGTGGCAAAGCAGTGCCTGCAAGCCTTGCAGCCTTCGGTGTGGCGTGAAGCTCTGCTAGAATTGTCGCTCGATTCGATTCACCGATCTTCCTGATTGGTTGGCAGTCGCAATCTGAATCGGGGTGTAGCTTAGCCTGGTAGAGCGCTACGTTCGGGACGTAGAGGCCGGAGGTTCGAATCCTCTCACCCCGACCAACCCATCATTTAAAGGCCGCTAAGGGCATGCACCTGGCGGTTTTTTTATTTGTGCTCACCAGGGGCTTGGATCAAGCCGGGAGGGTGAGCACCGCCTGCAGCCCGCCTGCCGCGTTCTGACCCAGCTTCAGCGTCCCGCCATACAAGCTCGCCACTTCCTGAACGATGGCCAATCCCAAACCGCTGCCGGGCGTCGATTCATCCAGTCTGCCACCTCGCCGCAACGCGTCGTTCACGCGCGCCTCTGGGATCCCCGGCCCGTCGTCGTCAACGGTGATGCACAGCAGTTTGTCATTTTGCGTTGCCTTGAGCAGCACCTGGGTGCGGGCCGATTTGCAGGCGTTGTCCAGCAGATTGCCGAGCATTTCTTGCAGATCCTCTGCCTCGCCGGCGAAGGCCAGGGGTTCCGCCACATTGACCACCATGGTGAGGGGGGGCTGGGCGTGAACCTTGTGCATCACACGGACCAGGCCTTCGGCAATCGGCTTGACGGGTGTTCGCAAGCCTGGAACGTCCTGGGCTGCAGCGGCGCGAGACCTGGCCAGATGCCAATCAATGTGTCGGCGAGCCTTGAGCACCTGATCGGTGACCAGCGTGGGGAGTTCGGTGAGCGCGTCCGTTGCATCCTGTGCGGCTCGGGCCCCCTGGGAGAGCAAGGTCAGGGGGGTCTTGAGGGCGTGGGCCAGATTGCCGGCTTGCGCGCGTGCGCGCTGCACCACTTCGGTGTTGCGATCGAGAACGCTGTTGAGGTCATCGACCAGCGGTTGAATTTCTTCTGGATAGCTGCCCTCCAGCCGCTGTGTGCGACCTTCACGGAGTGCGGACAAGGCTTGGCGCAGGTGGTTCAATGGGGCCAGTCCGACGGCAACCTGGAGCAGTGCGCCCAGCGCAAGCAGGGTCAGCACCGCCAGCAGTGACCAGGCGAGTACCGAGTCAAAGCGTTGCGCCGCCAGTTCCAGTGGGCGAAGCTCTGCCGCCACCATGATGCGCCAGGTTGGCTGCGCACCTTGGACATGCAAGGTGCGTTCGATCAGCAGCAAGGGTTCTTTGCCAGGGCTTTGAACCGTGTGGACATGCAGCTCGCCGTTGGCGGGTCGGTCGCGCGGAGCCAGCAGTTGTTCATCCCAGAGCGAGCGAGATCGGAGCATGCCGATTTTGCCTTCCGCCCCGGCACCGTCCACCTGCCAGTAGAGCCCCGAATTGGGGCGTTGCCAACGCGGGTCGGACAGCCGGGTGTCATCCAGCGTCGGGCGACCCTGTGCATCCACTTCGAGTCTGGCGATCACCTGATCAAGGTCTGCACTCAACCGCTCGACGTGTTGCTGTCGGACATGGTCACGAAACAGCCCGGAGAGGATGAACCATGATGCGGTGAGCGTGACCGCCGCAGCGATCAGGGTGATCAGCAGCAGCCGATGTCGCAAGGAACGCAAGTACGGCAGACCGATGCTGCGAGATGCTTCGCGACTCATGTGTGCGGCACAAGCTTGTAGCCCATGCCCCGAACGGTTTCGATGCGCTCGGCACCCAGTTTGCGGCGCAATCTGCCCACAAAGACTTCGACCGTGTTGGAGTCGCGGTCAAAGTCTTGCGCGTACAGGTGTTCGACCAACTCGGAGCGCGAGACAACCTGGCCCATCCGATGCATCAGATAGGACAGCAGGCGGTATTCGTGGGCGGTGAGGCTGACCGTGGTCCCCGCCTGGGTCACCGTGCCGCTGCGGGTGTCGAGCGTGATGTTGCCGCACTGAAGCAGCGGTGAGGCCAGCCCGTGCGCGCGTCGCACCAAGGCGCGCAGGCGAGCCAGCAATTCTTCGGTGTGAAAGGGCTTGGTGAGGTAGTCGTCGGCCCCGGCGTCGATGCCAGCGACCTTTTCATGCCAGCTGTCTCGTGCGGTCAGGATCAGAACCGGCGTTGTCTGGCCGTGACTGCGCCAGCGCTGCAAGACGGTCAGGCCGTCCAGCACGGGGAGCCCCAGATCCAGCACGATCGCGTCATAAGACTCTGTCGAGCCGAGGTGCAGGGCTTCCTGTCCGTCGGTCGCTTCGTCAACGGCATAGCCGACCTGATCGAGCGTCGTCTTGAGTTGTGACCGCAAGAGGGGGTCGTCCTCGACCAGCAGCACTCTCATGGTTTGTGGACGACAGGGGGCGTCGGCCGCTGCCGACTCTTCAAGATGTCACCCGTTCTGGCATCAACCTCCAGACGCGTGAGCATCCCGCCTGGCTGGAGCAGCTTCAGCTCGTAAATCCAGCGACCGTCCTCTTGCTCCAGTTCGACCTCCAGAACTTCGCCGGGATACGTTTGATGGACCTTGGCCAGCACCTTGTGCAGCGGTGAGATTTCGCCTGCCTGCAGGGCCGTGCGCGCCTTGTCGTGGTCACGTTGCGGGTCCGCCCAGGCGGGTGGCGCGACGAGGCCGGCTGCCAGCGCCAGGGCTGCACAGGTCCACAGGGTGCGAAATCGAGAGGTGTCCATGGGCGCAGTGTCCGAGATGAAGTCTGAACGGCAGATGAACGCTGGATTCAGGCTGGGTTCAAGCCTCGCGGTCGATCATGACATCACCCCATTCAGAGATCGTACATCCATGAAAACAAAACTTGTCATCGCGCTGGTGCTTCTGGTTGCTGCGGCGCAGGCCGCCCACGCGCAATCGACCAGTCCAACCCAGATGTTGCGGGCCTACGAGGCTGAGGCTGGCACGCGTGGGCGACCTGACCGAGGACAGGCCTTCTTCACCACCCGTCACGGCGGCGAGTGGTCATGTGCGTCGTGTCATGGCCAGGTGCCCACCGGGACGGGTCGCCATGCTGTCACCGGCAAGTCGATGGACCCTTTGGCACCGGTTTTCAATCCACGCGCCTTTACGGACGAGCGCCGCGTTGCGAAATGGTTCCGACGCAACTGCAAGGACGTGGTGCAGCGTGAATGCACACCGACGGAGAAGGCCGACGTGTTGGCCTGGTTGCAGAACCTGCGCTGACACCGATCTTGAAAACTGGAGCCAACGATGATTCGACATCCAACGAGAACGCCCTGGAATCTGTCTGCCCGCCTGTCTCTGTCGCTTGCGATGGCGATGGTGGTGAGCGGTGTCCATGCCGACGAGCACGAGCGCGCGGCGCGTGTCCCTCACCTGAAGCTGTACACCCAGGAATGCGCGGCCTGTCATCTGGCCTATCCGCCCGGGATGTTGCCCGCCGCATCGTGGGCGCGCCTGATGAACGGGCTGGACCAGCACTACGGGACGGATGCGGCACTGGATGCCAAGGATGTTCAGCAAATCAGCCAATGGCTGCAGACCCATGCGGATGAGCGTCGCCGGGCTTCGGCACCGCCTGCAGACGATCGCATCACGCGCACCGGTTGGTTTGTGCGCGAGCACCGCGACATTGAACCCGCAACCTGGCGATTGCCCAGTGTTCGTTCGGCATCGAACTGCCTGGCCTGTCACACCGGGGCTGAGCGCAGTCAATTCAGCGAACACGCCCTGCGCATGCCTGCCGGTCTCAGTGCCCGCCAACGCGCGGCCTGGGACGATTGATCAGCCACGATTGGAGACATTCCCATGAGCAACACCCCATTCACCACGGCCAGCGCGTCAAGCTCCGGTGTTTCACTGCCTCGTCCCAAGGGGCGGCTGATGATTGACGCACCTGTGCGGGCGTTTCACTGGCTCTTTGCCCTGAGCTTTGTTGGCGCTTGGCTGACGGCTGAGTCGGAGCACTGGCGTGCCGTGCACGTGACGCTTGGCTATGCCTTTGGCGGCTTGCTGTTGTTTCGGCTGATGTATGGCCTGATCGGGCCGAAGCAGGCAAGGTTGTCGTCGTTGTGGCGGCGCGTGTCAGGTCTGGCCGGCTGGTGTCGGGGTGCCCTGTCGGGCAAGCTCGACCTGCCTCGTCTGGCGACTTTGGCTGCGGGCGGGGCCATGCTGCTGATGCTGTCGGTGGCTGCGCCGTTGGTGCTTTCGGGCTACGCGTCACACATCGAGTGGCTGGGGCTGGAGGATGCGATGGAAGAGGTGCATGAGTTCTTTGCGAACGCCCTCATGGCCTTCGTGGTGGCTCACCTGGCGTTGATGGTCGTGTTGTCGGTGCAGCGTCGCAAGAACCTGGCGCAGACCATGTTGACGGGGCGAACCGACGGTGTGGGCCCGGATCTGGCCAAGGCCAACCGAGGGTGGCTGGCCATGATCGTGGTGCTGGCTGTGGTGGGGTTTGTGGCCTGGGACGTCACGCAAGCGCCAGCGGACGGGAGCCTCAGCAGTCACACTGCGAATGGGTCGTCGCTGGACGATGACCACCATGATGACGATGACGATTGACCTTTGGTGTCAATCCGCGTGACCCAGCCGTGCCTGTCTGACATTGACCCAGCTGAACCAGAGCCAGGCCATGGCGGTCAGGGTACCTGCCAGGATCAGCAGGGTTGGAGATGGTGCCGTGAACCGGAAGAGGGTGGCAACCGCCGGGATGCCCAGCGCCAGACTCAGCAGCGCGAGCGCTCCTGCCGTGATCCACAGGAACGCCGGATTGCGGTGTCGTGTCTGCCGATCGGTGGTGGACCAGGAGCGATTGGCCTGGATCAGGGCGAGGTTGCCAAGCACGAGTCCGACGAAGGCCTGCGTGCGTCCCGCGTCAGGCACCCCGGTCAGCACCACGGCCAGTTGATATCCCGCCAGCACGGCGAGCAGCAGCCCGGCTCCTTGCAGCAGGCCACGAGTTAGCAAGGGCCGGTCAAACAGGTGCGCACTCGATGGCCTGGGGAGGCGACGCATGGCACCTGCCTCCAGCGCTTCTGCTTCGAACACGATGGAGCAGGCCGGATCAATGATCAGCTGCAGGAACAGGATGTGCGCAGGCATCAGGATCATGGGCCACCCCATCAGCACCGGCACGACCGAGAGCCCGATGATGGGCAGGTGCGCTGCCAGCACGAAGGCAATGGCCTTGCGCAGGTTGGCGAACACCCGGCGGCCATGTCGGACCGCTTTGACCAGGGATCCGAAGTCATCGTTGAGCAGCACCAGGTCTGCCGCTTCGCGTGCCACGTCGGTGCCGCGTGCGCCCATTGCCACACCGATGTTGGCTGCTTTCAAGGCGGGGGCGTCATTGACGCCATCGCCGGTCATGGCGACCACATCGCCGCGTGCCTGAAAGGCCCGCACGAGACGCAGTTTCTGCTCGGGCCGAACGCGACAGAACACATTGGTCTGATCGAGTCTGGCGGCCAGTGCCGAGTCGTTCAATGTGTCGAGTTCGCCGCCGGTCAGTGACCCTGCCGTGGTGTCCAGTCCAACCTGTCTGGCAATGGCCATGGCCGTATGGGGGTGATCGCCTGTGATCATGCTCACCCGGATGCCCGCCGCCTGGCATTCGGCGATGGCGGCCGGGACGTCGGCACGAACCGGGTCTTCCAGCCCGATCAGGCCGATGAATTCGAAGGCGAAGTCGTGTTGAATGAGGGGCAATGTCTGTGCCGCACAGGCTGCACGTGCCACGCCCAACACCCGCAAACCCTGCGCCGCCATGCACTCAACGGCCTGAGCGATGTGTGAACTCTGGGAGTCTGGCAGGTGGCAGAGATCGACAATGGCTTCGGGCGCACCCTTGGCCGCCACCAGAAGCTCGCTGTGATCGGGCGAGCGCCAGACCCGCGACATGGCCAGCAATTCGCGCGACAAGGGGTAGTCGGAGATCAGACTCCAGTCGGCATGGAGGTGTTCGGATCCCTTCAGCCAGTGTTGGCCTGCCGCACCAATTGCCGCTTCCATGGGGTCAAAGGCGCTTCGGTGGCTGGACAACACGGCGTATTCCAGCAAGGGGTGAATGGTGTGCGGCATGGCAACCTGCGCCTGCGTGCCAAGCTCGAAGCTTGCGGACACGGTCCACAACCGCCGCACCTCCATCTGGTTGCGGGTGAGGGTGCCGGTCTTGTCAACGCACAACACGGTGGTGGCACCCAGCAACTCGACTGCGGGGATGTTGCGCGTCAACACCCGCTCCCGGGCGAGTCGCCATGCCCCCAGACCCAGGAAAATGGTCAGCACGACGGGCAGCTCCTCCGGCAGGATGGCCATCGCCAAGGTCAAACCGGCCAGCAGGCCTGCGAGCCAGTCGTCGCGCGCCACCGCCCAACCCAGGGCCAGCGCCAGGGCGATGATGGCCCCCAGGCTGGCCACGCGTTTCACCACCTGCGCCGTTTCCTGCTGGATGGGCGTGTCACCGGCGGCGATGGCGGTCAGTGACGCCCCAATCTGACCCAGGGCACTGCGGGCACCGGTTGCCACCACCACGCCTTGACCCGTGCCTTGCGTGACCAGGGTTCCGGCAAAGCTCATGCACTCACTCGTTGCCGTGTCCGACGCAGCCCGGTCGCTGGCATGTTTGAGGACCGGAACGGCCTCGCCCGTCAACAGGGATTCGTCCACCGTCAGGTAGCTGACTTCCTGCAGCGCGATATCTGCGGGCACCCGGTCCCCCTCGGCCAGCAGCACCAGATCGCCGAGCACCAAGTCGCGACCGGGAATGCGCTTGGCGACACCTTCGCGCATCACCAGTGCACGGGGGCTGGACATGTCCCGCAGTGCGTCGAGGGCAGCCTGGCTGCGTCGCTTCTGAACATAGGTCATGGCGATGACGATGAGCACGAAGCCCAGCAGCATCAGTGCTTCGTGGCGGTCACCCAGCGCCAGGTAGATGGCACCGCAGGCCACAAGCAACAGAAACATGGGCTCCCGCACCACCTCCCATAGCAACTGGAGCGCTCCTGAACGCGTGCTGGTGGGCAGTTCATTGGGGCCGTCACGATGAAGACGTGTGCGCGCCTCGTGATCGGTCAGTCCGGACGGTGTGGGCATGGCCATGTCGAGAGATCCGCCGCAGTTGTGCGAGCCCATGATGCCAGATGAAGTCATCATGTGAAAAATGACGGGTGCTGAATTGTTGGAATTTTTGACACGGATTTCACCGAGGCGAGATGTGTCAGGGGTTCACCGTCTGTAAGTCATTGTTTCATAAAGCGTGTTTATTTCTGGCACGAATGGTGCATAAGGAACAGCATCTTTAGCTTTTGGCAGTACCCATCATGACGACATCCCTTCCAAGCCGTTTTTGGGCAGGCCTTGCCGCCACGTTGGCTCTGCTGGCGACCGCGCCCGCGCAGGCCGTTTTGCTGCCGACATCGAACGTGATGTCCACCGTGCAGTACGGTGACTTTTCGGTGTATTCGCTGGACTTGCTGAAGCAATGCGCCGGGGCGAACGACTCGCGTTGTTTGCCTGGCGGCCCCTTCCCGATCGAGTCGAATGGTGGTTTCACCAAAACGCAGCTCACGGTGTTCACTGGCGAGAATGGCAAACCGCAAGCCACCAACCAGCCTGAGCCGCTGCCGAATGGTGCCGACGGCGACAATGCGTTCGTGTCTCCCAGCGGCCAGCAAAGTTCGACCTTGGTGATGGGGCAGGGCGTTTCGCCCGAGCCGACTCCTGGCTTCACAGGCGATCAGTCGGGCAAGTGGGACATCCGCATCTCGGTTCTGCGCACCTACCTGGGCCTCAACGACCTGGTGTTCATTTTCGACAATGCGCAGGAAGGCGATTCAGCCAGCCAGTGGTTGCAGATCTGGGGCCAGGCGCGCATCTTGTCGGCTGACGGCAGCGCTTCGCTGGGATGTTTCGAACTGAACAGCTCCTCTGTGGCGGGTTGCACCGGCACTTCGCCTGTCGCACCAACCGGCCCCTTTGATCTTGCGTCGCAGTACGTCACGGTGTTCACGGGCTATTGTGTGGACAAGACCACCGGCGCGGCTTTCAACCTCGGGAGTGGCACGTCGCAGACCTGTGCATCGCAAAATGGCTACTACGTGAACGGCAACATTGGCAGCGCCAATGCCGACAACGCTGCCTACAGCGATGCCTTGAACGACTTCATCTTCGCGCCTTCAACGGACGCTGACTGGATCCTGTCGCTGGACATCCGCACCGCCAACAACAACGGCAGTGCCGAGACCCTTTGGATCTGCAGCAACTGCAAGGTGGACACCCCTACCGAAGAAGTGTCCGAACCCGCTTTGCTGGCGCTGTTGGGCGCTGCGATGGTGGGTGGTGCCTGGGTGTCACGCCGTCGCACCCGCGCTGCCTGAACACGCCGCACACATCCAGTCCACACCCCGCTTCGGCGGGGTTTTTTCATGGGGTTGCCGCAGCTGCCGTGGCAACCGGCACATGCAAGGCGGTTTCCAGCATGTCGATGAACACGCGTGTTTTGGTCGGCATCAGCTTGCGTCCCGGAAACACGGCCCACGCAGTGTGGCCGGGAAGGTGCCAATCGGGCAGCACCCGACGCAGAGCGCCCTGCTGCAGCAACGGTTGGGCAAACAGGTCGGGCACGGCAGTGATGCCTGCCCCGGACCGCGCCAGCATCAACAGCAATTCCGGTTGATTGGCCATCACGCGGGTGGGCGGTGAGCCTTCCCAGCGCTGTTCGCCCTGTACCAGTATCCAATGGCCGGGCTCTGTGCCGTGGCTGGCACGCCCCGGCAGGCGTACCGTGTCGTGCTGCAGCAAATCTTGCGGGCAGGTCGGCGCACCCCGTTCGGCCAGGTAGCCTGGTGAGGCGTACAAACCATTGGTGAACACGGTCAACCGACGTGCGGCCAGCAAGGCATCGTCGGGCAACGCGCCCATGCGCACCGCGATGTCGTAGCCTTCGCCCAGCAGATCCACCCGCCGGGGCGACAAATCCAGCTCCAGGGTGATGCGAGGGTGTTGTGCCACGAAGGCGGCCAGCATGTCTGCCAGCAGCAGCGTGGCGAAGTCACTGGGCATCGACACCCGCAACCGACCGCTGGGAACCGCCTGTCGGTGCTCGCGCAAAGCGGTCACAGCGTCCACCTCGGCCACCACCTGCCGGGCGTGCTCAAGCAACAGTGCACCGAACTCGGTGAGACTTTGCCGACGCGTGGTGCGCAACAACAGCCGCTCGCCGAGGTGCGACTCCAGCCAGGCAATCCGACGCGATACCGTTGACTTGGGCAACCCCAGACGCTCGGCGGCACGGCTGAAGCTGCCCAAGTCTGCCACGCGGGCAAAGATCAGCAGATCGTTGGCTTCAATGCCCGCTGTAGATTCTGAATATTGTTTCATCAGTGGATCAATGTTACCCATTTCAGCCACTTATCAGATGAATTGTTGGCAGATAAAGTTCATTCATTCGCCAACCCCATTGGGAGTTCACCATGAAGATCTTGCAAATCAATTCCAGCGCCCGTGTTGAAGGCTCCAACTCCACCCGCTTGGCCAACACGGTCACGGCGCGCCATCAGGCCCGCAACCCTGGTGCCCACGTCACGGTGCGCGATCTTGCCCTTGCGCCGCACCCTGTGCTGGATGCAGCCGCTCTGGGAGCCTTGTTCACGCCTGCCGAGCAACGCACACCCGAGCAGCTTGCCCGCGTGGCGCAGGACGATGCCCTCATCGCCGAAGTGCAGAACCATGATGTGATCGTGCTGGGCGTGCCGATGTACAACTTCGGTGTGTCGGTGCAACTCAAGAGCTGGCTTGATGCCATCGCCCGCTCCGGGGTGACCTTTCGCTACACCGCGAACGGACCCGAAGGGCTTGTTCAGGGCAAGAAGGTGTATGTCGCGGTGGCCCGTGGTGGCGTCTATCGCGATACCCCCACCGACACCCAGACACCGTATCTCAAGACCATTCTGGGCTTCATGGGCATGACAGATGTGCAGTTCATCTACGCCGAAGGCCTGGCGATGGGACCAGAGGCCGTGGAGAAGGGTTTTGCCCAAGCCGAGGCCGAGTTGCAGGCTGCACTGCCCTGATGCATTGGTTTTACACTGCAGCGCTGCCGGGCCCATGTCCGAGCCTGGTGAATAGGAGCGCGCGTGTACGACTACATCATCGTGGGGGCCGGATCAGCCGGGTGCCTGCTGGCCAACCGTTTGTCTGCCAACCCTGCCCACCGTGTCTGCCTGATTGAGGCGGGGCCGAGCGACCGCACGTACTGGATTCGCAACTGCAATCCACTGAACATGCTCATGCTCATGAACAGCCGCACCTACAACTGGGGCTACCGCACCGAGCCAGAGCCCCACACCGGCAACCGGCCGTTTTTCTGGCCAAGGGGACGGGCGCTGGGTGGCTCCAGCTCCGTCAACGCCATGATCTACACACGCGGCCATCCGCATGACTTCAACCACTGGGCGGCATTGGGCAACCCCGGTTGGGACTATCAAAGCGTGTTGCCGTGGTTCGTCAAATCAGAGCGACAACAGCGTGGTGCCAACCCCTGGCATGGTGACCAGGGCACCATGGACGTGGTGGACACCAACTACCACTTTCCCGTCAGTGAGGCCTTTGTGAAGGCCTGCGGCGAAGCCGGGCAGCCGCTCAACAACGATTTCAACGGCGCGCAGCAAGAGGGGTGTGGGTTCTTCCAGGTCACGCAGACGCCTCAGGGTGGGCGCGCCAACAGTGCGCGCTCGTTCCTGGACGAAGCCCTCACGCGGCCCAATCTGACGGTGCTGACCAATGTCCAGGTGACGCGCATCTGCTTTGAAGGCAAGGTCGCCACCGGTGTGGAGATTTGCCGCAACGCCAGCAAAGGACCGCGCGAGGTGCTGACCGCGCGACACGAAGTCATCCTCAGTGCCGGCGTGATCAACTCTCCGCACCTGCTCAAGTTGTCTGGTATTGGACCTGCGGCCGAACTGCAGCGGCATGGCATCCCTGTGGTCCGCGATCTGCCGGGTGTGGGCGAGAACCTGCAGGATCACCCAGACGTCATCATCCGTTGCCGTGACCGATCGGGCACCTCCATGACGGTGGCCCCCAAGCTCAGCACCCTGGCGTTCTTTGCCCGGATGTTGTTTCAAAAGCCGTTTGTCTTCACACCGACCGACAGTGGCGGTTTTGTGCGATCCAGCCCGGATGAAGCCATTCCTGACCTGCAACTGCAGTTTGCGGCCGTGCGCATGAAGCCCCACGGGCATGGTCTGTTCACCCCCATGCGCGCCGGCTATGTCCTGCACATCTGCCATCTGCGCCCCGAAAGCAGAGGCAGCGTGACCCTGCGCAGTGCCGATCCCTTCGAGCCCCCCGCGATCCGCGCAGGCTATTTCACACGCGAGAAAGAGTTGGACGCCCTGGTGCGTGGCATCCGCCTGGGACGTCAGATCTTGTCTCAACCAGCCATGCGTGCCTTTCACGGTGGGGAAGAGAGCCCCGGTCCGGCCGTACAGAGCGACGAGCAACTGCGCCAGTGGATCCGTGAACACGTTGAAACCGTCTATCACACGGCAGGCACCTGCCCCATGGGCAGCGATCCGATGGCCGTGGTGGACGCTGACCTCAGGGTGCATGGCATCGAGCGCTTGCGGGTCATCGACTCGTCCGTGATGCCCACGATCACCGGCAGCAACATCCACGCACCTACCGTGATGCTCGCCGAAATCGGCGCAAACAAGATCCTGTCCTCCCGCGTTGAGCGTGCATGACGTGAGCGTGCCTCCCGACGAGCCCGATCATCTCCGCAGCCCCTGGGGCATCTTTCTGATCTTTCTGCGACTGGGTTTGACTTCGTTCGGGGGGCCGGGCGCGCACCTGGGCTACTTTCGCCATGAGTTCGTGGTGCGACGTCAGTGGTTGAGCGAGCGTGGCTATGCAGATCTGGTCGCACTGTGTCAGTTCCTGCCTGGCCCGGCCAGCAGTCAGGTTGGCATGGCCATTGGTTTGTTGCGATCAGGCCATGGTGGTGCACTGGCCGCCTGGCTGGGGTTCACGCTGCCCTCTGCACTGTTGATGATCGGCCTCGCGTTGGGGCTGGGTCGCTACGGCGGCCCTTTGTCTGAAGGCCTGCTGCATGGCTTGAAAGTGGTGGCAGTGGCCGTGGTGGCCCAGGCGGTGTGGGGCATGGCGCGCCAACTGTGCACCGATGCGGCACGCATCGCCATCATGGCGCTTGTGGCCTGCGTGGTGCTGCTCAAACCGTCGGTCTGGACCCAGGTTGCGGCCATCGTCATGGCGGCCGCTGTTGGGCTGCTGCTGTTCAAGCCTGCGCTCGTCGTGACGCATGAACCGATGCCGATGCCCGTTCAGCGCAGTGCGGCCTGGTTCTGGTTGACGCTGTTCTTTGCCCTGCTCATGGGCTTGCCCGTGCTGGTGGCTTTGTTGCCTGGGCAACTGCTGGCCATGGTGGACGCGTTCTTTCGGGCCGGCTCGCTCGTGTTCGGAGGCGGGCATGTGGTGCTGCCGCTGCTTCAGGCCGAGGTGGTGCCCAAGGGGTGGGTCAACAACGACACCTTCTTGGCCGGCTACGGTGCCGCACAAGCGATGCCCGGCCCCCTGTTCACCTTCGTGGCATTCCTGGGCGCGTCCATGAGCGGAGTGCCCTCCGCCTGGTTGGGTGGCTTGGTCGCCCTGCTGGCCATCTTTGCCCCTTCCTTCTTGCTGCTGGCGGGCGCGTTGCCCTTCTGGGAGCAACTGCGCCGCCACGCCAGCATGCGTGCAGCTCTGGGCGGTGTCAACGCGGCGGTGGTGGGCTTGTTGCTGGCCGCCTTTTATCAACCTGTCTGGACCAGCGCCATGCATGCGCCGCAAGATGTCGCACTTGCGCTGCTGGCCTTGCTGGCATTGATGCGCTGGAAACTGCCCCCCTGGCTGGTGGTGTGCGCCAGCGGCTTGACGGGGTGGATGCTTGGTTAAGCCCGAAGGAGGACGGAAGGTCAGGTTGCTGACCTCCTTGCTCGTGGTTCGATTCCACCCAGTTCGTTCTCGTGAAGTTCGTCGGCACCCACAAGGAGTACGACGCGGTGGATGCAGAAACTGTTGCAATGGCCTGACCGGCCACGGAGGAAAACATGGACTCCGCCCTATCCACACCGAAGCAGACTACAAGGCCACGCGCAAGGAGATTTCGGCCTTGATGGCGTTCGACCCTGATCTGGGCACGCCGGAGCGTACTCAAGAGGCCAACGCGTGAAACAGCGCCACAACACAGGGGGAACGGGCAAAAAAAATCCCAACCGGATAAGGGTTGGGATTTCACATTATGGTGGAGCCGGGGGGAATTGAACCCCCGTCCGTAAGCCATCATCGAGCAGTTCTACATGTGTAGCTGTCTGATTTGAGTCTCGCCAACCTGATCGCGCAGCAGCACGCTACCAAGCCAGCCAGTCA
>JAGOKC010000085.1 GCA_017994835.1 Aquabacterium sp. | reverse complement strand
ACGACGGTGACTGGGCCAACGGTGTGCCCCACGGCAAAGGCGTTTTCACGGAAAAAACCAGCAAGGTTTACGAGGGCGATTTCCAGAAAGGAGATCGCACCGGCAAAGGCGTGTATCGCTTTCCGGGCGGCACCCGCTACGAGGGTGACGTGCTGAAGGGGCAGTACCACGGGGTGGGCAGCCTGTTCCGTGCAGATGGCAGGATCTACATGCAGGGAACCTGGGAGCGCAACCGTTTTGTCAAGGGTTGGACTGACCTCGAATAGCACCCACCTTGAGCTCAGCACCGTCCTGATCGGCGGCTGCGTGGCTGCAACTTGTCCAACTCTGCGATCTGCTGCTTGAGCAGGATCATCAGGGTGCGCGCGTCGTCCACTTCCAGCGAAAGGCAACTGATGACGCTGCTCTCGTCACGCGCCGCGCGGGGTTGCACCAACACCTCCACGCCCAGTTCGATCAGTCCTTTGTGGTGTCGGGCTGATTTCAGACGTTGAATTTCGATGTCGTACGTTTTCATGGACGTGTTTCCGCAAAGAGAAGGCAAGGCCCCCGATTGTCAGGGCAAGCGCTGTGAGCGGGCGGTGCGCGCACGGCGTTGGTGTAAAAGCGTGCCACTTTCATGGGGAATACCGTTGTGGCGCTCGGCCTTGTGTCAAGGCAAAATGCAGCTGGTAGTACTTTCGCCGTGGCTCTGGCTGCACGACCCCATAACGACGTTTTCCACCCACTCGCCGCATGCAGCAGAGACGAAAAACCATCTTCCTGACCCTGGTGGTCTCGGTCGTGGCTTTGAACCTGTTCATTGTGGCGCTGGTTGCCATGGCGCTGACCGAGTCGCGCACGCGCAAAGAGGCGGAAGTCCGCACCACGCTCGAAAACCTGGCCCTGCTGCTGGATCAAAGCATCTCCTCGTCGGTGCGCGGCGTGGACCACTCGTTGCGCGACATTTCTCAGCATCTTGAGCGGGGCCTGCAAAGCCACGGGCCGTTGCTGGATGCCGATGCCAGCAAGCTGCTGGCCTTCCATGAAAACTGGCTGGCTCAAACGGCCGAGTTGCGCGTGGTGGATGCCCAGGGGCGGGTGTTGCTCGCGCCTGAGGGCTCACCCCAGCGCCGCGCGATCCATGTCAACCACGACTTCATTGCCGCCCACCGTGCCGATCTGGGTGATCGCACGCTGTCCAGCAAGCTGCTGCATGACCGCAGCACAGACCGATGGGTCATGGTGCTCTCGCGTCGGTTCAACCATGCAGACGGTCGTCTGGCGGGCCTGGTCACGGCCACCGTACCGGCCAGGCATTTCGAAGTGCTGTTGACCAGACTGCAACTGGCACCGCATGGCCTGGCACTCATGGCCGACATGGACAAGACCATCATTGCCCGGGTGTCACCGCTGGACATGCCCTCCGGGCGGGCCGGGGTGAGGGCCGGGTCACCCGAATTGAGCGCCGTCATCGCCTCGGGTCGGCAGCAGGCCACCTACTACAGCCCGCGCATGGCAGATGGGGTCAGCCGCATGGGCGCGTACCGCAAGCTCGCGGCGATGCCGGCGTTCGTGGTGGTCGGACAGGGCGAGCAAGACTACCTGGCCCAGTGGTATGCCGACGTGCGCAAGGGCATCATCCTGGCGGCCACCTTCCTGATCGTGACCGTGTGCGCGGCGTGGTTGATGTGGCGCATGATCCGCAGCAACGCGCGGGCCAACCGGCGCAGCCAGATCCTGCTCCAAAACGCCAGCGATGGTATCCACATCGTTGACATGCAGGGCAGGGTGATCGAGGCCAGCGATTCTTTCTGCCGCATGTTGGGGTATCCGCGCAGCGAGGTCATCGGTCAGGCCGTGATGAAGTGGGATGATGGTCTGACCGAGGCGCAGATTGGGGGTCTCATCGAGCAGGTGTGTGACGCACACGAGGTCACCATCTTCGAGACCGTGCACCGCCGTGCGGATGGCAGCAGCTACCCCGTCGAGATCGCCTCCTTTGCACTCGACCTCAGTGGTGAGCCGGTCATTTTCAGTTCTGCCCGCGACATCACCGAGCGCAAGCAGATCGACGAGCGGCAGCGCATTGCGGCCACGGCCTTCGAGTCCCAGGTGGCCATGGTCATCACCGATGCGCAGCAGCGCATCCTGCGGGTCAACCATGCCTTCACCGAGGTGACGGGCTACAGCATCGATGACGTCATCGGCAAGACACCGCGCCACTTCAGCTCCGGGCGACACGACGCTGCGTTCTATGCCGCCCTGTGGCGCGATCTCAATGAGACTGGCTCCTGGCAGGGCGAGATCTGGAATCGCCGCAAGGGGGGGGATGTGTATCCGCAGGCGCTGTCCATCGGCGCGGTCAAGGATGGGCAGGGCAAGGTGACGCACTATGTTGCCACCTTCATCGACATCACGGCGCACAAATCATCTGAAGAGCAGATCCACAAGCTGGCCTTCTTTGATCCGCTGACGCAACTGCCCAATCGACGCCTGTTGCTCGAACGCCTCGACCACGCTCTGCGATCGAGTGCACGTCACCGACGCAAGGGTGCCCTGTTGTTGATCGACCTCGATGATTTCAAGTCGGTCAATGACACGGTTGGGCATCACGAGGGTGACCGGCTGCTGGAACTGGTGTCACGCATCTTGCGCGACTGTGTGCGCGACGAGGACACCGTGGCCCGATTGGGCAGCGATGAGTTCGTGGTGTTGCTGGGGTCCTTGGGTGAAGACGACATGGAGGCCGCGCGGCGTGCAGAAGTGGTGGCCACCAAGGTGCTGCAGGCTTTGAATCGCTCATTTCCGGTCGGCAGCACCGAGTACCGTTGCTCGGCCACGGTGGGCATCACCTTGTTTGGTGACAGCCCCGGCGAAAGCGTGAGCGAGCCCATGAAACGGGTTGATCTGGCCTTGAACCAGGCCAAGGAGGCCGGGGGCAACAACCTGTGCTTCTACGATCCGAAAATGCAGGCTGACATCCATGCGCGCACGCAACTCGATGCGGGCTTGTGGTCGGCGCTGGAGAAAGGGCAGTTCTTCCTGCAATATCAACCACAGGTGTCCGCTGATCGCCAGATCATCGGGGTCGAGGCGCTGGTGCGCTGGCTCCATCCCGAGCGCGGCATGGTCTCGCCGGCTGCGTTCATTCCAGTGGCCGAGCAAAACGGCCTGATCGTGCCGCTCGGGCGTTGGGTGCTGGAGACCGCCTGCAAGCAGCTGACCGAGTGGGCGAGCAACCCGCGCACATCGGGCCTGAGCATTGCGGTCAACGTCAGCGCACGACAGTTCCGCCACGAGCGCTTTGTCGATGATGTGCTCGACATTCTCGATCGCACGGGGGCCAATCCGATCCGTCTGGAGCTGGAGCTGACGGAAAGCTCACTGGTGACCGATGTGGAGGGCGTGATCCGCAAGATGGATGCGCTCAAGGCGCGCGGCGTGCGCTTTTCACTGGATGACTTTGGGACGGGCTATTCGTCGCTGGCCTATCTCAAGCGCCTGCCTCTCGACAAACTCAAGATCGACCAGGGTTTTGTGCGAGACATTCTAGACGACCCGAATGATGCGGCCATCGCGCGCACCGTCATTGTGCTAGCCGACAGCCTGGGCCTGACCGTGATTGCGGAAGGGGTCGAGACCGAAGCACAGTCTGCATTCCTGCAAGAACAAGGCTGCCACGCTTACCAGGGCTATCTGTTCAGTCGCCCGCTGAGCGTGCCGGATCTGGCTGCCTTTCTGACGACGTGGCCAGCGTGAGCCGGGTGCGTGACAATCTCGTTCCATGAGTGATCACGAACAAACCCGCAACCCTTTGCACGGACTGACTCTGGAGCGGCTTCTCACCGATCTGGTGAACCACTATGGCTGGGACGGTCTGGCCCAGCGCATCGCCTTGCGCTGCTTTGAACAGAACCCCAGCATCGCGTCCAGCCTCAAGGTGTTGCGCAAGACGCCCTGGGCGCGCGAGAAGGTGGAGGGGTTGTACCTCTACACCTTGCGTGAGAGTCGGCGTCAGAGTCGCTGAGCGGGACCGGTTTCACTCGACCATGTCCACGCCGGCCGTGAAGGCCACGCGGTTCTTGAGGTTGGCAGCGGACTCGCTGGGCTCGGGGTAGTGCCACACGGCATTGGCCTTCATCTCGCCGTTGACGAACAGGCTTTGGTAGTAAGCCTGCCCTTTCCAGTCACTGGTGCGGTGGTTGCTGAAGCTGGTGTACTCGCTCTTGAGCGCAGCCTGGGGAAAGTAGTGTTCACCTTCCACGGTGACGATGTCATCGCTCTCTGCCACCACCACGCCGTTCCAGATCGCCTTCATGCCGCACTCCTGTTGATTGAGGCGCACATGCTAGCGCGTGTTCATGCTCCGGCCCCGTGAGCTGTTCGTCGAACTTTTTTTCAGGATTGTTGTCAGGAATCGCCCGCCCGGCCCGACAGAGTCACCGTGCACGCTGTGTTGCACGCTCCACCCTGAGGACACGACCATGAACTTGAAGACCCTCGCCACGCTCGCCGCCGCGGCCATCGCATCGTCTGCCTGGGCCGCAGCCCCCACCGACAGCAAGTGCGGCGCCGGCACCTGCGGCAAAAAAGAAACCAGCGCCAAGAAGGGCAGCCCGGCTGGGGCCAAGGCCAGCGATGCGGGCACGAAAGACGCCAGTTGCGCCAAGAAGGACGCTGGATGCGCGAAGAAAGAGGCGTCCTGCTCCAAAAAGGATGCCTCCTGCAGCAAGAAGTGACCCCGGGGCACCGTGATGATCGGCCTGGGTTATCGCCGCGAGATGAGCGACTGGGACATGTCCGCTGTCCAGGCGGACTTCTTTGAAGTCGCCCCCGAGAACTGGGTGCGCCGGGATCGCGCCCCCCTGCATCAGCTGATCGCATCGGGGCACCCGGTGCACCTTCACGGGGTCTCGCTCAACCTGGGCGGGTCCTCGCCCATCGACCTGGATTTTCTGCGGGCCGTGCGCGAACTGATGGCCGACCTGAACACCACGGTGTACTCCGATCACCTGGCCGCCAGCGGCGACGCCCACCAGCTGTACGACCTCTTCCCCATCCCGTTCACGCGGGCCGAAGTGCGGCGGGTCAGTGACCGCATCCGGCAGGTGCAGGACGTGCTGGGCCAGCGCCTGGCGGTGGAGAACACCACCTGGTACACCAACATCGGCGAGCTGTTGGAAGCCGACTTCCTGGCCCAGGTGGCCGAGCGGGCGGACTGCGGCATCTTGCTGGACCTCAACAACGTGACCGTGAACCACCAGAACCACGGCGGGCACGACCTGACGTCCTTTGTGCAGCACATCGACCTTGCGCGTGTCAGCGACCTGCATGTGGCCGGGCATGAGTGGGATGAGCGCTTCGGGCTCTACATCGACACCCACAGCCAGCCGGTGGCGCCTGGCACGGCCGAGATGGCCCGCCAGTTGCACCAGACGCACGGCATCCCGATCCTGCTGGAGTGGGACAACGACGTGCCCGGCATGGACGTCCTCAACCGGGAGCTGGCATGTCTGCGGCCTTCTATGACTTTGTGAGAGGCCGCAGCGACGACGTCCCGGCGGGCTATACCGCGGCGGGCCTGCGCGTGTACCGGCACCTGGTCTACCTGGGCGCCAGCCAGATGATCGAGGCGCACTTTCCGGCCGTACGCGAACAGCTCGGCGAAGACGCCTGGCGCACCTTGATCGAAGCCTTCATCCGGCAGTCCGAATGGACCTCGCCCTACTACGGAGACCTGAAAGATGACTTCCTGGCATATCTGGCGCGAGAAAGCGCATGAACGGGTTCAAGACCTGGGCCTGCTGGCCTTGCGGCTCTGGGCGGGGCAGGAGTTCCTGTGGGCGGGCTACACCAAGCTGTCTGCGGGTCTGCCGGCGCCGGACTGGTTTGCCGGGCTGAACTTTCCCTTCCCCAACCACCTGCTGCCGCCCGACCTCAACTGGGTGGCCGCTGGCGTGGGCGAGCTGGTGTTGGGGCTGGCGCTGGTGCTCGGTCTGTGGAGCCGCTGGGCCGCGCTGGGCCTGCTCTTCATCACCTATGTGGCGGTGTACACCGTGCACTTCGACCTGGGTTGGGCGGGCTGGAACCAGATCGACACCGAGGCGGGTCTGGGCTTCAAGGTGCCGCTCATGTTGGGCCTCATGCTGCTGACCATCTGCACGCAAGGCGGCGGACAATACGCGCTGGATGCCTGGCGTGGCCGGGCACGGCGACCTCACCCCCGACCCGCATGAACCTCTCTCCGTCTGTGGCGCAATGGGCCCGCGAGTGGCGCGGCCCTATGCTGCGCTTCGCCCTGCTGCACATCCAGCCCCGAGAAGAGGCCGAAGACGCCGTGCAGGACGCCCTGGCCGCCATCCTGGGCACCGACCCGGCCACCCTGGCGCAGACCGATCTGAAGCGCTACCTCTTCGGCATCCTCAAGCACAAGATCACCGACCGCCTGCGTGGCAAGTACCGCCCCGAGGTCGGTTACAGCGAGGCGTTTGCCGATGACCTGGACAACGTGCTCTTCAACGCGCGCGGTCACTGGGTCGACGGCGTGGCCCCCTCGGTCTGGCGCACGCCGGAAGACCAGCTGCACAGCGATCAGTTTTTTGCCGTGGTGGACATCTGCGTGCAAAAGCTGCCGCCCAAGACCGCCCGGGTGTTCAGCATGAAAGAGTTCCTGGAGTGCGATGCCGACGAGGTGTGCGACACGCTGGGCCTGAGCAAGGCCGACTACTGGCAGTGCATGAGCCGCGCACGCAAGCAGATTCAGCTGTGCCTGCATCAGAACTGGTTCGAGGGAGTGACGCCATGATGCGCTGCAAGGAGTACATCTTCAAACTGACGTCGGGCCAATTGGCCGAGGCCGAGTGGCCCGAGCGCTTTTGGGCCGCGCAACACCGCCTCATCTGCCGGCACTGCCGGGCCTTCAGCGCCAACGATGCCAGCTTGAGCGCGATCCTGAGCCGCTATCAGGACCAGCTGACGCAGCCCGATGAGCCGCCCCTGCGCCCGGATGGGTCATCCACGCCCCCCTGACCGCCCAGGCCCCAGCTATCCGACGTGCGGCGGGACGGTCCGTGTGGCCGTCGTCCCCGGTCCGCCTGCTGACAAGGCAATGTGCTTGTACAGCGCCGCAATCAGGTCAGACTGCGTCACCATGCCCAGCACCTGCCGGCGCGCGTCGATGATGGGCACCCGGTGCAGGCCCTGGTCACTGAGTTGCTGCACCAGGGTGGCCACCGGCGTGTCTGGCGTGGCGGTGATGACCTTCGCGCTCATGATCTGCCCCACCACCTCGGCCTTGTCCGAGTTCGGGCCGGGCGTGCGCCGCAGCAGACCTTGCAGGCTGGCCGCCAGGCCGGCGGTGCGCGTGTCGTCCATCTGGCGCAAAAAGTCGGCCACGGTCAGGATGCCAATCAGGCGCTGGAACTTGTCCACCACCGGCAGGGCCTTGACCTTGTGCCGACGCAGCATCTGCCAGGCCTCTTCCAGCTCGGTCGCGAACTCGACCGTCACCACATCGCGCGACATGATGTCCCCACAGCTCAGGCCCACATGCCGCTCGAACGCATGGGACACCGCCAGGTTGTAGAGCTCAATCAGCTCGTTTTCCTGCACGTCCACAAAGCTGTCGAGCTGCTTGACCGCGTGCGACAGGTCGGCATGGTCGAGCCCGCCGCGCGCCAGCGGTGAAGCATCGCGGGTCTGGTGGCGTGGCAGGTGGGCTTCGGCCGCAGCGCGGTAGGGATAAGGGCGACGCCACAGCAGCCGGTGGATGATCACCGCCCCCAGCAACAGCAGGCCCACGTTCAAGGCCATCATCTCCAGCGTGTGAACCACGTCCACCGCATGGCCGTGGTGCTCGTGCACGATCAACAAGGCCAGGGCCCCGCCCGGCGGGTGGAGGCAGTGCAGCCGCGCCATCAACCACACCGCCAGCCCCACGGACACGGCCGAGGCCCAGCCCGCGTGAGGGATCCAGGCCACACAGGCCAGACCCGTCAGCGTGGCCACGACGTAGCTGCCGAACACGGGCCAGGGCTGCGCCAGCGGGCTGTGCGACAGCGCAAACAGGATCACGACGCTGGCCCCGATCGGGGCCATCAGCCAGGCATGCGCGTCAGGGACCAGTGGCAGCACCAGGGTACTCAAGGCCACGCTCAAGAGCGCACCCAGGCTGGCGCGTCGGCGCTCCGGTCGGGACAAAGAGGGGGCGCCATCGGTCAGCCAGTGCTGGAGCCGACGCAAGAGGGCAGCGGACATGGTGGCAAGCAAGCAAGAGGAGGCACCATTGTGGTGCTTCTGAAATAGGCCGTGGGCCACAAGGGCATGTGACAAACCCGCTACCGTACCATGTCAGACCTGCACCCCTTCGCCACCATGAGCCCTGCTGCCGCCCCCGGTTTCAACGCCAAACTCTGGCGCCGCTTTGCCCACATCGCGGCCCCCTACTGGCGCACCTCCGAAGAACGCTGGCGGGCGACAGGCATGCTGGGCTTGCTGATCGTGCTCCTGCTGGGGCAGACCGGCTTCAACGTGCTGTTCAACCACGAAACCGGCGAGTTCACCTCGGCCCTGGCTGCCGGGGACGCCGAGCGCTTTTGGTCCTCCATCTGGCGCTACACCGCCATCCTCGCGGCGGCCGTGCCCATCTATGGCCTGTACTACTACGTGCGCGACATCCTGGGGCTGCGCTGGCGTCGCTGGCTCACCCACCATTTCCTGACGCGCTATTTCAGCGGGCGGGCCTATTACCGGCTCCATGCCGATGCGGGCATCGACAACCCCGACCAGCGCATCGCCGAAGACATCAACTCGTTCACGCAGCAGTCCCTGTACTTCTCGATGATCGTGCTGTCCTCCGTGATCCAGCTGGTCG
>JAGOKC010000084.1 GCA_017994835.1 Aquabacterium sp. | reverse complement strand
GTCGGCGCGAGGCCACAGGACCGTTCGAAGCGCCGCTGCGCCGCCTGCTGGGCGAGATGAGCGCGGCCGGTGTGCTGCTGCAATCGAACATCAAGTTCAACGGTGCGGTGGTGTTGCAGATCTTCGGTGAAGGCCCGGTCAAGTTGGCCGTCACCGAGGTGCAACCCGATCTGGCATTCCGCACCACCGCCAAGCTGGTGGGCGAGTTGCCTGCCACCGACAATGGCCGCCTGCCCCTGGAGGTGATGGTCAATGTGAATGGTCACGGGCGCTGCGCGATCACGCTCGACCCGAAAGACCGGCTGCCCGGTCAGACCCCTTATCAAGGTGTCGTGCCCCTCAACGACGAGCACAACCACCCTCTGCACAGTCTCAGCGAGGTGCTGGAGCACTACATGCGACAGTCAGAGCAGCTCGATGCCAAACTGGTGCTGGCTGCCAACGACGAGGTCGCTGCCGGTCTGCTGATTCAGCGCCTGCCGGTTGAGGGTGAAGCCAATCTGGCCCAGGGCTCGCGCGGTGCAGAAGACCTGGAACTGGACGACGCCTTCAACCGCATCGCGCACCTGGCATCCACGCTCAAGCAAGAGGAGTTGCTTGAACTGGACGCCGAAACAATCTTGCGCCGCCTTTTCTGGGAAGAAGACGTGCGAAGGTTTGAACCGCAAGCCGGTGCGCTCGGTCCGCGCTTTGAGTGCTCCTGCTCGCGTGAACGCGTGGATGACATGCTGCGCAGTCTGGGGCAGGCAGAAATTGAATCGATCATCGCAGAACAAGGCCAGGTCGAGATCGGTTGCGACTTCTGTGGTGAACACTACTGCTTTGACCCGATTGATGCGGGCGAGTTGTTCACCGACAGCAGCGTGATGCCACCGGGCTCAACCCGCCTGCAGTGAATCACTGAGGCGCACTGCGCTCTGGTGCCGATTGCGGCGCATCAAACTGCCACGGCCATGACTGCTGCAGCCGACACCAATCAGCGTTCAGCGTGGCGTCATGCCAGTCTGAGACGATCTGGATCAGTTGCCCGGAAAACGGATGCATGAAATCCAGTCGTAGCGCATGCAGCCACAGGCGCTGTTGCCCCAGTTGCTCAGCCCACCAGCGGTTGTGTCTGCCTTTGCCGTGAGTCGCATCACCGATGATGGGGTGCGCCAGATGCTTCAGATGCCGACGTATCTGATGCCGTCGTCCGGTTTCGGGTTGCGCTTGAACCAGGGCCACACGGGTGCTTGGGTAGTGGTCCACCGGCACGTCCAGTTGCAAGGTTGCCAGCCTCTGAAACCGGGTCACTGCGCTCTGCGGCAAGGCGTCATCGGGTGCATCATCAGGCTTCAAGGCATGGTCCACCCTCGTTTCTGGCAGGGGCCACCCCCGCACCAACGCAACATAGTCCTTGTGGGTCTGATGGGCCTCGAACAACAGAGACATGGCACGCGCAGCATCCGGGTCAAGGGCCATCAACAGCACCCCTGAGGTGCCCTTGTCGAGGCGGTGTACGGGGTACACATGCTGCCCCAACTGATCACGCAATGTCTGCATGACAAAGCGTGTTTCATGGGCGTCCAGCCAGGTGCGGTGCACCAACCAGCCGGCAGGTTTGTGAACCGCTACCAGGCGGTCGTCCTGCCACAACACGCGAAGCGGGCCATCCAGACCCTCGGGCCTGACATCAGGCTCGGCCATCACCCAGACCGTGTTGCTCGCACTCACCGTCGTCGCAGTGGTCGCAGTACCAGCGCCAACGGGGGCTGCTGGCTGCCCGCAACTGGCGTTGGGGCGCATCCATCAGGTGCTCAATGGCCGATAGCGCATGCTGTACCCGGGCCACACCTCGCCCCGCCACCACGTTGTAGGGCAGCTGGTGGTGCTGCAAGGCCTGGCGGATGAGCTGGTCCACGGGTTCGCGCACATGCGGGCCGTCGCGTTGCAGTCCGTCCGCCGTCCACGCCAGGTCCAGTGACGTCAGCAAGGTCAGGTCGGCCTGAGCGTGATCTCGCAGGGCAATGTCGTACAGACTGCGATCTTCAAAAATAAAGTCGCTGTAGATGGCGGTCATCAGCGCTGTCGTGTCGGCCAGCACCACACTGTGGCCCTGCGCAGCCTGGTGGATGCGCAGGGTCTGCTCCGTTGCAATGGCGGCCTGCTCATGCTGCAAGGGCGTGCGGTCGTGCTGAACACAAAAGTCACGCAAGGCCTCAGGCACCATCACGGCATCGACGCCCCGTCCTGACAGCACACGCACAACTTCACGCGCCAGCGTGGTCTTGCCCGTGCTTTCCGCACCCACCAACGCAATCACATGGCTGCTCATGCGTGCGCCTTGCCCTGCGCGGCCAGCCTCACCCACTGTCGCCAACCCACGGCCGACAGCACAGCGAAAATGCCGTACAAGATGACGGTCAGCCAGAGTTGCTTGTAAGCAAACAAGCCCATGCTGACCACATTGACGGCCAGCCAGCAAAGCCAGTTGTCAGCCCACTTTCGACCCAACAGCCATTGACCAATCAGGCTGCCCGCAGTGGGCAAGGCATCCCAGTAAGGCACGGTGGAATCGGTGATTGCGTCCAGCAACAGACCAAGTGCGGGCCACAGAACCAGCAAACCGGCAAGTGCCCAGGCACGCCTGGATGGACTCAGCACACGCACCTTGAGGGACTGCTGCTGCGCATCAACGCCACGTAGCCACTGCCACCAACCCCAGAACGCCATGGTCACGAAAACCAGCTGTAGCGCGGCTTCGCCGTACAAACCATATTGGGCAAACAAGATGCCGTACAGCACGGAACTGACAATGGCCAAAGGCCAGCCCAAAGGATTCACACGCAAATTGCACGCCACCATCCACAGCGAAAGCACAACCGCCAGGGCCTCCAGATAGCTGACCGGCACCCCCCATGCCGTCCACCAGGTGGCCAGTAAAGGCTGCGCCCAGGCCAGCCAGCCAGTCAGGGTCTCTGAAGTGAGCATCAGGGTTGAGATGCGGCAGGCTGCGGCGACATCTGCGGCAGTTGACTGGTCATCTGAACGTAGATTTCGTCAGGTTTGACCATGCCCAGCTCGGTGCGAGCCTTTTCTTCGACCATTTCAAGGCCTTCTTCCAGGTCGCGCACCTCGGCAGCAAGTTGCTGATTGCGGGTCTCGGCCATGCTATTGGCCTTTTGCTGCGCCTCCAGATCGGAGCGCAAGGTCATGACGCGCGGCACGCTGCCCTTGCCGAACCAGAGTTCGGCATGCACCACGGCAAGCAGGGCCAGCAGGATCAGGGTCGCAACGCGCATCTGTCCATTATCCATCGAGCACGCATGAAAAACGGGGCCCGAAGGCCCCGCTTGTGGGTGAGGTGCCTCAGTCGAGAAGCACCCGTGCCACAGTGTCTGTCATCAGCGCAGGTTATAGAAAGCGCTGCGGCCCGGATACACGGCCACGTCGCCCAGGTCTTCTTCGATGCGCAGGAGCTGGTTGTACTTGCTCATGCGGTCGGAGCGGCTCATCGAACCGGTCTTGATCTGGCCAGCGTTCAGGCCGACGGCGATGTCGGAGATGGTGTTGTCTTCGGTTTCGCCCGAACGGTGCGAGATCACGGCGGTGTAGCCGGCGCGCTTGGCCATTTCGATGGCGGCAAACGTTTCGGTCAGGGTGCCGATCTGGTTGATCTTGATGAGGATCGAGTTGGCGATGTTCTTCTCGATGCCTTCCTTCAGGATCTTGGTGTTGGTCACGAACAGGTCGTCACCCACCAGCTGAACCTTCTTGCCCAGACGCTCGGTCAGGTGCTTCCAGCCGTCCCAGTCGCCTTCGCCCATGGCATCTTCGATCGAGATGATGGGGTACTTGTCGACCCAGGTGGCCAGCATGTCGGTCCACTGCTCGGCGCTCAGGCTCAGGCCCTCGCCTTCCAGGTGGTACTTGCCGTCCTTGAAGAACTCGGACGCAGCGCAGTCCAGGCCCAGGGCGATCTGCTCGCCAGCGGTGTAGCCGGCGGCCTCGATGGCTTGCAGGATCAGCTGGATGGCTTCTTCGTGGCTGGCCACGGAAGGTGCGAAACCGCCTTCGTCGCCCACAGCGGTGCTGATGTGCTTGTCGTGCAGGATCTTCTTCAGCGCATGGAAGACCTCGGCGCCGTAACGCAGCGCTTCACGGAAGGTCGGAGCGCCCACCGGCAAGATCATGAATTCCTGGATGTCCAGGTTGTTGTTGGCGTGTGCGCCACCGTTGATGACGTTCATCATCGGCACGGGCAGTTGCACGGCACCCATGCCGCCGAAGTAGCGGTACAGGGGCAGGCCGGCTTCTTCAGCGGCAGCACGGGCCACAGCCATCGACACGGCCAGCATGGCGTTGGCACCCAGGCGGCCCTTGTTGTCGGTGCCGTCGAGGTCGATCAGGGTCTTGTCCAGGAAGGCTTGCTCGGAAGCGTCCAGGCCCAGCACGGCTTCGGCGATTTCGGTGTTGATGTGCTCAACGGCCTTCAGCACGCCCTTGCCCAGGTAACGGCTCTTGTCGCCGTCGCGCAGCTCGATGGCTTCACGCGAACCGGTGGAGGCGCCCGACGGCACGGCCGCACGGCCCATGACGCCGCTTTCCAGCAGCACGTCGCATTCGACGGTGGGGTTTCCGCGGCTGTCGATGATCTCGCGGCCGATGATGTCAACGATGGCACTCATCTGGGTTTCCTCAAGAGAATAGAAGTATTGAAAAGCGAAAAGCGGCTTGCCGTCAGGGCAAACCGCCAATTTTAGGGGTTCAGTTGAAGTCGGCTTCCAGGAAGCCGTTCTTCTTGGTGACGCGGTCGAGTTCGACCAGGGTCGAGAGCAGCGCCTTCATGTGCTTGAGCGGCACGGCGTTGGGGCCATCGGACAAGGCACAGGCCGGATCCGGGTGGGTCTCCATGAAGAGGCCCGCCACACCCACGGCCACGCCGGCACGGGCCAGCACCGGCACGAACTCGCGCTGACCACCCGACGATGTGCCCTGCCCGCCCGGCAGTTGCACCGAGTGGGTCACGTCGAACACGACGGGTGCGTTGGTCTCGCGCATGATCGCCAGCGAGCGCATGTCAGACACGAGGTTGTTGTAGCCGAAGCTGGCACCGCGCTCGCAGGCCATGAAGTTGTCGTCGTTCAGGCCGGCAGCACGGGCGGCAGCGCGGGCCTTGTCGATGACGTTCTTCATGTCGCCGGGGGCCAGGAACTGGCCCTTCTTGATGTTCACCGGCTTGCCGCACTGCGCGACCGCGTGGATGAAATCGGTCTGGCGGCACAGGAAGGCCGGCGTCTGCAGCACGTCCACGACAGCGGCCACGGCAGCGATTTCGCTCTCGCTGTGGACGTCGGTCAGGATGGGCACATTGAGCTCTCGCTTGACCTTGGCCAGGATCTCCAGGCCCTTTTCCATGCCTGGGCCACGGAAGGATGTGCCGCTGGAGCGGTTGGCCTTGTCGTAGCTCGACTTGAAGATGAACGGAATGCCCAGCTCGGTGGTGATTTCCTTGAGCGTGCCGGCGGTGTCCATCTGCAACTGCTCGGACTCGACCACGCAGGGGCCGGCGATCAGGAAGAAGGGATGGTTCAGGCCAACGTCAAAGCCGCAGAGTTTCATGGTGTGCCTCTTGAGTGTGACGGCCGATCAGGCCTTCTTGGCAGCGGCCTGGTGATCCAGGGCGGCCTTGATGTACGCGATGAACAGCGGGTGACCGTCCCAAGGCGTCGACTTGAACTCGGGGTGGAACTGTACGCCCACATACCAGGGGTGCACGGTCTTGGGCAACTCCACCATCTCGGTCAGCTTTTCGCGCTGGGTGATCGCGGAGATGACCAGACCGGCTTCGCGCAGCTTGTCGAGGTAGCGCTCGTTGGCTTCGTAACGGTGGCGGTGACGCTCGGTCACGACAGGGCCGTAGATCTCGTGGGCAATGGTGCCCGGTGCCACGTCGGAGCTTTGCGCCCCCAGGCGCATCGTGCCGCCCAGGTCCGACGAGGCATCGCGCTTTTGCACGGTGCCGTCGGCGTCCAGCCACTCGTCGATCAGGGCGATGACGGGGTACGGGGTGTTCGGCTCGAACTCGGTGGAGTTGGCATCGGTCAAACCAGCCTTGTGGCGGGCGTACTCGATGGTGGCCACCTGCATGCCCAGGCAGATGCCCAGGTAAGGGATGCCGTTTTCACGGGCAAACTGGGCCGCGCAGATCTTGCCTTCCACGCCGCGCTTGCCGAAGCCGCCGGGCACCAGGATGGCATCGTACTGCGCCAGGGCGCTGACGGTTTCAGGGTTGAGCGTTTCCGAATCAACGTACTCGATGGTGACGCGCACATGGTTGTGGATGCCAGCATGACGCAGTGCCTCGTTGAGCGACTTGTACGAGTCCGACAGGTCGGTGTACTTGCCACACATGGCGATGGTGACGTTGCCTTGCGGGTGCTCGACCTCATGCACCAGCTTGTCCCACCGTGACAGGTCGGCAGGTTGGGTCTGCAGTTGCAGCTTGGCACAGATCAGGTCGTCAAGGTGCTGCTCGTGCAGCATGCGCGGCACCTTGTAGATGGTGTCCGCATCCCATACCGAAATCACACCAGATTCAGGAACGTTGGTGAACAGCGAGATTTTCTCGCGTTCATCAGCCGGAATGGCGCGGTCAGCACGGCACAGCAGCGCATCGGGTTGGATACCGATTTCGCGCATTTTCTGCACGGTGTGCTGGGTTGGCTTGGTTTTCAACTCGCCAGCGGCCGCGATGAAGGGCACGTAGGTCAGGTGCACGAAAGCGGCATTGCTCGGGCCAGCCTTGAGACTGAGCTGACGCGCTGCTTCCATGAACGGCAGGGACTCGATGTCACCCACGGTGCCGCCGATCTCGACGATGGCCACATCCACGGCATCGGGCGTGCCCTCGCCCGCCCCGCGACGAACGTAAGACTGGATCTCATTGGTGACATGGGGAATGACCTGAACGGTCTTGCCCAGGTAATCACCACGGCGCTCTTTTTCAAGAACGCTCATGTAGATCTGGCCTGTGGTGAAGTTGTTGGGCTTCTTCATCCGCGTGGTGATGAAGCGCTCGTAGTGACCCAGATCGAGGTCGGTTTCCGCGCCGTCTTCAGTCACGAAAACTTCACCGTGCTGAAACGGTGACATCGTGCCCGGATCAACGTTGATGTACGGATCCAGCTTGATCAGGGTGACCTTGAGGCCACGGGATTCGAGGATGGCGGCCAGTGACGCAGCGGCGATGCCCTTACCGAGTGAGGACACCACACCGCCGGTGACGAAGACATACTTGGTCATGTGCGCATAAGCGTTCGTCTTGACGAGGAACGCTGCGGTGGTAAAGAGGCATTATAGGGGTTTTGGCTGATGCCCCAGAGTCCTTGCATGCACAAAACGCTGTCTCCAGCACCTCGACAGGCAGCGCATAATTCGCGCGAACTCATGGAGCCCTGACGGCTTCTGACTGGAGGCTGCTCGTGCTGTTGTTCTTGCGTATGTTCGTGCTGACCGTGCACTTTGTGATTGCCAGCGTGATCGGCTTGCTGATTGGTTTGTGCCGCCCCTTCAACCCCGATAACAGCCGCCTTTGCGCGCGTGTTTACGGCATCCCAGCGATGAAGATCATGGGTCTGAAGGTGAAACTGGAAGACGAGACCGTGCGCGATCACACGCGCTCGGCCGTGATCGTGGCCAACCACATCTCCAACTACGACCTGATGGTGTTTGGCCTGACAGTACCCAGGCGCACAGTCAGCTTGGGTAAAAAAAGCCTGAAGTGGATTCCGCTGTTCGGCCAGCTCTACTGGCTGGCTGGCAATGTGCTGGTGGACCGTGGCAATGCGGTGCGGGCCAAGAAGGCCATGCTGACCACCACCGACACCCTGCAGCACAAGGACATGTCGTTGTGGGTGTTCGCCGAAGGCACCCGTGGTCACGGCAGGGGGCTGCAACCGCTCAAAAAAGGTGCGTTCCTGATGGCCATCAATGCGGGGGTGCCCATCATCCCGATTTGCGGCAACAACTACGTGCGGGGCATGAATCTGAACCGTTGGCACAGCGGCAACGCCATCATCCGGTCGCTGGCCCCGATGCCCACCAAAGGCATGACGGCGGCAGATCTGC
This sequence comes from Aquabacterium sp., assembly GCA_017994835.1. GTDB lineage: Bacteria > Pseudomonadota > Gammaproteobacteria > Burkholderiales > Burkholderiaceae_C > Aquabacterium. The sequence goes on along the minus strand of JAGOKC010000084.1, from coordinate 786 downwards.
CCGCCCTGATGGCGGAGTGCCAGTCCCGCATGGCCGCCTGCATTGACGAACTGGATCGTCAGGCTGGCACGCTGAAAGCCTGAGCCTCAACCTGTATCAGGATGACAGCACGGACTTGAGTTTGTAGAGCGCATCCAACGCTTCGCGCGGGGTCAAGGCGTCGGGGTCGATGCCTGCCAGCAAAGACAGGGTTTGCGCCTCGGTTTCGGTCATCGCCTCACCGGCGTTGTCAGCCAGACGCGGACCACCCTCTGCGGCCAGCGCATCCAGATCCAGGCCAGGTGCCTCCACCTGGGCGAACAGGTCGATCTGGTCGTCGGACTGGCGTTGGTGTGCTTCCAGCAACTCCAGGGTCGAGCGCGCCTGGCGGATCACCGAATGCGGCATGCCGGCCAGGCGGGCTACCTGAACGCCGTAGCTGCGGCTGGCTGGACCATGCTGCAACTCATGCAGGAAGATGATGTCGTCGCCCGACTCGGCCACGCCCACGTGCATGTTCAGCGCGCGCGGAAGCTTTTCGGGCAAGGCGGTCAGCTCGAAATAGTGCGTGGCAAACAGGGTGAACGACTTGTTCTTGTCGTGCAGGTGGCTGGCAATGGCACCGGCCAAGGCCAGGCCGTCGAAGGTGGAGGTGCCGCGCCCCACTTCGTCCATCAGCACCAGGGACTGCTCGGTGGCGGCGTGCACGATGGCGGCGGCTTCGGTCATTTCCACCATGAAGGTGGATTGGGCGTTGGCCAGGTCGTCGGCGGCACCGATGCGGGTGTGGATGGCGTCGATGGGGCC
>JAGOKC010000015.1 GCA_017994835.1 Aquabacterium sp. | reverse complement strand
GCTGCCGCCATCGCCGGTCGCCGCGAGTCCATCGACAAGCGCCTGGCCCAGCTCGACGAAGAGATGACCCGCGTGGTGCGCGACCAGGCCTTCTTCGACCGCCAGCTGCAGGACGCCCGCAAGGCTGCACAGGGCTTCACCGCCGCCACCGAGCTGGCCGAACGCGAAGCCGAGTTCAGCGAAGCGCGCCGCCAGCTGCCCATGCTCAAGCAGGCCCGCATGCAGGCCGGCGAGCGCTGGCAACAGGCCGAGGCCCAGCTCAAGCGCGCCGTCGTCGAGCAGACCAACGCCCAGCACGCCTACAAGCAGGCGCAAGAGCGACTGACTCATCTGGAGAGCCGCAGCGCCCAGCACGAGCGCGAATGGCAGATCCGCTTTGACGACGTCATCGCGCAGGCCCTCATGTCCCGCGAGGTCAAGCTGCAGCTGCCGCGCCGCTGGCGCGAGCCCGCGCGCATCGCCGAGATGCAGGCCAAGTACGGCAACGTCACCCAGGCGCGCCTGCGCGCCGAGGCCGTCGAACGCGAGCTCCAGGAAGGCCGCTGGGAAACCGACCCCACTGTGCTGGAACAGCTCACGCTGATGAACGCCAACGTGCTGCGCCAGGAAGACGAGCTCAGCCAGCGCAAGGCCAGCAACGCCGCCGCCGCCATCGCCGTGGACAACGCCCGCGCACGTTACACCGACGTGCTCAAGGTCACCGTGCGCCGCTACCGCAAGAACATCATCGAACTGGGCCACCTCGCCGGGGTCGAGGTCAACGCCGAGATGCCGCACCTCGATGGCGACGACGGTCTGCTGCGCCAGGCCGAGCTCAAGGTGCACTTCAACTTCGACGGCAAGGGCAGCATCGGCCTGAACGACGGCGAAGCCTCCGGTGGCCAACAGGTCATCAAGTCGCTGATCCTGCTGGTGGGCCTGATGAAAGACGACGAAAGCACCGGCGGCTTCGTCTTCATCGACGAGCCCTTTGCCCACCTGGACGTGCGCAACATCCAGCTCGTCGGCCACTTCCTGCGCTCCACCCGCGCGCAGTACGTGCTCACCACCCCCATCACGCACAACGTCGAGGTGTTCGAGCCGGCTGACGTCACCCTCGTGACGGCCAAAAAGCCCAAGGGCGCGCGCTGGGCCCCGCCCATCGGTGTGCTGCAGCGCCGCCCACCGCCTGAGTTCGTGTGAGGCAGCGCCAGATTCACGTCGCGACGCCCCGGAACAGAGGGGCGCGCATTCAGCCGTAAAAAAGCCCGCAGGGATGAGCTGCGGGCTTGGGTGCAAGGAGAGGCCAGAGGCCTCTCCAATGCAGGATCACTTCTTGTGCTGCAGGCGACGGATGGCAGCCAACTGGGCCACCAGCTCGGCCAATTCGCCCTGGGCACGGGCCAGGTCCAGCGTGCCACTGGCGTTCTGCACAGCCTCTTCGGCCAAACGCTTGGCCTCGGATGCCTTGGCTTCGTCCAGATCGTGACCGCGGATCGCGGTATCGGCCAGAACGGTCACGCAGTGAGGCTGCACTTCCAGAATGCCGCCGGCCACGAAGACGAACTCTTCTTCGTTGTTGTCAGCGCGCTGGATGCGCACGGCACCCGGCTTGATGCGGGTGATCAGCGGGGTGTGACGCGGCAGGATGCCAAGCTCACCCACCTCACCCGGCAGGGACACCAGCGTGGCCTCACCCGAAAAGATCAACTCTTCGGCAGAAACCACATCAACGTGAATGGTGGACATATCGAGCTTTCAAATGAGGTTCAACGATTTGCACCGTCTTGACAGACAGTTTTCACACAATCAACAAAACGGTGCAAGAAGCAAGCGGTTGGTTCTGAATCAAGGCACCGCGCACAGCCGTAGCGTGGCTACGGCGAGCACGGCAACGCAGAGTCAGGACCAAACGCGCCGCTTACTGGATCGTTTTGGCCTTTTCGAAGGCTTCGTCGATTGTCCCGACCATGTAGAACGCTTGCTCAGGCAAGGCATCGCACTCGCCGTTCACAATCATCTTGAAGCCACGGATGGTTTCCTTCAGGGCCACATACTTGCCAGGCGCGCCGGTGAACACTTCGGCAACGTGGAAAGGCTGCGACAGGAAGCGCTGGATCTTGCGAGCGCGGGCCACCAGTTGCTTGTCTTCCGGAGCCAGTTCGTCCATGCCCAGAATGGCGATGATGTCGCGCAGTTCCTTATAGCGCTGCAGCGTGTTTTGCACGGCGCGGGCCACTTGGTAGTGCTCTTCACCCACCACGTGCGGGTCCAGCTGACGCGAGGTCGAGTCCAGCGGGTCCACGGCGGGGTAGATACCCAGCGAAGCGATGTCACGCGACAACACGACGGTGGAGTCCAAGTGAGCGAAGGTCGTGGCAGGCGACGGGTCGGTCAAGTCGTCCGCAGGGACGTAAACGGCCTGGATCGAGGTGATCGAGCCCACCTTGGTCGAGGTGATGCGCTCTTGCAGACGGCCCATTTCTTCGGCCAGCGTCGGCTGATAGCCCACAGCCGAAGGCATACGACCCAGCAGCGCGGACACTTCGGTACCGGCCAGGGTGTAGCGGTAGATGTTGTCCACGAAGAACAGCACGTCCTTGCCTTCGTCACGGAAGGCTTCGGCCATCGTCAGACCGGTCAGGGCGACGCGCAGACGGTTTCCCGGCGGCTCGTTCATCTGACCATAGACCATCGCGACCTTGGACTCGGACAGGCTGTCCTGACGGACCACGCCTGCATCCGACATTTCGTGATAGAAGTCGTTCCCTTCACGGGTACGCTCGCCCACACCAGCGAACACCGACAGGCCGCCGTGGCCCTTCGCGATGTTGTTGATGAGTTCCATCATGTTCACGGTCTTGCCCACACCGGCACCACCGAACAGACCGACCTTGCCGCCCTTGGCGAACGGGGAGATCAGGTCAATCACCTTGATGCCGGTTTCCAGCAACTCGGTCGAGGGCGACAGTTCGTCGTAAGCCGGAGCCTTGCGGTGGATCGGGGCGGTGTTCGCCTGGTCCACAGGGCCACGTTCGTCGATGGGGTTACCCAGCACGTCCATGATGCGACCCAGGGTCGCGGTGCCCACGGGCACGGTGATCTGAGCGTGTGTGTTGAACACCTGCATGCCGCGGCGCAGGCCGTCGGACGAACCCAGCGCGATGGTGCGGACAATGCCGTCGCCCAGCTGCTGTTGCACTTCGAGGGTCAGCGCAGAGCCATCCATCTTCAGGGCGTCGTACACCTTGGGCATCTGGCTACGTGGGAATTCCACGTCCACCACGGCCCCGATGCACTGAACGATCTTGCCCACTGTTTGCGTGTCAGCCATTTTTCGTTCCTTCAATCAATTCAAAATCTTCGGATCAGACCGCAGCCGCACCGGCAACGATCTCGGACAGCTCGGTGGTGATCGCTGCTTGGCGGGTCTTGTTATAGACCAGCTTCAGTTCCTTGATCACATTGCCAGCGTTGTCGGTGGCGGCCTTCATGGCCACCATCCGAGCCGACTGTTCCGAAGCCATGTTCTCTGCCACAGCCTGGTACACCAGCGCCTCAACATAACGGGTCATCAACTCGTCGATCACCGGCTTGGCGTCAGGCTCATAGATGTATTCCCATGCATGAGTCGTTTCGCCTGCGAACTCGTCTGCGGCCAAAGGCAACAGTTGCTGCACTTGCGGCTCCTGCTTCATCGTGTTGATGAAACGGGTGTAGCAGAGGTACACAGCACTGAGCTCACCAGCGGTGTAAGCGTCGAGCAGCACCTTGACCGGGCCAATGAGCTTTTCCAGATGCGGGGTGTCACCCATGCCGACGACTTGCGCGACGACATTGGCACCGATGCGGTTGAAAAAACCGGTGGCCTTGTTGCCGATGGAGACCACGTCGGCCTTGACGCCCTGACCGTCCAGCTCACGAAGCTGGTTGGTCACGGCACGCAGCACGTTCGTGTTCAGACCACCGCACAGACCCTTGTCCGTGCTCACCACGATGAAGCCCACCTTCTTGCCGCCTTGAGCCGGCAGCATGAAGGGGTGGACGTACTCGGGGTTGGCCTTGGCCAAGTTCGCCGTGATGTTGCGCACCTTGTCAGCGTAGGGGCGAGCCGCAAGCATGCGATCTTGCGCCTTGCGCATCTTCGAAGCCGCGACCATTTCCATGGCCTTGGTGATCTTCTTGGTGTTCTCGACGCTCTTGATCTTGTTGCGAATTTCCTTGCCTACGGCCATGGTGCGCTCCTTTAGGCGAAGGTCTTCTTGAACGCGACGATGGCCGATTGCAGTTCGGCTTCAGCGTCCTTGTCCAGGGCCTTCTTGTCTTCGATCTTGGCCAGCAGGGCTGCGTGGCTGGTCTTCAGGAACTGATGCAGACCGCCTTCGAAGGACAGAACCTTCTTGACTTCGACATCGTCCATGAAACCCTTGTTCACAGCGAACAGCGTGGCGGCCATCAAAGAGATGGGCAGCGGCTGATACTGAGCCTGCTTGAGCAGTTCGGTGACGCGGGCACCGCGGTCGAGCTGCTTGCGGGTGGCCGCATCCAGATCGGAAGCGAACTGCGCGAACGCAGCCAGTTCACGGTACTGGGCCAGGTCGGTACGGATACCGCCGGACAGGCTCTTGATGACCTTGGTCTGGGCAGCACCACCCACGCGCGACACCGAGATACCGGCGTTGATGGCGGGACGGATGCCGGCGTTGAACAAGCTGGTTTCCAGGAAGATCTGACCGTCGGTGATCGAGATCACGTTGGTCGGAACGAAGGCGGACACGTCACCCGCTTGGGTTTCGATGATGGGCAGAGCGGTCAGGGAACCCGTCTTGCCCTTCACCTCGCCGTTGGTGAACGCTTCGACGTAGTCGGCGCTCACGCGGGCAGCACGCTCGAGCAGGCGGCTGTGGAGATAGAACACGTCGCCAGGGAAAGCTTCGCGTCCGGGTGGACGACGCAGCAGCAGCGAGACTTGACGATAGGCCACGGCTTGCTTGGACAGATCGTCATACACGATCAGGGCGTCTTGGCCACGATCGCGGAAGTACTCGCCCATGGCGCAGCCGGAGTAGGCCGACACGAACTGCATGGCAGCTGAGTCAGAGGCCGAAGCGGCAACGACGATGGTGTAGTCCATGGCACCGGCTTGTTCCAGCGAGCGCACGACGTTCTTGATCGACGAAGCCTTCTGACCGATGGCGACGTAGATACAGGTGACGCCTTGGCCCTTCTGGTTGATGATCGCGTCGATGGCGACAGCGGTCTTGCCAGTCTGGCGGTCACCAATGATCAGCTCGCGCTGACCACGGCCGACGGGCACCATCGAGTCGATCGACTTGATGCCGGTCTGCAGGGGTTGATCCACGGATTGACGCGCGATCACACCAGGGGCGATCTTCTCGATGGGAGAAGACAGCTTGGCATTGATCGGGCCCTTGCCGTCGATGGGCTGACCCAGAGGGTTCACCACGCGACCAATCAGCTCAGGACCGACGGGCACTTCCAGGATGCGACCGGTCGTCTTGACGACGTCGCCTTCAGAGATGTGCTCGTAGGCACCCAGAATCACGGCACCGACAGAGTCGCGCTCGAGGTTCAGGGCCAGGCCGAAGGTGGGGACGCCGGAGGCGTCAGCGGGGAACTCCAACATTTCGCCTTGCATGGCATCGGACAAGCCGTGCACGCGGACGATACCGTCGGTCACGGAGATGACGGTACCTTGGTTGCGAATGTCGGCAGCCGCGCCGAGACCTTCGATGCGGCTCTTGATCAGTTCGGAAATTTCTGCGGGATTCAGTTGCATTGCTTTGCTCCCAGGCTGGTCAAGGGCTGCACGAAGGCGAACCTCGTTGACGACAACCGGTGGCGCAATACCACCGGTAGGGTTGAGCGACTATTCGGATGGAGGCCGGGCTCTGGATCAGGCCAGAAGTGCCGTCTTCATGCGTTCGAGGCGGGCCTTGACAGAGGTGTCGAGCACCTCGTCGCCGACCACCACACGCACACCACCGATGAGGTCGGCTTCGACCTCAACAATGGCTTCCAGCTTGCGACCAAAACGCTTTTCGAGCGGCGTCACGATCTCAGCCACCTGGGCGTCAGAGATCGGGAAAGCGCTGTAGATACGTGCTTCGGCCACACCCTGGCGGGCGTGCACAAGAGTCTGGAACTGTTCGGACATCAGCGGCAAAGCCGCCAGACGCCCGTTGTCCAGCACCGTACGCAGGAAATTGGACACAGCCGGAGCCAAAGCCACCTTGGCTGCCTCGGTCAGCACGCTGAAGACTTGCTCCTGCGTGACGCGAGGATTGTCGGCGAAGCTTTGCAAGTCGGCGTCACTGGCAATTTGAGCCAGTGTTGCCACTTGCGCCCCGACGGCAGATTGCTCTGCATGCGGGACGGCCTTGAACAAGGCTTCGGCGTAAGGACGGGCAATGGTGGCAAGCTCGGCCATGATCACAGCTCCGACTTCAGGCGGTTCAGCAGGTCGGCATGGACCTCGGCCGACACCTCACGACGCAGAATCTGCTCAGCACCCTTGACGGCCAGACCGGCGACCTGCTCACGCAGGACTTCACGGGCTTGCACAACCAGTTGACCGGCTTCTGCCTTGGCATCAGCAACGATCTTGGCACCTTCATCGGCGGCACGCTTTTTGGCGTCGTCGATGATGGTGGCTGCGCGCTTTTCAGCGTCAGCAATGCGTTGAGCGATCTCGTCGCGGGATTGAGCCAGCTGTTCCTGGACGCTCTTGTTGGCGTTCTTCAGTTCCAGCTTGGCCTTGTCGGCTGCAGCCAGACCGTCCGCGATCTTGGTTGCGCGCTCGTCGAGAGCCTTCGTGATCGGGGGCCACACGAATTTCATCGTGAACCACCACAGGATCCCGAAAACCACGATCTGCGCGAACAATGTTGCGTTCAGATTCACGGCTCGGACCTTTCTCGGTTAAATGAATGTTCAGTCGAGAAGGGACCGATTACTTGGCCAGGGGGGCGATGAACGGGTTCGCGAAGGCGAACAGCATGGCGATACCCACGCCGATCAGGAAGGCGGCGTCGATCAGACCAGCCAACAGGAACATCTTGGTTTGCAGTTCGTTCATCAGCTCAGGCTGACGAGCGGTGGCTTCGAAATACTTGCCACCCATCAGTGCGATACCGATACAAGCGCCGATGGCACCCAGTGCGATGATCAGACCACAAGCGAGAGCGACGTTAGCCAACACCAGTTCCATGATTGCTCCTAAAAGAAAGGTAAGTTAAGAAAGGAAAGGGAAAGGGAAAGAAAAACTTGTTCAGGTCACACCGATCGAAATCAGTGACCTTGATGTGCCTGACCGATGTACACCAGGGTCAGCATCATGAAGATGAAGGCCTGAAGCGCGATGATCAGAATGTGGAAGATGGCCCAGGCAGAGCCTGCCAGGATGTGGACGATCCACAGGCCGGCACCACCCATGGTCAGTGCCGCGCCCACCGCGCCACCCAGCAAGGCGATCAGCATGAACACCAGTTCGCCTGCATACATGTTGCCCCACAGTCGCATGCCGTGAGAGATCGTCTTGGCACCGAATTCAACCAGGTTCAGGAAGAAGTTGGGCAATGCCAGGGCGATGGTACCGCCCATGCCATGTGCATGGAAAGGAGCGGTGAACAACTCCTTGATGAAGCCGCCCACGCCCTTGATCTTCATGTTGTAGTACAGGCAGATCAGCAGCACGGAGACGGACATGCCCAGGGTGATGGACAAATCGGCGGTGGGCACGCTGCGCATGTAGGCGTGATGCGGGTCGTGACCAGAGACCTTGTAATACTCTTCCCACAGACGGGGCAGCAGGTCCACCGGCAGCAAGTCCATCGCGTTCATGAAGAAAATCCACACGAACACGGTCAGGGCCACAGGGGCCACGGCCTTGCGGGAGGTGGCGTTCGGGATGATGCCCTTGGCTTGCGTGTCCACCATCTCGACCAGCATTTCGACTGCAGCCTGGAAGCGACCCGGCACGCCGGAGGTGGCCTTGCTGGCAGCTTTCCAGAGCACGAACACGCCCAGCAGACCAAGCACCACCGACCAGAACATGGAGTCGAGGTTAATGTACGACCAGTCCACGATGGACTGCGCATCTGCGTGATTTTGCAGGTGGCGCAAGTGGTGCCCGATGTATTCCGGAGCGGTTGGCCCGTGGTGGGCCGCTTGTTCAGCCGTAGCGGCGACAGCGTCAACAGACATCAGCAACTCTCGTCAAATCAAGATTTTTCACAGCGACGCTGCCCGAAGAGCAGCACCACCCCAACAACTTTCAAGACCAGCACCAAGGTCACCAGCAGCGCCACCCAGTTCAGTGGTTGAACCACTTTGGGTGCCAACGCCAGCAGGGCACAAATCAGGCCCAGCTTGAGCACCTCCCAGACCAGAAGACGCCCGACCCCACGCCCCGCATTGCGTCCGAACACCCCGCGCGCCATCAGCAGGCCGGGCACCACGACCACAGCCGTCGCGTACAGCGAAGACCACAGTGCAGACGCATCGCGTGACACACCACCCCAGATGAGCGCGATCAACACACCGAAACCAAGTTGCGCAGCGAGTACCTGCCACACAGACATGGATGGGTGCCTGGCGAGCAGGGCTTGCGCCTCTTCTCGCGTCAGCGGCTCAACAGGTGGATCGATGTCTTTGGACCAGTCGGACACATCGAAGTCGGTATCGTGAACCGTTTCGCCGCCTCTTGGCTTGGAACGTAGAGGCGTGGACATGTCGCTTGCTCTTTGCTTGGGAGCGCTGGGAAACGGGCGCTTATGACGCCGTTCTGGCACAAACACACCGACCCTGATGTCGGCAAAACCTAAAGATTATACGCAGTAACCCGCACAAAGCCAAGTGCCTTGTCCGATTTGCAGTCGAGCCCCCCGCGAATGCGGTCGTTCGAGGGCGCTTTGCCAGACACCCCCCATCCGGGGGAATCCCTGGGGCAAGCCCGATGGGCGGTCTGTCTTCACATCGTCATGCTGAGTGCAACCGTGTCGATGGCATCCCTGACGCCCTCGATCCCAGTCCTCAGGTGGAGTACCCGACATGACCACAACAACGCGCAGAGAAAGCGTCAGCACCTTCTACCGCCCCATCCAGGGCATCACGGTGACGCACATCAAGCAGATGTACGACCTGTATGCGTCGTTCTACGAGAACACTGCGCTGGACGTGTTCTTGCAAGATTTGAGCAAGAAGTCGGGTGTGATCCTGGTGACGCGCAAATCGGACGAAAAAGTTGTTGGTTTTTCGACACTCACCTGTTTCGACATCGAGGTCGAGGGGCGCAATGCCCGGGGCATCTTCAGCGGCGACACCATCATCGAGCCAGCATACTGGGGCAACAACGCCCTGGCGGCGACCTTCCACCGTCGCGTCGTGATCGAACGTCTCAAGAAGCCATTCACACCGTTCTACTGGTTCCTGATCTCCAAGGGCTACAAGACCTATCTGCTGCTGGCCAACAACTTCTACAACTACTACCCGAATGTGAACGGTGGCGATGCACGCTATCGTCGCGTCACCGAGGCGTACTGCAATGCCTTGCTCCCCGAGGCGTTCGATCGCGAGCGCATGGTGCTCGACTTTGGTCATGACTATGTGCGCCTCAAGGGCGATGTCGCAGAGATCACACCAGAGCTCAAGGCAGCCAATCCGCACATTGCCTTCTTTGATCGCATCAATCCGGAATGGCGTCGTGGCACCGAGCTGCCGTGCGTGGGTTCAGTGGACTATGAAAGCGTGCTGCGCTCGATGATCGACATGCCGCTGAAGTGGGTTCGCAAGCATCTGCTCAAGACCCATCGTCCCGCAGGTCTGGACATCGCCACATCAACAGCCAAGACGTGGCAGGACACCGACGTGGCATCTGACGCACTTGATCGCCAGAAGGCTACTTGAGCATGGGACTGGGCACCACGTTCGGGCACCATCTTTTAAAGCTGCTGGTTGCGCCGGGTCGGCGACGTTTCGAGAAGCATCTCAACGATCTGGAGGGGGTGCAGCGCGCCCGCCTGGCACGCTGGCTGGCGGCGGCGTCCCGCTCGCCGGAGGGGCAGCGTCGCGGCATCCGCGCCGACTGGTCCTGGGAAACATTTGCACGCGAGTTGCCAGTGAGCAGCTATGCCGATTACGCCGACGTGATTGCGCGCCAGCGTGAGGCGCAGCGCCCGTTGCTGATCGACTCGCCGGTGATGCGCTATCAACCCACCAGCGGCTCCACTTCTGCCGTGAAGTGGGTGCCTTACACCAAGCTGTTTCTGGAAGAGTTCGACGAGGTCATCAGCGCCTGGGTGAGCGACCTGTACCGGCAGTTTCCGCGACAGGGCAGTGGCACGCATTACTGGTCGCTGTCGTGGGTGCCCACCGAGATGCGGGATCAGACGACGGGCGACCTCAATGACGACATGCAGTTGCTGTCGTGGGGCAAGCGTTTGCTGGCCTACCTGACGCAGGCTGTGCCGCAGGAAATTGCCCTGGCAGAGACGTCCGAGGATTCCCTGTTTGCGACCATTGCCTGGCTGGCGTCGGACGAAGCGCTGGGGTTCATTTCGGTGTGGAGCCCGACTTTCGGCCTGGGGCTGCTGGAGCAGATGTCAAGCTGGCGCGAGGAGCTGGCGACGGCTTTGTCGCGTGGCGACTGGGGCGCGCGCGCGCCTCGCATGGCCGGTCTGCCCTGCCCCACTTCGGCTCGTGCGGCAGCCCTGTTGAAGGACTGGAACGGCCAGTTGGGCCCCGTCTTTTTTCAGCAGCTGTGGCCCAATCTGGCCGTGATCAGCGCCTGGGACACCGCCGCTGCCGCCCCCTGGGCCAAGCAGTTGCAGGCACAACTGCCTCAGGCTGGTTTTCAAGGCAAGGGCTTGTGGGCCACGGAAGGGGTGGTGACTTTCCCTTTCCAGGGACGTTATCCCCTGGCCTACATGAGCCATGTCTATGAGTTCATCGACGCGCACGATGGCAGGGTGCTGACGCCCTGGGCCTTGCGCGAGGGTCAGGACGTGATCCCCTTGTTGACCACTGGCAGCGGCCTTGCGCGCTACCAGATGAGCGATGTGCTGCGCGTGGAAGCGCCTCTCGGCAAGGTACCCTGCTTCACCTTCCTGGGTCGCAACGACGGGGTGGATCTGGTGGGTGAGAAGACCAGCGCCACCGCCGCGCAGACGGTGATCGATGGCCTGAAGCTGCAGGGCACGCTGCCTGTGACCCTGCTGGCCCTGGACGAGTCGCGCGGACACACACCTGGCTATGTCTTGCTGGTCGAGTGCCAAGCCGATGCGCCTCGCGGTGCCTTGCAGCGTGACCTGTCCGATCAGGTGGAAAAAGCCCTGCAGACCCATTTTCATTACAAGCTGGCTCGTGATCTGGGGCAGTTGCAAGCGGCCGCCTGCATTGCCTTGCCGCGCATGCGCGACATCTATCTGGCGCAGTGTCGCGATCGCGGCATGATCGAAGGCAACATCAAGATCGAGCCACTGCGGCACTGGTCCGGCGCGGTGCCCACCGTTCTGAGGCAGGCGCTGGACCTGGCCTGAACCGATTTCCCTCGCACCTGAAACGAGTTCTCATGACCCTGACTGTCCGCCTCGGCACCCCATCTGACAACCCCGGCATCCAGCGTCTGGTGAGCAAGATCACCATGCCAGGGCCGGCCGAGCTGTGCTTCCAGCGTGCACCCGATTTCTTTGTGGGTGCCCGCGTCATCGGTGATGAGCAAATTCTCACCGTGGTCGAAGATTCTGACCATCCTGGCGTGATCGCCGGCCTGACGGTGATATCGGGTCACGATGTGTACATCAACGGCAAGCCCAAGCGCGTGTACTACTCGGGCGACACCCGCGTGGATCCGGCGTTCCGACGCCGTGGCATTGCCGGGATGCTGTTTCTGGAGCAGAAGAAGTACCGCAGCACCGAGGAGTTGCTGCAAGGCATCATCATCAAAGGCAACTCGGCCCCCCTGGCTGCAGCGGCCAACATGGCGGACGGCATCTTGTTCCGCTTCTGGGTGACGCACACCATTGAAACGAGTTTCATCTTTGTGCGCAAGCAAACCCCACGCATTCCGACGGGTGTGACAATCCGCGCCGCCACGGCCGCCGATGCCCCGCTGATGCAGGCTTTCCAGGATCGCGAAGGGCCTCGGCGTCAGAATCACCCGGTCTATGACTTCGGCAAGCTGATGGCGGGCGACCCGTATTACCAGGGGCTTCGCATCACCGACTACGCACTGGCCTGGCGTGGCGACACCCTGATCGGCATGCTGGCAGGTTGGGATCAGAAGGCCTACAAGCAGACACGGGTGATGAATTTCAAGCCGGTGGTCAAGGTGTTGCGCCCACTCTATAACCTGTACGTGGGGTTGGCCGGTGGCTTCAAGCTGCCTGCCATCGGTGGCGCGCTCAACTACCTGACGCTCTACAACGTGCTGATTGCCAATGACGACCCGGAGATCTACCAAGCCCTGATCGACTGGGTGATGGCAAACCAGGGGCAGCGTTACGACGCCCTGGCCACGGGTGTGACGCATGGGGATCCGCTGGTGGAGGTGCCACGCCGCTACAAGCGTCAGAAGTTGCTGTCCGAGAGCCTGTGGATGAGCTATGGCGAAGACCCCCGTCCGGGTCTGGATGACCGGCCACTGCACGTTGAAGTGGCGCGGCTGTGATGCCCTTGGGTCAAGGGTTGCATGAAGGGTGTGGACGCGAACTGCCTACAATCCCGGGATGACTGCTGCCCACACCCCTGCCATTTCGCTCCCGCCTCTGGCCAACGACCGCTTCCTGCGGGCCTGCCTGCGCCTGCCCACCGACTGCACGCCCGTGTGGCTGATGCGCCAGGCTGGCCGCTACCTGCCCGAGTACCGCGCCACGCGCGATGTGGCTGGCAGCTTCATGGGCCTGGCCACGAACCCGGAACTGGCCTGCGAGGTGACGCTGCAGCCGCTGCGCCGCTATGACCTCGACGCCGCCATCCTCTTCAGCGACATCCTGACCGTGCCCGATGCCATGGGCCTGGGCCTGAGCTTTGCCGCTGGTGAAGGCCCGAAGTTCGCCAAGGTCGTGCGCGACGAGGCCGCTGTCGCCGAGCTGGCCGTGCCCGACATGGACAAGCTGCGCTATGTGTTCGATGCAGTCGGCACCATCCGCAAGGCGCTGGCCGATGAAAACGGCGTGGGCAAGGTGCCGCTGATCGGTTTTTCGGGCAGTCCCTGGACGCTGGCCTGCTACATGGTCGAAGGTGGCGGCTCGGACGACTACCGCGCCGTCAAGACGCTGATGTACCAGCGCCCCGACCTGATGCACCGCATCCTGAGCGTGAACGCCGATGCCGTGGCGCTGTACCTGAACACGCAGATCGAAGCGGGCGCACAGGCCGCGATGATTTTTGATTCGTGGGGCGGCGTGCTCGCCGATGGGGTCTTCCAGGAATTCAGCCTGGCCTACACGAAGCGGGTGTTGTCGCAGCTGAAGAAAGAGCACAACGGCTTCCGCATCCCGCACATCGTGTTCACCAAGGGCGGCGGCATCTGGCTGGACGAGATCGCCGACAGCGGCTGCGATGTGGTCGGCCTGGACTGGACGATGAACCTGGGCAAGGCCCGCGCCCGCGTCGGTGACCGCGTGGCTCTGCAAGGCAACCTGGACCCGAACGTGCTGTTCGCGCAGCCCGAGCAGGTGCAGGCCGAGGTCATCAAGACCCTGGACAGTTTCGGCAAGCCGTCGGCCACCTCGGGTCACATCTTCAACCTGGGCCACGGCATCAGCCAGTTCACGCCGCCGGACAATGTGAAGGTGCTGGTGGACACGGTCCACGCACACAGCCGTCAATTGCGCGGCTGAACCACCGCCGCTGGCGAGAGATCGCGCTCAAGCCTCATCGCGGGTGGCCAGCAGTGCGGCCACCATGATCAAGGCCCCGCCCGCCAGCACAGGTGGGCGCAGCACCTCGCCCCCCAGCCAGACCGCCGAGCCTGCCGCGAACACCACCTCGGTCAACATGACCACCGAGGTGATGTGAACCGGCACGCGCGATGCACCGTACTGCATCGCCAAGTTGGAAACAAAAAACAGTGCACCCAGCGCCAGAGCAGGCCAGACCCACGCCCATGCCAGCGCCGGCCAATTGGGAATCACACCCTGTGAGGCCAACACGATACCGATCACGGCTGGCAAAGTGACGCCCCCCAGAAACATGGCGAGCGCCCGAGCGGAGGCCGTTTGAGCAGCCTGACGTCGCAGCATCACATTGGTGAGGGCAAAGCCCATGCCTCCGAGCAAGCCCAACCAGTCAGACAAACCACTGAATGTGGGCCACCCACCTTCTACTGGCCGCAACACCAGCAGCGCCCCGCACAAAGCCAGACCCACTCGGGCAATGGCCATGCGGGTGATGCGCTCACCAAGCAACCATCGCGCAAGCCCGACCGCCCACAAGGGCATCAGATAAAACAGCAGCACCACACGCACCACTTCTCCGGTGCTCACACCCCAGTTGAATGCGGCATTGGTGGCCCCAGCTGCCAGCGCCAGCACCCACAGGGCCGGTGTGCGCCACACGAAGCCCCAGGCCTGGGGGCGCGTCAACCCCACGATCACCCCACCCAGCAAAAAGAACAGCAACGTGGCCCACAAGGGGTGCAAACCCAATGCCTGCAGGTGACGCAAAGGCCACCACGACAGGCCCCATGCAAGGGCATTGAACAACAAACCCAGATACGGCATACCGGCTCAGCGACGCTCGACCACGATGGGGGTCAGTTGAAGCGCCTCACGCGCCTGGGCGGCCGCCTGCATCGCGTCCTCGCGTGTGGCATAAGGACCGACTTTGAGCTTGTAGAGCGAAGCCTCGTGAAAGACCGCCAGCATGGGCAACAGGTCGGCCAGTTCGGTCGAGACGCGCTGTTGCAGGCGATCCACCCCCTCACGCTGACGCAAGGCCGCCAGTTGCACATAGAAGCCGCGCTGTGCCGGGGTGTAAGCGTGGGCGGGCTTGGCAGTGACCTGCGGGGCGCTGGGCACCGCACGAGCGGTCTCGGCCGCCACCGCCATCGCAGGGGACGCATGGGTCTGCCACACACCACGGCGGATGTCGTCGAAAGTCAGTCGCGTCACCTCAACCTGGGCGCTCCCGGATGACACCATGCCCAGCTTGACGGCGGCGGCATAGCTCAGGTCAATCACCCGTGATGCGTGGAAAGGACCACGGTCGTTGATGCGAACGATCACCGACTTGCCGCTTTGCACATGCCGCACCTGGGCGTAACTCGGGATGGGAAGGGTGCGATGCGCAGCCGTCATGCCGTACATGCTGAACAGCTCGCCGCTGGCGGTTCGCCGGCCGTGAAACTTGCGACCGTACCAGGAGCCCAGCCCCCGTTCATGCCAGGGCACGTCCTCGACGACGGGCTCGTAGGACTGGCCCAGCACCTCATAAGGCTTGTTCGGCCCGCCCTTGTGAATGGGCTCGACGCGTGGCACGGCGTCGGGTTGTGCGGCGAGATCGGCAGGGGGCTCGGCCGGTGCCCCATCTGACTGGGACGGCGAGGCCGTTTGGGGGCTGGGGCCACTGGCGCATCCGGACAGCAGGGCAGCCAGACACAGCGACAGCCCCCACTTCAGAAGTGGAGCGGTGGAACGTTGCATGGTTCGCACCATAACCGATCTGCGCACGACGCACCGGGATGTGGCACACCCAGGCGGCACAATGGCGCAGTCATTGATCTTTCGGGAATGCCGACCATGTCAGAGCCACGGGACCCCTCCCTCGACCATCCTTTCGACCATCCTTTCGAGCGTGGCATGCGCAACCGCCGCGCCGCCCTGGGCGATGCCTGGGTGGACAAGTCGGTGGCCAAGGCCAATGCCTTCAACGCCGGATTCCAGCACTTCATCACCGATTACGCCTGGCATGGGGTCTGGGGCCGCCCGGGTCTGGACTGGAAAACCCGCCGTGTGCTGGTGATGGCCGTGACCTGCGCCCTGGGTCGCTGGGACGAGTTCGAGATCCACATGCGTGGCTCGCTGACGCCAGGCAACGCCCACACGCTGTCCCCGGTCGAGGTGCGCGAGGCCTTGTTCCAGATCGCCATTTACGCGGGCGTGCCTGCCGCCAACACGGGTTTTGCGAAGGCGCTGGGCATCATGCGCGAGCTGGGCATCGAGCCTCCGCCCCACCCGGCCGATCAGTCCTGGCACCCTGGCGTGGGCCGCTCGGTGTTCACGCGCAGCCGCCCCAAGCTGCACGCCACCGTGCGCGATGCCCGCAGCGACATGCCGCGCCACACTGTGATCCTCAGCCACGCGCTGGGGCAAGACAGCGCCATGTGGGATCTGGTGGCCAACGAGCTGGCCGCCACCTGCCGGGTGATCTGCCCGGACACCCGCGGACATGGGCGCTCTGCCCTGCCCACCGGCACCCTGAGCCTGGACGACCTAGCCGATGACGCCGTCCGCCTGATCGACGAAGTGGCCGGCGGCGAGCCGGTGATCTGGGTGGGCCTGTCAATGGGCGGCCTGATCGGTCAGGCCCTGGCTCTGCGTCACCCCGGCAAGGTGAAGGCCCTGGTGCTGGCCAACACCACCAGCGGCTACGATGCAGCCGGCCGAGCAGCCTTGCAGCAGCGCATCCAGACGGTGGAACAAGAGGGGCTGGAGGCCGTGGCCGAGGGCACGATGGCCCGCTTTTTCAGCGAAGCCTTCCGCACCAGCCAGTCTGCTACCGTGCAGCGCCACCAGCGCCTGCTGCTGGCCACCGATCCCGAGGGTTACACCGCCTGCGCCGCCGCCTTGGGCGACGCCGACATGACGGCACGCCTGGGTCAGATCCGCGTGCCGACCTTGCTGCTGGCAGGCGGCGAAGATGTCAGCACCCCACCTGCCGGGATGCAGGCCATGGCCGCAGCGATGCCGCATGCAGAATGCGTGACCCTGCCGGGCTGCGCCCACCTGAGCTCGGTGGAGCAACCGTGGGTGTTCACCGACCTGACTCAGGCCTTCATCGACGGGCTGGCTTGATCAGCTTGCGCTGCACGTCGCCCAGCAAAAAACCCCGCCAAGGCGGGGTTTTCAGCAGCGCCGCTGCACCGAGGCAACGACGCAGACGGCGGTAAACAAAGCGCGGCTCAGACAGCAGCGTGACGGCGACGTGCCCACACCAGTCCAACCAAACCCAGGCCCATCAGGGCATAGCTTGCAGGCTCGGGCACGGCCGTGACCAGCACAGGCGCGCCACCGACGAAGTGCACCGTGTTGCCCAGTTCGGCAAAGCCGTAGATGCCCCCGACATTGCCCAGGCTGAGCATGATCGGGGTGGTCTGGGAGATGGCAGCGAACGTGTTGGCGCTCAGGCCAGCACCGGTGAGCGTCAGTACGGCCGACTGACCTTCTGCGAAGCTGTCAGCGTTGAAATCAACGTTCCAGGTGTAGGCGTAACCCGTATCCTTGACGAAAGGCGTGGCGCTGTAGCCAGCCCCGACGGCGAGCGGCGCGCCCGACACACTGCTCAAGGCACCACTGCCACCCTTGATCCACAAGGCATCCACGAAGTTGCCAGCAGGGGTCAGCGCGGGGAAAAGATGACTGTTTTGCTGCAGGCTCAACTGCACGCCATTGCCACCCGCCAGATCACTGATGGTCAGCTTGGCGACGCTGTAGTTCAGCGTCTTGGTGTCAAAAGCGTTTTCAGTCGTCGCTGTGTTGAACAGGGTCTTGAAATCAATGGTGTAGCTCTCGGCCCAGGCCGATGAGGACACCGATCCGAGCACGGCCAACGCGGCAGCCACGATGGTCTGACGACAAAGTTGGTTCATGTGCACTCCTGGAAATGTCATGCCACCTAGGCACGACGGGTCATTACGTGAACGGATGTTAAACAAGCACGCCCAAAATGTGTCACGGGTTCACCCTTGAAACCCTTGATCGGGGGGCGTTCGCTCACGCCAAATGGCATAAATCACGACAAAAGAAGAGGATGCGCTTGGACTATCCTTGCACCCTGTCTGCCCTTGCCTTGATTGATGTCCTCCCCCGCTGATTCAGCCGCCCCCACCATGAACCCGGCCCAGATGGCCGCCGTGCAGCACCTGGACAGCCCCTGCTTGGTGCTGGCGGGCGCGGGCTCGGGCAAGACGCGCGTGATCACGCACAAGATTGCGCGGCTGCTGCAACCGGGGCCAGGTGCCGACCTGAGGCCCGCCGAAATCGGCGCCATCACCTTCACCAACAAGGCCGCCGCCGAGATGCGCGAGCGGGTCAAGAGCCTGATCGGGCCTCGGGCGGCGGGCAAGCTGCTGGTGTGCACCTTCCACTCGCTGGGGGTGAAGCTGTTGCGCGAAGACGGTGCGGCGCTGGGCCTGAAGCAGAGTTTTTCCATCCTCGACAGCGACGACGTGACCAGCATCCTGCGCGACGCGGGGGGCACCACCGACGCCAAGCTGGCGCGCAGCTGGCAGTGGACGATCAGCCTGTGGAAGAACATGGGCCTCAACAGCGCACAGGCGCTGGCCCAGGCCCAGGACGACGACGAGCAGATCGCCGCCCGGGTCATGAAGCTGTATGAAGAGCGCCTGCTGGCCTACCAGGCGGTGGACTTCGACGACCTGATCGGCCTGCCGATGAAGCTGCTGGCCGAACACGAACCCGTGCGCGCCAAGTGGCAACGCCAGCTGCGCCACGTGCTGATCGACGAGTATCAGGACACCAACGCCACCCAGTACGAGCTGCTCAAGCAGTTGCTGGGCCCGCAAGGCATCTTCACCGCCGTGGGCGACGACGACCAGTCCATCTACGGCTGGCGCGGCGCGACGCTGGACAACCTCAAGCGCTTGCCGCAGGACTACCCAAACCTCAAGGTCATCCCGCTGGAGCAGAACTACCGCTCAACCTCGGCGATTTTGCGCGCGGCCAACCACGTCATCGCCACCAACCCCAAGCTGTTTCAAAAGACGCTGTGGTCGGACCTGGGCGAGGGCGAGCCCGTCAAGCTGATGGTGTGCGACAACGAAGAGCACGAGGCCGAGCGCGCAGTGACGCACTTCCAGCTGCTGCGCAGTGTCTTGCTGGAACGCCACCCTGGCGACCCTGGCAGGACGGACTGGTCAAACTTTGCGATCCTGTACCGCGCCAACCACCAGTCCCGCCCGTTCGAGCAGGCGCTGCGCAAGGCCAACATCCCCTACAAGGTGTCGGGCGGGCAGAGCTTTTTCGACAAGGCCGAGATCAAGGACCTGTGCGCCTGGCTGCGCCTGCTGCTCAACAACGACGACGATCCGGCGTTTTTGCGCGCGGTGACGACCCCGAAGCGCGGCATCGGCCACCAGACGCTGGGTGCCTTGGGGGAGTTTGCGGGCAAGTGGAAGGTCAGCCTGTTCGAGGCCCTGTTCTCGGATTCATTGCACGCTGCGCTCAACAAACGCGCGCTCGACGGCCTGCACGAGTTTGGCCGCTATGTGAACGACCTGGAGTACCGCGCCCGCCACGCCTACGGTGGCGAAGATGCCAAGGTGCTGCTGCTGGAGTGGCTCAAGGACATCGGCTACGAGCAGCACCTCTACGACAACGAAGAAAACGAGAAAGTGGCTGCCGCGCGCTGGACCAATGTGCTCGATTTCATCGACTGGGTGGCCAAGCGCTGCGGCGGGCAGATCGAGAACGACGGCGGGATGTCGGTCGAATCAGAAAAAAAGAGCGTGCTGGAGATCGCCCAGCTGATCTCGCTGATCACCAGCCTGGCCGAGCGAAATGCCGACCAGAACGTGGTGACGCTGTCGACCCTGCACGCATCGAAGGGGCTGGAGTGGCCGCATGTGGTGCTGGCCGGGGTCAACGAAGGCTCCCTGCCCTTCTCGCGCGAGGAAGGCGACATCACGCCGCAGCAGGTGGAGGAAGAGCGCCGCCTGATGTATGTGGGCATCACCCGCGCGCGCCTGACCCTGGGCGTGAGCGTGCTCAAACGCCGCAAGAAGGGACGCGAGTACGTGCAGGCAACGCCCAGCCGCTTCATTGCCGAGATGAAACTGGACGAAGGCGGCGGCCCGAAAGAAGACCCGCGCGAGAAGCTGCGGCGATTGCGCGAAGAGATGGCAGTCAAAGCTGCTGCCACAAAAGCGGCCGCACAGGCCACAAACAGACAGTAAGTACTTACATTCTCGCCATTTATCATGCGCAGATGATGATTTCCGTCTTGTGAACAGGCGAAAAAAAACCCGAGATCGCAATCTCGGGTTCGGAATCCGTTGTCACGGTAAAGTGGAGACACATGAAATAAACAGTGGTGTGAGGCTTTTGATTGAAAAAAGTTCCACGCCACTGTGAGCGATTGTATCAAGTGTGAATTTGTCACGCAATGCGTTTCAAAAGACAGCACAGCGTCACCTTGTCCCACCTCAAAGGACTGTTTGCAATGGAATGCACGATCAACTGGCAACCGACCTCCGGCATGGCCTTCATGGCGGAAACCGGCAGCGGCCACATCATCAACATGGACGGCGCGCCCGACGGCGGCGGCCGCAATCTGGCCCCCCGCCCGATGGAAACCGTGCTCGCGGGCACGGGTGGCTGCACCGCCTATGACGTGGTGCTGATCTTGAAGCGCGGCCGCCACGATGTGCGCGGCTGCCAGCTCAAACTCACCGCCGACCGCGCCGACACCGATCCCAAGGTGTTCACCAAAATCAACATGCACTTTGTGGTGACGGGCGTGAACCTGACGGACACCGCCGTGGCCCGCGCCATCCAGATGTCGCACGAGAAATACTGCTCGGCCTCGATCATGATCGGCAAGACCGCCGAGATCACGACCAGTTTCGAGATCGTGGCGGCCTGAGCCGGCGGGCCCCGTCCGAGGTCAGATCCGGTGCGACACCGTGGTCATGACCTTGGCGGCCAGACGCATCAGGCCTTGAACCGGCTTGGGCAGCGGCACGCCGCCAGCGCGCTCGGCCGCATCGGCATGCTGCACCTCGTCGTCGCGCATCTGCGCCACGATGGCGCGTGAGGACTGGTCGCCTGCGGGCAAGCGGTCCATGTGGCTGTTGAGGTGGTGCTCCACCTGGCGCTCGGTTTCAACCACGAAACCCAGGCTGATCTTGTCGCCGGCCTTGGCGGCCAGCAGGCCGATGCCAAACGCGCCGGCGTACCACAGCGGGTTGAGCAAGCTGGTGCGGCTGCCCAGTTGCTTCAGACGTTGCTCGGTCCAGGCGAGGTGGTCGGTTTCTTCGCGTGCGGCTTCGTCGAACTGGGCTTTGAGCACCGGGTCACTGGTGCCCCAGGCTTGCGAGGCGTAGAGCGCCTGCGCGCAGACCTCGCCCACATGATTCACGCGCATCAGAGCGGCCGACAGGCGCTTGTCTTCGTCGCTCAGTTCGCCATCGGGTTGCCCCGCCTGCGGACAGGGGCGCGCCGCCTGATGCTCGGCCAACACCGTGCGCAAGGCCGTGTCAAAGGACATGAGGAGA
Source organism: Aquabacterium sp. (assembly GCA_017994835.1). Lineage (GTDB taxonomy): Bacteria > Pseudomonadota > Gammaproteobacteria > Burkholderiales > Burkholderiaceae_C > Aquabacterium. Next base: position 14,145 of record JAGOKC010000015.1, on the reverse strand, counting down.
CGATCCAAGCCGTCGTGGCGGATGGGCGAAGCAGACGTGGGCGTGTTCATGGGCATGATGTTAACGCTGCATCAGACCGCGGCTGCGCGAGATGGACAACAACAGGCCCAGCGCCAGCCCCAGCGTGACCATGGCCGTGCCGCCATAGCTGATGAAGGGCAAGGGCACGCCCACCACCGGCAAGATGCCGCTGACCATGCCCAGGTTGACGAAGGCGTACGTGAAAAAGCTCAGCGCGAGGCTGCCTGCGAGCACGCGCGAGAACAGCGTGGGGGCCTGCGAGGCGATGTAGAGCCCGCGGAAGATCAGCGCCAGGAAGCCCGCCATCAGCACCAGGGCACCGATCAGGCCGTGTTCTTCGGCATAGCCAGCAAACGCGAAGTCGGTGGTGCGCTCGGGGATGAATTCCAGGTGGGTCTGGGTGCCCTGCATGAAACCCTTGCCGGTGATGCCACCCGAGCCAATCGCGATCATGCCCTGGATGATGTGAAAGCCCTTGCCCAACGGGTCGGCGGTCGGGTTCAGCAGCGTGCAGATGCGCTGCTTCTGATAGCCGTGCAGAACCACCCAGTCCTTGTCACCCTCGCACAGCGTGTCCTGAAAGCCCACGATCAGGCTGATGCCCACCACGCCGGCGATCAGCACCGGCAGAATGAAACGCCAGCTCAGGCCCGCAAAAAAGATGACGTACAGGCCGCCCGAGAGCACCAGCAAGGAAGTGCCCAGGTCGGGCTGCTTGAGCACCAGCCCCACCGGGACAAGCAGCAACCCGGTCGCTGCGGCGAAGTCGAGGCCGCGCAACTGCCCTTCCCGGCGCTGAAACCACCAGGCCAGCATCAGTGGCGTGGCAATTTTCAGCAACTCGGACGGCTGGATGACGATGCCGATGTTGAGCCAGCGCGTGGCCCCCTTTTTGGTCAGACCAAACAGCGCAGTGGCCACCAGCAACACCACGCCCACGGTGTAAAGCGGCACGGCCAAGGCCATCAGGCGCTGCGGGGGCACCTGCGCCACCACGAACAGGATCACCGCGCCGAGCAACATGTTGCGCCCGTGCTCGATGAAGCGGGTGCCGTGGTCGAAACCCACCGAGTACATGTTGACCAGTCCCAACAGGCACATGCCCAGGATGATCGCCAGAAACGGCAGATCGAAGCCCCGAAAGATGGGGGCCAGGCGCTGCCACCAGGAGGGTTTGGCAAAAGCGACGTTCATGGTTGCTCCCGTGATGCGGCTGCGGAGGGGGCAGAAGATGCGGTCGGGGGTGGGGTCTCGCCTTCGGCCTCGAACGCATTGCGCCGAGGCGGCAAGGGCACCTCAGCCACCGGGCGCTGGGGTCCGATGGGCGCGGCAGCGCGGCCTTGTTGCACGGCCAGGATGTCTTCTTCGCTGGGGTAGAGACCTTGCAGCAGGTAGTCAAGCACACGGCGGGCAATGGGTGCCGCAGCGGCGGCCCCGAAGCCTGCGTTTTCCACGATGATGGCGAGGGCCACGCGCGGTTTGTCCACCGGCGCAAAGGCTTCGTAGAGGGAGTGATCACGGCGGTATTCCTCGGTTCGCGAGGCCACGTACTTCTCGTTTTGCTTGAGCCCCACCGCCTGCGCCGTGCCGGTCTTGCCCCCGCTGGTGTAACCAGCCCCAGCGAACACCCGCGTCGAGGTGCCTTCCTGCGTCACCCCGTACATCGCCTCGCGGATCAAGGCCGTGTGCCCAGGTTTGAACGCCAACGGCAGCTGAGCGATGCGCTCGGGCACACGGCGCTCCCGGGTCACGACGTTTTCAATTTGCCGCACCAGGCGCGGTTCGTAGCGCTGCCCGTCGCTCACCACCGTGGACAGCGCCGTGGCCATCTGCAACATGGTGAAGGTGTTGTAGCCTTGGCCGATCCCCAGCGAGATGGTCTCACCCGCGTACCACTTGCGTTGTTCCGGGCGACGGTAGGCCTTGCGCTTCCAGTCGGTGGAGGGCAGGATGCCGGTGACCTCGCCACGCAAGTCGATCCCCGTGTGGCGACCAAACCCCAGTGCCGACATCTGCTCGTGGATCAGGTCCACGCCCATTTCATTGGCCAGCGAGTAGAAATAGACGTTGCTGGACTCGACGATGGCGCGACGCATGTTCATCGGCCCGCCCTTCTCGCCGGCTGGGCTGCGGAAGCGGTTGCCACCGAACACGAACACACCGTTGTCCATGATCACCGTATTGGCCGCACGTTTGCCGGAGTTGAGGGCAGCCAGCGCCATGAAGGGCTTGTAGGTGGAGCCAGGCGGATAGGTGCCGCGCAGGGCGCGGTTGAGCAGCGGCTTGTCGGGCGACTCGTTGAGCGCCTTCCAGCTTTCGGTGTCGATGCCATCAACGAACAGATTGGGATCGAAAGTGGGTTTGGAGACAAAGGCCAGCACCTCGCCGTTGCGCGGGTCAATGGCCACCAGGGCACCGCGGCGGGTGCCGAACAGGCGCTCGATCAGGCCTTGCAGCTTGATGTCGATGGCCAGGTGCACGGTGTTGCCCGGCGTGGCGGGGTGGGAACCCAGCAGCCGCACGGCGCGCCCCCCCGCACTGGTCTCGACCTCTTCAAAGCCGGTGATGCCGTGCAGCTCACTCTCGTAACTCTGCTCGATGCCCAGCTTGCCAATGCGTTCGGTGCCCCGGTAATTGGCCTGCTCCTCATCAGGCCAGTCGAGCATGGCCTCGGCCTCGCGCTGGTTGATGCGCCCGATGTAGCCCAGCGCATGGCTGGCCAGCTCGCCATAAGGGTAGTGGCGAAACAGGCGCGCCTGGATGTCCACCCCAGGAAAGCGAAAACGCTGGGCGGTGAAACGCGCCACCTCTTCGTCGCTCAGGCGGGTGCGGATCGGGATGGACTCGAAGCGCTTGGACTCTTCACGCAGACGCTTGAAACGGCGACGGTCACGCGGCTGGATGTCCACGACCTCGGACAGTGCGTTGATGGTGGCTTCGAGATCCTGCGTCAAGGAGGGCGTGATCTCGAGTGTGTAGGCCGAGTAGTTGTTGGCCAGCACCACGCCGTTGCGGTCAACGATCAACCCCCGGTTGGGCACCACCGGCACCACGGCGATGCGGTTGGTCTCGGCACGGCTGGCGAGGTCATCGTAACGGTCAATCTGCAGCACCGTGAGGCGATACGCCAGGATGGCAAAGCAGCACAACACGAACGCGGCAGCCGCCCACAAACGACTGCGGAACTCACGCAACTCGGCGTCGATGTTCTTGAGTTCGGTCATGCGGGCTCAGCGCGGGCGTGACCGGTCACAGCGGACGGTTCTTGTCACGGTCGGGGGCGCGTCGCTGCGGTGCCAGCAACACGAAGGCCGCCAGAGGCCACAAGGCCGACTCGAGCACCGGCGCAATGAACAGCGTCCAGCCGGGAAAGGCCGCCCCCGCCATGAGGCGCACCAGCAGCGAGACCGCATGGGTGGCCGCAAACAAGGGCAGGATCTGCGCAGCCTGTTCGGGCACCTTGAACCACAGCAGGCGGCGGTGAATGGTGATGGCGAAAAAGCTCAGCAGGGTGTAGGCCAGCGCATGCTGACCCAGCAAAGCGCCCTCGTGCACATCCATGAACAAACCGAACACGAAGGCCGCCCCCACACCGACACGGCGCGGCTGATGCACGTTCCAGAACACCAGGGTGACGGCCAGCAAATCGGGCATGCCGACCCAGCGCCCCCAGGGCAGCAGGTTGATCAGCAAGGCAGCCAGCAAGGACAGCCAGATGAAGACGGGATTGACGGGGAGCAGCAAGGTGCTGCCGCGCGGCATCATGGCTGACTCCTGGAGATGCTGACCGCCTCGGCGGGGGCATCGGCCGCTGCAGCTTCTGGGCGGGCCGGCAGACGGGTGGACAAAGGCTGCAACAACAACACATGGCGTGCGCTGTCAGGCTGGGCCAGCGGGAGCAGAACGATGCGGGCAAAAGCCGAATCGGCACGGCGATCCACGCGCACCACCTTGGCCACCGGCACACCCGCGGGGTAGATGCCGTCCAGACCCGAGGTCTGCAGAACATCGCCAGGCTGCACATCGGCATTGCCCGCCATGAAACGCAACTCCATGCCCGCCGACTGCGGCAGGCCGTAGGCCACGCCACGGTGCTGTGTTCGGACATTGACCACGGGCACGGCGGCGTCCTTGTCGGTGACCAAGGTCACCTCGGCCGTCACGGGATAGACCCGCGTGACCTGCCCGAGCACCCCGCGCTCGTCGAGCACTGGCGAGCCCAGGTTGACACCGTGACGGCGACCCTGGTCGATCACGACCTTGCGCGAGTAGGGGTCGGGCGCGTCGTACAGCACCTCGGCGGCCAGGGTCGCGACTTCGATGCGGGGGCGCAGCGTCAGCAGGGCGCGCAGCCGTTCGTTTTCGCGCTCAAGCTGCACCATGCGGGTCACGCGCTCGGCCTGCTCGGACAACTGACGTTGTGCGCGCGCATGCAGGGTGCGCGCCTCTCCCACGCCGGCCACGTAGTGTCCGGTCATCTCCCAGGTTCGCACCGGCACCAGCAGCACCTGCTGCACGGGCTGCAACAGCGTGGCCAACACCAGACGCAGCGGCTGCGTGATTTTCCAGCGGGCGTCGGCCACCATCAACAAAATGGCCAGCGCCGCAAAAAACAGCAGACGTGTGAACGCCGATGGTCCCTGCTTGAAAAAAGGGGGCGGCGTGCGATCCAGCGTGGCCAGCGGCATGAAAGCAAACGGACCCGAAGGTCCGCACATCCTTCGCGAGGGTTATTCGGAGGTGAAGATGCTGCCCAGTCGGTCCATGCGCTCGAGCGCCAGACCACAGCCACGCACCACGCAGGTCAGCGGGTCTTCGGCCACGTGCACTGGTAGACCGGTCTCTTCAGCCAGCAGGCGGTCGAGGTCGCGCAGCAGCGCGCCACCGCCGGTCAGCATCATGCCGCGCTCGGCGATGTCGGCCCCCAGCTCGGGCGGAGTCTGCTCCAGTGCGTTCTTGACGGCCGAGACGATCTGGTTGAGCGGGTCGGTCAGGGCTTCGAGGATCTCGTTGGACGAGATGGTGAAGCTGCGCGGCACGCCTTCGGAGAGGTTGCGGCCCTTGACTTCCATCTCCTTGACTTCGGAGCCGGGGAAGGCGCTGCCAATGTGCTTCTTGATGGCCTCGGCGGTGGGCTCGCCGATCAGCATGCCGTAGTTACGGCGAATGTAGCTGATGATGTGTTCGTCAAACTTGTCGCCGCCCACACGGACCGAGCCTTTGTAAACCATGCCGCCCAGCGAGATCACGCCAACCTCGGTGGTGCCACCGCCGATGTCCACCACCATGGAGCCGGAGGCTTCGGAAACCGGCAGACCGGCCCCGATGGCGGCGGCCATGGGTTCTTCGATCAGGTACACCTCGGAGGCACCGGCCCCCAGCGCCGACTCGCGGATGGCGCGACGCTCGACCTGGGTGGAGCCGCAGGGCACGCAGATGATGATGCGGGGCGACGGCTTCAAGACCGAGCGCGGGTGCACCATCTTGATGAACTGCTTGAGCATCTGCTCGGTGACGGTGAAGTCGGCGATCACACCGTCCTTCATCGGGCGGATGGCCTCGATGTTGCCAGGCACCTTGCCCAGCATGGCCTTGGCCTCGGCACCCACGGCCTGGATGGTCTTCTTGCCGTTGGGGCCGCCTTCGTGGCGGATGGACACGACCGAGGGCTCGTCAAGGACGATGCCCTTGTCACGCACATAGATCAGCGTGTTGGCCGTACCCAGGTCGATGGCCAGGTCGGTGGAGAAATACTTGCGAAACATGCCGTACATGCGGTGAACTCCGGTAGGGCCTGACGCAAACAGCCGGTCTCGTCATGCGGGATACTCACGCACGAAACGAAACAGGCGGGTTGCGGTGGCCCGCTGATAGGTGAGACCTGCGGCCCGGTGGCGACCTCTGCAAGGTTCGCGACACACCCGATCGCCTGTCCGAAAACTGGCTGATACCCGCTCAAACCACCTTGCCCCACTCAGGACAAATGTGGTTTGTGGATAACCTACGATAATACCCTATGGCCTGCCTTGCGAATGGCAGTGCAACCGTCTGTTACCCCTGGAAGAACCATGGCCCTGACCTCAGAAGACGTCAGCCGCATTGCCCAGCTCGCGCGCCTTGAACTGCGCGACGACGAACAGGCTGCGATGCTGACCCAGCTCAACGAGTTTTTCGACATCGTCGAGAAGATGCGTGCGGTTGACACCTCGGGTGTCGAGCCGCTGTACACGCCGCTGTCGGCCATCGAGGACGTGACCTTGCGTCTGCGTGCCGACACGGTCACCGAACCCGACAACCGTGAGGCCAACATGGCCAACGCTCCCGCCCAGGATGGCGGCCTGTTCCTGGTGCCCAAGGTGATCGAATGAGCGCGCTGCATGATCTGACCCTGGCCCAGCAGAGCCAGGCCCTGGCCACCGGCCAGACGACCTCCGTGGCCCTGACCCAGCATGCGCTGGACCGCATTGCGACCTGCAATGGCCAACTGGGTGCGTTCCTGCACGTGAATACGGAGGGTGCGCTGGCTGATGCGGCCGCAGCGGACGCGCGCCGCGCGGCCGGACAGTCACGAGGCCCGCTCGACGGCGTGCCCATTGCCCACAAGGACATTTTTGTGACGCAAGGCCAGCCCACCACAGCGGCCTCAAAGATGCTCAAGGGCTATATGAGCCCGTTCGACGCCACGGTGGTGGCCCGCTTGAAAGCGGCAGGCACGGTGAGCATCGGCAAGGTGAACTGCGACGAGTTCGCCATGGGCGGTGCCACCGAGAACTCGGCCTATGGCGTGGCCCGCAATCCGTGGATGCTGGCGCAAATTGCCGGGGGTTCGTCCGGCGGTTCAGCTGTGGCCGTTTCAGGTCGGCTGGTGAGTGGTGCCACGGGCTCGGACACGGGGGGCTCGATCCGTCAGCCCGCCGCGCTGACCGGCATCACCGGTATCAAGCCGACCTATGGTCGCTGCTCGCGCTTTGGCATGATCGCGTTTGCCTCGTCGCTGGACCAGGCCGGCCCGATGGCCCGCACCGCCGAAGATTGCGCCCTGCTGTTGCAGGCGATGAGCGGTTTCGATGAACGTGACGCCACCAGCGCCCAACAGCCTGTCCCTGATTTCGTGGGGGCATTGACCGACATGCGTGTCGGGGCTACCGCCGAGAAACCCCTGCAAGGGCTGCGCGTGGGCGTGCCCAAGGAGTTCTTCGGTGACGGCGTGAGCGCCGACGTACTGACCACCAACCGAGCGGCCCTGGCGCAACTGGAGAGCCTGGGCGCCACGCTGGTGGACATCAGCCTGCCGCGCACCGAGCTGTCCATCCCCGTGTACTACATCATCGCGCCGGCCGAGGCCTCGTCCAACCTGAGCCGCTTTGATGGCGTCAAGTTCGGCCATCGTGCTGCCAAGTACAGCGATCTGAACGACATGTACCGCAAGACGCGCGCCGAGGGCTTTGGCCCCGAGGTCAAGCGTCGCATCATGATCGGCACCTATGTGCTGTCGCATGGCTATTACGACGCCTACTATCTGCAGGCTCAAAAATTGCGCCGCATGATCGCTGATGACTTCCAGACCGCCTTCCAGGTCTGCGACGTGATCGCTGGCCCGGTGGCACCCACGGTGGCGCGCCCGATTGGCTCATCGACCGATCCGGTGCAGGAGTACCTGGCCGACATCTTCACCCTGCCCGCCTCGCTGGCCGGTCTGCCCGGCATGAGCGTGCCTTGCGGCTTTGGCGAGCATGGCCTGCCTGTGGGCCTGCAGCTGATCGGCAATTACTGGCAAGAGGCGCAGTTGCTGCACACGGCGCACGCCTTCCAGCAAGCCACCGACTGGCATCTGCGCGCCCCGGCTGCGCTGGGCTGATTTCACCGAGACGAGAGAGACACCCCCATGAGTGCCCCCCTGATCCGTGGCTATGAGGTCGTCATCGGCCTGGAAACCCACGTGCAACTGTCCACCGCGTCGAAGATCTTCTCCGGCGCATCCACTCAGTTTGGCGCCGCGCCCAACACCCAGTCCTGCCCGGTGGACCTGGCCCTGCCCGGCACCCTGCCGGTGATGAACGAAGGTGCGGTCGAGCGCGCCATCGAGTTCGGCCTGGCCGTGGGTGCCCAGGTGGCCCCGCGCTCGATTTTTGCGCGCAAAAACTACTTCTACCCCGACCTGCCCAAGGGGTATCAGATCAGTCAGTACGAGATCCCCGTCGTGCAAGGCGGCACGGTGAGCTTCTTTGTGGATGACAAACCCTTCACGGTGCGCCTGGTGCGCGCCCATTTGGAGGAAGATGCCGGCAAATCGCTGCACGATGACTTCGAAGGCTTCAACGGCGAGAAGTCGTCGGGCATTGACCTGAACCGCGCGGGCACCCCGCTGCTGGAGATCGTGACCGAGCCGGACATCCGCTCCAGCAAGGAAGCGGCCGAGTACGCGCGCGCGCTGCACACCCTGGTGGTGTGGCTGGGCATTTGCGACGGCAACATGCAGGAAGGCTCATTCCGCTGTGACGTGAACGTGTCGGTGCGCCGCCCCGGTGCGCCGCTGGGCACGCGCCGCGAGATCAAGAACCTCAACAGCTTCAAGCACATCGTGCAGGCTGCGGATTACGAGATCCTGTGGCAGATCGAAGAGCTGGAAGACGGCCGCGCCATCCAGCAGGCCACCGTGCTGTTCAACCCCGACACGGGCGAGACGCGCGCGATGCGCACCAAGGAAGACGCGCACGACTACCGCTACTTCCCCGATCCGGATCTGCCACCCTTGGTGATCGCGCCCGAGTGGGTCGAGCGCGTGAGGGGCCGCATGCCCGAGTTGCCGCGCGTGATGGCCGAGCGTTTCGTGACGGCCTACGGCCTGCCTGAGTACGACGCGACGATGATGACGCAGTCAAAAGCGTTTGCCGCCTTCTTCGAAACCGCCGCGCAGGCGTGTCAGCAGCCGAAGCTGGTGTCGAACTGGCTGATGGGCGAGGTGTCACGCCGCCTGAACGCGGCCGAGCAGACCATCGAGGCGTCGCCCATCAACGCCACGTTGCTGGCCGCGATGATCGCGCGCATTGCCGACGGCACCATCTCGAACAACGGTGCCAAACAGGTGTTCGAGGTGTTGTGGAACGGTGAAGGCGCTGGCGAAGATCAAGCGCGCGTGGACGTCGTCATCGAGGCCAAGGGCCTCAAGCAGATGAGCGACACGGGCGAGCTGGAGAAGATCCTCGACGACATCCTGGCGGCCAACGCCAAGTCGGTGGAGGAGTTCCGTGCCGGCAAGGAGAAGGCCTTCAACGCCCTCGTGGGTCAGGCCATGAAGGCCACCAAGGGCAAGGCCAACCCGGCCACGGTCAACGAGCTTCTGAAGAAGAAGCTGACCGGTTGACGCCATTGGCGATGCCTGGCGCGGAGGTCGCTGACACCGTGCCAGGCACCGAACCGCCTCCCCACAAATGACGCAAGCGCGTCAACTCGGCGTCGTACAGGGCGTTGAGGCGCACCATCTCGGCCCGCTGCTGCTTGATGATGTCGAGCTGTGCCTGTTGCTGGGCGTCGTTGGCTTCGATTTCGCCACGCAGCTTGGGCGGCAGACGCTTGCCTTGATAGAACTCGGTTTCGGCGTCGAGCGGCTGGCGCTCGCCACGCAGATCTTGCAGGCGCTTGTCGGACACGGCAATGGCCTTGTGCAGGTCGTCCATCGCGGCTTCGCGTGCCTTGTCGTGCGCGGCCTGACTGGGATAGCGCATGAGCAGGTTGCGATCACGTCGGACGGCATCTTTCTGTGCGGCTTCGGCCAGCGCCCGCTCGCGCTTGCGCGCTTCGGCAGCGGCGCGCTCTTCGGTGCTCATACGCGGTGGCAGCACCATGCGCACGGAGCCATCCCTGTTGAGCACGCGCTGTTCGCGGTCCAGGCACTCGCTGATGAGGCGATCAGAGGTGAGGCGTTTGCCTGCCGAGTCAATGCAGGTGTAGATCGCGCCGGTTGATGACGTGGTCTGCGCCAGAGCATTGCTGGCAGACCCGCCCCAGGCCAGTACACCCGCCAACATCCATGCCCAGAACGGGCGCGCGTGAGGTGGAGGGCAGGCAGTGAGTGGCAAAGACTTCAACATGGCAACTCCGGCAGGGTGGGCGGCAGGACACGCCGTCGGGTGATGATAAAACGTGTCAGACGCCGTATCGTTGACGGTAAGCGAGCACCGCAGGGTGGAAAGCCGTCAGGGCGGGGTCAGACTGGGTTTCGAGGTAATGCAGCAGGTCACCCAGGGTGGCGATGGCGACGACGGGCAGGCCGTAGTGCTGTTCGACCTGCTGGACGGCGCTTTCGGCGGCATCCTGACCGTTGGCGGTGGCTTTTTCCTGGCGGTCGAGCGCGATGGTGACGCCACAAGGCGTGGCACCGGCCGATTTGATCAGTTCGATGGACTCGCGCACCGAGGTGCCGGCCGAGATGACGTCGTCGATGATGAGCACGCGGCCCTGCACGGGTGCACCGACCAGGGTGCCGCCTTCGCCGTGGTCCTTGGCCTCTTTGCGGTTGTAGGCAAAGGGCTTGTTGTGGCCCAGGCGGGCCAGTTCGATGGACACGGCGGCCGCCAGGGTGATGCCTTTGTAGGCCGGGCCGAAGAGCATGTCGAACTGCAAACCGGACTCGACAAGGCGGCGTGCATAGAATTGAGCCAGGCGGCCCAGTTTGGCGCCGTCGTCGAACAAGCCGGCATTGAAGAAATAGGGCGACAGGCGCCCGGCCTTGGTCTTGAACTCTCCAAAGCGCAGCACCTGGGATTGCACCGCAAAGGCCACGAAGTCCTGAGCGAGTGTGTCGTTGGCAGGGGTGTTGCTCATGATGAATGGTGTCTTGTGTTTCGTCTGGTCTCTCTCAACCTCAACGGCGTCCGCTCGGCGGCAACCAAGGGGCTTGTGCCCTGGGCAGAAAGCATGTCGGCCGATTGTATGGGCGTGCAGGAGTTGAAGGTGCACGCCGACGACATGCCGACACCACTGAAGGCGTTTGCCGGTATGAATGGGCATTTTCACCATGCCGAGAAGAAGGGATATTCCGGGGTGGGGCTGTACACGAAGCACGAACCTTCGGATGTGATCACAGGCCTGGGATGCGCGGACCCGAGTGGGGAGTTCGACCCGGAGGGTCGCTATGTGGAGCTGCGCTTTGACAAGCCGGGGCGCAAACTGTCACTCATCAGTTGTTACTTTCCCAGTGGTTCCAGCAGTGAGGAGCGTCAGCAAGCCAAGTTCCGCTTTCTGGACATGATCGAGCCGCATCTGGCTGCGCTGCGTGGCGAGCGCGAATTCATCTTGCTGGGTGACGTCAACATCGCCCACCAGGAAATCGACCTGAAAAACTGGAAGGGCAACCTCAAGAACAGCGGCTTTTTGCCAGAGGAGCGCGCCTGGATGACGCGGCTGCTGGACCCGGCAGGCCGCACCCGGCTGGTGGACGTGTACCGACATCTGCACCCCGACACCACGGACGAGTGCTACACGTGGTGGAGCAACCGGGGCCAGGCGCGCGCGAAGAACGTAGGGTGGCGGATTGACTACCATTTGGCGACCCCTGGGTTAGCGGGTGCCGCGCGCCAAGCCAGCGTGTTCAAGGATCAGTGGTTCAGTGACCACGCGCCGCTGACCATCGACTACGACTTCGCGCTTTGACCGGATATCACCAGGGGCCGCAGACATCGGTAGCCAGCATGGTCTGGCCCCCTCATGTCCGAGCTGTACTGGTTGGCGCAGGGCATCCACGTCCGGCTTCGCGGTTAGCCGTAGAGCCAGAGTCAGCAGCTCATCACGCATCCGATAGAAAAGTATTTTTCAGATCGATAGCAAAGTAGATTTCAAGCAGATAGAAAAGTAAAATTCCTGCAAATAGCAAAGTGAATTTATGCCGCCCACACCACAACGGCCTAAGGGCAACCCAACCCTCACCGCTGCATTGAAGACGCTCAAGCGACTCCAGGAAAAGCACAACGGCGTTGTGGAAGCTTCTGACTTTAAGGATGACGACCAACGGGCCATATTGGTCGACATGGGGTTCTTGAGGCCGGTCATGAAGGGCTGGTACATCTGCAGCAGCCCGAGCGACAACGACGGAGACACCACAGCGTGGTACGCGTCCTTCTGGGCCTTCGTTTCTGGCTACCTGGGTAAACGATTCGGCAAGCGGTACTGCCTGAATCCGGATGCATCGTTGATGCTGCACACAGGCAACACCACAGTACCCAAGCAGGTAACATGCGTCACGGTCGACAGCGGAACATCCAAAGTGGATCTGCCCTTCGACACATCCTTACTCGTGTATCCCGACAAAAACCGTGTTCCCACCGCACGCGTGGAGGTCCGAGGTCTACAAGTCTGGCCCGTTGCCGAGGCGCTGTGCTTGGCCGGTCCTTCGTTCTTCGTCAACAACCCGCGTGAAGCCGAGATCGCGCTGGCCACCATCCGCAATGCGTCCGAATTGCTACCGACACTGCTGGCTGGCGACAAGATGGTCACGGCCGCCGGGCGACTCGCCGCAGCGTTCGAATTCGTCAAGCGCCCGGACGAGACCGAGCGCATTCGCAAGGCCTTTGCCCAGTACAAGGTCACGCTCAAGTTGACCAACCCCTTTGTGCTGGCCGAGCCCACGATCTCACCCAGCAAGGAGCGCTCACCCTGTGTGCTGCGCCTGCGCTCCATGTGGGCCGGGTGGCGCCAGGACGTCATCAATGCCTTCCCGCCCGAGCCCGGCCTCGAGAACCAGAGCGCCGGCTATCTGGCACAGGTTGACGAGCGCTATGTCTCTGACGCCTATAACTCACTATCCATCGAAGGCTACCGCGTTACCGACGAACTGATCGAGCGCGTAGCGCGCGGAGACTGGAATCCAGATGGCGACCCAGAGAGCAACAAGACGAGGAATGCGCTAGCAGCGCGGGGCTACTACCAGGCCTTTCAGGCGGTCAAGGAGAGCATCGGCAAGGTGCTGGCAAAGGACAACGCTGGCCTCGTGGGCAAGCGCGATCACCACGACTGGTATGCCGAGCTGTTCGGCCCGTCGGTCACAGCTGGCATTGTCGAGGCTAGTCAGCTTGCCGGCTATCGGCGTGGCCCCATCTTCATCCGCAACTCGATGCACACGCCGCTGCCCAGTGATGCCATTCTGGATTCTTTGGAAGCGTTGTGGGATCTGCTCGAGGCGGAATCCGAAGCCTGCGTTCGCGCTGTGCTTGGGCATCACCTCTTCGTATTTATTCACCCGTACTACGACGGCAATGGCCGCATCGGTCGTTTCCTGATGAACACTATGCTCGCATCCGGCGGCTACCCGTGGACGGTGATCCGGATGAGTCGGCGGGATAAGTACATGGAGGCACTGGAAGCCGCAAGCGTCAAAGGGGAGATCACGCCGTTGGCCGAGTTCATCGCGCAAGAGATGCGGGAATGAACTCCGGAGCGCGAGGCCAAGTCCTGACAATCATGCTTGCCGAGCAAGTGATGGGTGAAGGCGCTGAGGTGCGGGGCAATGTCGCAGCCGCTCGACAAAGATTGTTGGGAGTCGAGTGTAAAAAATGTAGGTTTTCGCCGCATTGACTACCATCTCGCGACACCCGATTTGGCCGCTACGGCCCGTGCCGCAGGTGTGTTCAAGGCGCAGTGGTTCAGCGACCATGCCCCCTTGACGATTGATTACGACTTCGGTCTGTGAGCGTGGAAGGGGCGACGCCCAGTGCGGTGGCCGTAGCCACCGGACGTCCGGATTCAACCGATCCGTGTGCCAGCAGCCCCCAGCAGCCCGATCAGACCAATGACGATCAGGTAGATGGCGACGATGTAGTTGAGCAGGCGCGGCATCACCAGGATGAGGATGCCGGCGAGCAACGAAATCAAGGGCGTCAGACCGAGGTGCAGATTCATCGCGCGTCTCCTGTTGAGCGGCGCTCAATGCCAAGGTTCAGATGAAGACCAAGGATGCGAACGCGGCTGCGCGTGAAACGTCGGCCGATGCGCGCAGCAAGGCGAGCGGCAAGGCCAGCGAAGCCCGCAAGGACGCCGCAGAGGACAAGAGCGACGCCCGCTACCAGGTGGAGAAGGAGAAGTGCGATCAGTTCTCGGGTGCCGCCAAGGACCAGTGCCAGGACCAGGCGA
>JAGOKC010000162.1 GCA_017994835.1 Aquabacterium sp. | reverse complement strand
TCAGGCCATCCAGCCCTCAGACTCCACCATCAGGCGTGCCGGATTCGCCCCCAGGCGCGCCTGGGGCTCGAACACATCCACCCGATCAGTGATGAGCCCATCCAGCCCTGCACGCCACAACATGCTGGCGCGCGAGGCTTGGTTGACCGTGTAGCTCAAAGCCTTCAAGCCTGCTGCATGGATGGCGGCGATGCGCTCGGCGTTCAGGTGCGTGTGGTTCACCACCATGGCCAGACAGTCGAGCCGCATAGCCATCGCGATACCTTCATCGGTCCACGCATCAATCAACAAGGCACGCGGGAGATCAGGTTGTGTCTGGCGCGCTGCCTCCAGCGCCACCGTACTGAAGGAGCTGAGCAGAGGTTTGACGTGCGCCTGCGCCCACAGGCGCGCCACATGCTGGGCCACGACGCGCCCGGTGCGAACCTCGTCACCCGGTGTGGGCTTGATTTCCAGGTTGACCATCAGCCCCAAGGCCTGAAGCCAGCGTGCCAAAGCACCCAGACGCAGCAGCGGCTCCCCCGCGTAAGCGCGGCCATGCCAGCTTCCAGCGTCCAGGCGCGACAGCACATCCCAACTCATCGAACCTGCTTCGCCTCGCCCGTTGGTGGTGCGCTCCAACACGGAGTCGTGCAACAGGAACGGCTCCCCGTCTGCACTGAGTTTCACGTCGCATTCGAACATGGCAAATCCGTGCTCGGCCCCCAGCCGGAAGGCAGCCAAAGTGTTCTCGGGGGCCAGTTCGCCAGCGCCCCGGTGGGCGATCCAGCAGGGGTAAGGCCAGGCGGCATTTGGTGCGACGTTGTGCATGTTCGGCTCGACAAAAAGTCTCAGGGGTGTCGGTATTGTCAGCATAGCCACTGCGGGCCCATCCAAACGCCGCCATAAGACCGTACTAAGCGCCCTTTTCTGACTAAGGGCATGACCCGCTGCGTTAACATCTCGACTCAGGCGCGAAAACCCTTCCCCACAGCAGCGCCTGGGAGTGATTCATTGCCCCCAGGTGCCTTGCGCATTTCCGAAATCCGGCCCTTCGCGTCTGGCGACCTCATGAACGCACCCACCGAGTTGACCCACATGATCGCCCAGGCAGCCGACGCCCACACGGACGGCCAGCCACGCCTGCGCGAAATTCCTTATAACTACACATCGTTCTCGGACCGCGAGATCGTCCAGCGCCTGCTGGGCCAGCGCGCCTGGGAGGCTCTGAGCCAATTGCGCACCGAACGCCAGACGGGCCGCTCTGCCCGGATGCTGTACGAAGTGCTGGGCGACATCTGGGTCGTGCAGCGCAACCCCTATCTGCAAGACGACCTGCTGGACAACCCCAAGCGCCGCGGCCAGCTGATCGAAGCGCTGCACCACCGCCTGGGCGAGGTCAACAAGCGCCGCACCCCCAGCAATGACAGCACCCGAGATACCCTGGTGGGTGAAGTGCTCGAAATGGCCCGCGCTGCCGTGAATCGCTTTGCACGCAACTTTGACCAGATGGGCGCGCTACGCGAACGCAGCGAGCGCGTGCTGCGCAAGGTCACCAAGCACGACAACATCAAGTTCGATGGCCTGAGCCGCGTCTCGCACGTGACCGACGCCACCGACTGGCGCGTCGAATACCCCTTTGTGGTCCTGACGCCGGACACCGAAGAAGAGATGGCCGCCCTGGTCAAGGGCTGCGTCGAGTTGGGCCTGACCATCATCCCGCGTGGGGGTGGCACGGGCTACACCGGCGGCGCGGTGCCACTGACGTGGAAGAGCGCGGTGATCAACACCGAAAAGCTCGAACAGATGACCGAGGTCGAGATGGTCAACCTGCCGGGCGTGGCCCAGCCGGTGGCCACCGTCTGGACCGGCGCGGGTGTGGTCACGCAGCGCGTGGCCGATGCGGCCGAGCGCGCGGGTTTTGTGTTCGCCGTGGACCCCACTTCGGCCGAAGCCTCGTGCGTGGGCGGCAACGTGGCCATGAACGCTGGCGGCAAGAAGGCCGTGCTCTGGGGCACGGCCCTGGACAACCTCGCCTCGTGGCGCATGGTCACCCCCGACGCCAAGTGGCTGGAGGTGGTGCGCCTGAACCACAACCTGGGCAAGATCCACGACATCGAAACCGCCAGCTTTGAGCTGCGCTATTTCGAGGCCGATGGCAAGACGCCCATCCGCACCGAGCGCCTGGACATCCCCGGCCGCACCTTCCGCAAGGAAGGCCTGGGCAAGGACGTCACCGACAAGTTCCTCGCCGGCCTGCCCGGTATCCAGAAGGAAGGCTGTGACGGCCTGATCACCAGCGCCCGCTGGGTCGTGCACCGCATGCCCAAGCACGTGCGCACGGTGTGCCTGGAGTTCTTTGGCAATCCCAAGGAAGGCGTGCCCTCGATCGTCGAGATCAAGGACTTCATGTTCGAGGAGATGAAGCAACCGGGCGGCGCCATCCTGGCCGGCCTGGAGCACCTCGACGACCGCTACCTGCGTGCGGTGGGCTATGCCACCAAGAGCAAGCGCGGCACCCTGCCCAAGATGATCCTGGT
>JAGOKC010000161.1 GCA_017994835.1 Aquabacterium sp. | reverse complement strand
TATACCCCAACAGCTGTGCTTCTTCTTGGCGCAGCGCCACGATTTGCTGCATCAAGGGGCTGTTGTCGCGTTCAGCCGGGCCTTGTTCGCTGGCGCGGGTGCTGTACGCACGGTACATGGTTTCACGCAGACCACGGTTGGTCGCGTATTGCATCACCGGCAGGTAGCTGGGCATGTGAAGCGTCAGCTTGTGGCCGTCTTTGCCTTCGGCTTGTGCGGCAGCGCGGGTGGCGTCTTGCACGTCTTGTGGCACACCAGCCAGCTCTTCTGTGGATGCGTAATGCGCAAAGGCATCGGTGGCGTCCATCACGTGTTCAGAAAACGCTTGCGACAAGGCCGCTTGCTGTTCCTGAATCGCGGCAAAGCGCTCTTTGGCTGCGCCTTGAAGTTCGGCGCCGCCCAGCACAAAGCCGCGCAAGGCGTTGTCCAGCGCGCGTTTGCGTGGGGCGCTGAGGGTGAGGCCTTGCTCAGACAAGGCCAGGGCCTTGTACTTGGCATACAGGCGCTCGTCTGCACCCAGGCGGGTGTAGAACTCGGTCATGCGGGGCAGGTTTTCGTTGTAAGCCGCACGCAGCTCAGCGGTGTCTGCCACGCTGTTGAGATGGCCCACTGCACCCCAGGCGCGTCCCAATGTTTCCGTGGCCACGTCCAGCATCAACGACAGGGCGTCGTAATCAGCGGGCACATCGGGGCCGGTGACCTTGTCGAGTGCAGCTTCGGCCTGGGCCAGCAGCACGTCGATGGCGGGGGAGACATGTTCCGGTTTGATCTGGTCAAACAGGGGGATGCCGGAGGTGTCAAGCAGTGGGTTTTGGCTCATGGTGTGTTCAGCGTGTTGACTGTGTTGACGCAGCGCGTTCTGCCGATTCGATGGTGTTGACCAAGAGCATGGTAATGGTCATCGGGCCGACCCCACCGGGCACAGGGGTGATGTACCCGGCCACTTCCTTGACGCCTGCGGTGTCCACGTCGCCACACAGCTTGCCTTCGTCGTCGCGGTTCATGCCCACGTCGATCACGACGGCGCCAGGCTTGACCATGTCGGCGGTCAGCACGTTGCGCTTGCCCACGGCAGCCACCACGATGTCTGCTTGACGCGTCATGGCGCCCAGATCAGCGGTGCCGCTGTGGGTGATGGTGACGGTGGCGTTGGCTTGCAGCAGCATCATGGCCATTGGCTTGCCGACGATGTTGGAGCGGCCGATGACCACAGCGTGCTTGCCGCGCAGGTCTTTCATGCCGATGGATTCGAGCATCTTCATGCAGCCGTAGGGTGTGCAGGCCTTGAAGCCTTGCTCGCCCACCATCAATGCGCCCGCGCTGGCGACGTGGAAGCCGTCCACGTCCTTTTCGGGTGAGATGGCTTCGATGACCTTGTGGTCGTCGATGTGCTTGGGCAGGGGCAATTGCACCAGGATGCCGTGAATGGTGGGGTCGTTGTTCAGCGCATCAATGCGGGCCAGCAGTTCGGCCTCGGTCATGGTGGCGTCGTACTTTTCCAGCACGGAGTGCATGCCGGCTTCTTCGCAGCCTTTGACTTTGTTGCGCACATAAACCTGGCTGGCCTGGTTGTCACCCACCAGAACCACGGCCAAGCCTGGCTTGACACCCTTGGCTGTCAGGGCTGCAGCGCGCTGGGCGACTTCGCCGCGCAGTTGTTTGGACAGGGCATTGCCGTCAATGATTTGTGCTGTCATGGTGCGATTTTCTAACTTGAGATTGAAAAAGGCCGCACGGGCGGCCTTTGTGGTCGGGGCGTTTGCCAGATCAGCTGTTTAGCTCTTGGCAGGGGCGCCGCCGGGTTGTGCGTTGGCACCCAGGGCGATCTTGAGCAGATCGGCCACAGTGTTGGCGTTCAGCTTTTCCATCACGTTGGCGCGGTGAGCTTCAACGGTCTTGATGCTGATGCCCAGGTCGTCGGCGATTTGCTTGTTCAGACGACCGGCCACGATACGCTCCAGAACCTGGGCTTCGCGGGTGGTCAGACGAGACAGCAAAGCGTCGCGGCTGGCAGCTTCTTGTGACTGCGAGAAAGAGGCACGGGCTTGGTCCAGCATGCGCTCGACCAGGGCCACCAGGGCATCTTCCTTGAAGGGCTTCTCGATGAAGTCCATCGCGCCCTTTTTCATGGTGTTCACAGCCATGGGCACGTCGCCGTGACCGGTGATGAACACGATGGGCAGCGGAGACTTGCGTTCCAGCAGCTTGTCTTGCAGTTCCAGGCCGCTCATGCCATCCATGCGGATGTCGGCAATCAGGCAGGCCACTTCACGGGGGTCGAAGCGGGCCAGGAAGGACTCGGCAGAGTCAAAGCAACGGACTCGGTAGTCCTTGCCCTCTAGCAGCCACTGCAACGAGTCGCGCACGGCCTCGTCATCATCAACCACATACACGGTGCCTTTTTTAGGGATCAGACTCATGGGTTATCGGCAAGCAGGTCGTTAGCAGGTGGGGTGACGGTGTCGGTAAAGTCCGATGCCGCCCCGCTTTCTACGGGTAGGGTGCAGACGAATCGGCATCCAACCACG
>JAGOKC010000160.1 GCA_017994835.1 Aquabacterium sp. | reverse complement strand
CGTCAAGGCTCCGCCCCAGCAAGTTCTGCAAGGTCACGTTCTTCCCCGATCAAGAATATTTTTGGTTTGGCCAGCACGTCACGCAGGAACGCGTCGGTGCCGACCTTGTGTGTGAATTCTGATGCAGAGAACACCTGTGGGTTCACTTCACGACCCAGGTCGGTTTGAACGGGGTACAGCAGTTCAACGGCTTGGGCAAAGCCGAGTGTGCCCACGATCATGACGTCGATGTCACTGTCGGCGGTTTCTCGGCCTTGCGCGACGGAGCCGAAGATGAACGCGAGCCGGATTTGATCGGCCATGGAGGCCAGTGCCTGGCGCAGCACGTCGGCCAGGCCTGAGGTTTTGCGCAGGATGCTGGCCATCTCCGCAAAGATCGGGCAATGGGTGTTCGCGCTGTAAACCTGCTGGTTGCCACGCTTTTCTCTCAGCAACAGGCCGACTTCTGCCAACTTGGTCAACTCTCGCGTGACGGTGCCGGCAGGTAGGCCGGTGCGGCGCGCGATTTCTCGGCCGTGCAGGGCGAGGTCGGGCCGAAGCAGCAGCAGCCCCAGCACGCGGCGGCGGTATTCAGGCAGCAGGACAGAGGCGATAGATTGATGCATTTTTGGCGACGAGTGGCGCTTATTTTGCATCAGTTTGGGGCGAGTGTCTAGGGGCGTCGGGCGGCTCAAGGATCGCTGCGATACGGGGCGGATTTTGCTGATCCTTGCCAAAGGAATGATTTATCCATACTATTCATTCCTATGACAACGATGCCACGCAAGCAACCGGTTCCGGTTCTCATCCAGCATGCGCTGTTGCGCCTGGGTGAGCGCGTGAAGGTGGCCCGCAAGGCGAGGCAGATGACCCAGGCCGAGTTGGCTCAGCTGGCATGCGTTGGCATCAGCACGGTGGCCTCCATTGAGGGAGGCTTCGATGGCATTGCCTTTGGCAACGTCCTGAAGGTGCTCGATGCCATGGGCTTGCTCGCGCAGGCCGACGAGCTGTTCTCGCTCCAGACCGATCCTGAGATCGCCGCCTACGCCCGCAGCGAGCTGGCAGGCGTCAAGGACTGACGCATGGACCACGCTGTTCCGGTTTGGGTTTGGCTTCCTGGCCGCAGCGTGCCCGTTCAGGCCGGTGAGCTGGTGCACGAGCATCCAGCAGGGTTCCGTTACCTGCCTGAATTCTTGTCCCAGCAGCAGGCGGTGGCGCTGGATCCGGTGCAACTGCGCTTGAAGAAGGGCCATGTTCCCATCCCCAAGATCGCAGGCCTGCCCTTCGTCATTCAGGACGCCAAGCCCGCGGGGTACGGGCAAGACCGTTTGTGTGCCAACGCCGGCAGAGACCTGTCCGCCATCGAACTGCTTGAAATGGGGCCGCCCGATACGGTGGGCGCCATCGAGGTGTGCACGCATATTG
This sequence comes from Aquabacterium sp., assembly GCA_017994835.1. Taxonomy (GTDB): domain Bacteria; phylum Pseudomonadota; class Gammaproteobacteria; order Burkholderiales; family Burkholderiaceae_C; genus Aquabacterium. The sequence goes on along the minus strand of JAGOKC010000160.1, from coordinate 1,133 downwards.
AGCACAAACTTGCATGGCGTCCGAAGCCGGTATCGGCGCTTGCCAGTGAGTTGGACCGACTCGAAGAGGGCTCACCTTCTTCGCGCGCCATCCGCCGCGTCAACGGTGATGCCGGAACCAGTGCGGGGGGCGAGCGCCCCAAGGCGACGTTTGAGCACGAGGGCAAGTTGTGGTTGGTGAAGATGCAAGACCGCGGTGATTTGCCGTGTATGCCAGCACGTGAGTTTGTGGCCATGTCCCTGGCGCGCAGGGTCGGGCTCACAGTGCCGGAGATCGCGTTGCGCACGCACGGTGCCCACCAGGTGTTCATGATCGAGCGCTTTGACCGGACTGGCGATCCCGCCTGCCCACAACGCCGGCTCTTTGCCAGCGCGCATGCCGTGCTGCAACTGGAGCCATCGGCCGTTCGCGGCGACCCGCGGCGCTCGTATCTGCACTTGGCGGACGCGATGAGGCGCTGGGGGGCGTTGGAGACGCAAGAGCTTTGGAAGCGCATGGTCTTCAATGCATTGGTTGGCAACATGGACGATCACCCCCGCAACCATGGCTTGCTTCATGATGGACATGGGTGGCGCTTGTCACCTGCCTTCGACATCACGCCGATGTTCACCGTGCGCAATGGTGATCGGCCCAGTCTTTCCATGGCAACAGGGCTGGATGGCAACGGGGAGGCAGGGCTCGGCCGCTTTCTAGGCGTGGCGGCTCACTTCGGGCTTGATGTGGAGGTGGCGGCAGCCTGGTTGTCATCGGCAGCGCAAACCGTAGCGAGCCAATGGGAGCCATGCATGCGCGAGGCGCTGGCGCCGCTGCCTGGCGTGCATGATGAGGTTGTCGAATCGGTGCGATGGTCGTTTGGGCTGGCTTCTGAGATTGAGTCCAGGCCAGATGAGCTGGCCAGGGCCGTGGACGCTGCGAAGCAGGCCCGAACGCGCCGCAGGTCCAACAAGCGCTGAGTGCTGTTGCAGGCCTCGGTGGCGCGGTGGTCAGGGCCCTATCATTGACAGCGCCAGAGCACTTGCCCGGAGTTGAGATGCCCAGACCCGTAGCTGATGATCACAAGACGGATGGCTTGAATGAGCTGGCTGGGTCCTGTGTGCAAGGTCAGGCGGACAGGGCCACAGGTCGTTGGTCGG
>JAGOKC010000083.1 GCA_017994835.1 Aquabacterium sp. | reverse complement strand
CTGGGTGGGGTCTTGAGGGGCAGTAATAGACACGTACCCATAGGGGCCGGAAAACTGCCGATCCCGGCGGCTCCACGACCCCGTGCAGGGCTACCCCTCGGGAGTACCTTTTCAGTCCTCACCGCTGGATCAGTCGCAGCAACTCCCGCTGTTCCTTCAGCAGCGCGTTTGCCATCTTGCTCAGATCACGCACTTCAGCCCACAGCCCGCCCTTTTCACCGTTGCGTGATGCCTTGGCCTTTCCCTCGTCGGTTCGCGGGCCGGTTGACTGCGCCCACGGCTTCCACCGTTGGATTGCTTCGCGCTGTCGCTGGCGCTGTTCGTCTGTCCATTGCCGTGCCGCCATGATGGTCTGAGCGTCACACCCGGATAGCTGCCGAGCGCCAGTCGCTTTTCTTTGCCGTCGAAGCGGTACTTGGCAAACCAACGCTTGGAGCCATTCGGCGTCACCTCCAGGTACAGCCCACCCGCATCGGACAGTCGAATACGTGGCTTGTCCGGGGGGCACACGGCATTTTTGCAAGCTGGATCTGTGAGCATGGGGGAACACTCCGGGGGAACAAATAACCCCAAGATGGGGGCACAAGCGATTTGTTCCCCTGATTGTTCCCCCCGCCCCTCTCTGTCTGTCAATGTCTTCCGCTGCACGTCACTGCAAGGCAAACCATTGATTTACCAAGGAAAAAGGCCGCTAGGTGTATGTTCCTAGCGGCCTTTGACATGGTATGTGGAGCGGGTGATGGGAATCGAACCCACGTTATTTGCTTGGGAAGCAAGAGTCCTACCATTGAACGACACCCGCACTGGGTCGCATTGTAAAGGCAAGACCGGTGTGCAGGCCTTGCCAGGCGTCTCATGTTTGCGACGCTCGGCAGACTGAGGCACACTCACGCCCTTGATTCCCACGGCCAGAACGCTCGTCTCGCATGTCCCACCCTGACCTCGACCCACAAGATCCAGATTTGTCTGCGGCTGAAACCGTAGCCGAAGCACCGCACCACCGCACCATCAAGACTTTCGTGATGCGCGCCGGGCGAACGACCGAGGGCCAGGCCCGCGCCCTGACAGAGTTGGGCCCGCGCTTTGTACTGCCGTTCAACCATGCACCGCTGGATTACCCAGCCACATTCGGACGCACGGCACCCGTGGTGCTGGAAATCGGCTTCGGCATGGGCGATGCCACGGCCAAGATTGCCCAGGCCTTGCCCGACACCGATTTCATTGGTTGTGAAGTGCACGAACCCGGCGTGGGTGCCCTGCTCAAGCACATTGGCGAGATGGGTCTGACCAATCTGCGCATCCTCCGCCACGACGCGGTCGAAGTGCTGGAGCACATGATCCCGCCCGCCTCACTGGCTGGCGTGCACATTTTCTTTCCTGATCCGTGGCACAAGAAGCGTCACAACAAGCGCCGACTGATCCAGGCACCTCTGGTGTCCCATCTGACCTCACGTCTGGCACCCGGTGGTTACATTCACTGCGCCACGGACTGGGAACCTTACGCCCAGCAGATGCTGGAGGTACTGTCAGCCGAACCGGGCCTGGTCAATACCGCTGAGACCTACGCTGACAAACCAGCCTACCGGCCGCTCACCAAGTTTGAGAACCGGGGTTTGCGCCTGGGCCACGGCGTGTGGGATCTGGTATTTCGCAAACGCGACTGACGCGACATCCCTCACAGCAAAAAGCACAAACAGCAACGCGCTCCGTGGAGCGCGTTGCTTTTGACATCAAGGCAGGCAGCACTGACGCTGCCCATCCTCAACGGCTTTTTCAGTTACCAAACTTGTAATCGGTTCGTGCCTTGGTCTTGAGATCGTCGCGGAACTTGGCCAACTTGGCCTGCATGCCACGCTGAATGATCTGGGCCTTCACTTCCTCGAACTCGGGGAACTGCGCAACGCGCTCGTCTTCCAGCTTGATGATGTGCCAGCCGAACTGCGACTTCACAGGGGCGCTGGTGATGTCACCCTTCTTCAGCTTCAGCAAAGCCTGCGAAAACTCGGGCACATAGTTGCTGGGGTTGGCCCAGTCGAGATCTCCACCATTCTCGGCCGAGCCTGGATCTTTCGAGTGCTTCTTGGCCAACTCATCGAACTTGGCACCGCCCTTGATCTTGGCCAGAATCTCGTTGGCCTCGGCTTCGCCTTCAACCAGGATGTGGCGAGCGCGCAATTCCTTGGCCCCATTGGCGGCCTTGATCTTGTCATACTCGGCACGGGCATCAGCCTCGGTGATCTGATTCTTGGCTTCGAAATCCTGGAACAAGGCACGAATCAGGATGGTCTGACGCGCGAACTCATACTGCACCTTGAAATCAGGCGAATTGTTCAAAGCGCGACGTTCGGCTTCCTGAATGAAGATCTCGCGCATGACGATCTCGTCCTTGACCTTTTGCTCCAGATCCGGCGTGCGAGTCTGCGGCGGTTGGCCGGGTTGCTGGTTCTTCAAGATCTGGTCGATCATGGCCTCGGCGCGTGCCTTGGGCACAGCCTTGCCATTGACGATGGCGATGTTTTGCGCGAACACCGAAGGTGCTGCCAGCGTGACGGTGACGGCCAACACAGCAGCCTTGGCGATACGAGAGATCTTCATGATGAGCGAAAGCTTTCTGTAAAGGGTTCAGACGGGCTCGGCTTTGATCGCCAGGGCATGAACGCCCCGCACAATCAAATCGCGCAAAGCATCATACACAAGGCGATGACGCTGAACATGCGACAAGCCGTTGAAGCAGCGCCCCCGAATGTGAATGGAAAAGTGAGTGCCGGTGTCAGCCCCGCTGTGGCCGGCGTGGCCACGGTGGGCGGCCGTATCGTCTGTGACCTTGACCAGATCGGGCTGCAAGGCCTGCGTGAGCACGGCCTCCATCTGGGCTGCGGATACGGATTCAGTGTTCATGGATGTGTTTTGCAAAATCAACCTTGCTTGCCAGATTCGGCAGGCGCTTCTGTCGGGGCCATGTGGCGGCTCAGGTACACGCCCTGTGCCAGTGTGAAGACCAGGGTCAGGCCCAGGCTACCCCACATCTTGAAGCTCACCCAGGTATCGGTCGGGAAGTTGAAGGCCACCCACAGGTTGAGCACGCCCATGCCCGCGAAGAACAGCACCCAGGCCCAGCCCAGATTGCGCCACACAGCTTCTGGTACATCCACCTGCCCGCCCATCATCTGGCGCAGCATCTTCTTGCCCAGCACGATTTCGGTGATCAGAAAGCCGGTCGCCATCAGCCAGTAGATGACTGTGGGTTTCCACTTGATGAAGGTTTCATCATGGAACCACAAGGTCAAGCCGCCCAGCACCACGACCACGGCCAAGCCCGCCCAGAGCATCTTGTCCACACGTTTGCCCAGGGCCTTGAGCACCAGAATCTGGAGCATCGTGGCGACCACCACCACCACGGTGGCCAGCAGCACGGGGGCCTCGGTCACGCCCACGCTGCCGCCAGAGACGGCAAAACCCAGATAGTGGTTCAGCCATTGCGCTGCCTGTTCCGCATTGCTGCCAGCCCACTTGTAGCTGGCAAAAAACAGGATGATGGGCAGCAGGTCAAAAAAGATCTTCATGAAATATCCGGCACGGGTTCAGCGGCCGCTGGTTGGTGCGCTCAAGGCTGGCGCGGTTCGAAGTCTAGCGCGGCGGAGTTGATGCAGTAGCGCTCCCCCGTGGGCTGGGGGCCATCTTCGAAGACGTGGCCCAGGTGGGCGCCGCAGTTTTGGCAACGCACCTCGACCCGGACCATGCCGTGGCTGGTATCGCGCACGCGCTCGACCATGCTGTCGTCAGCCGGTTGCCAGTAGCTGGGCCAGCCGCAGCCGGCATCGAACTTGGTGTCGGATTCGAACAGCTTGACGCCGCAGCAGACGCAGCGGTAGTCGCCCTGCTCGAAATGGTCCCAGTAGCGACCACTGAAGGGGCGCTCGGTGGCCGCCTGGCGGGTCACCTGGTAGTCCATGGGCGAGAGTTGCTCACGCCACTCGGCATCGGTTTTCTCGACTTTGTAGGCACTCATGATGAACAGGACACCTCGATGGATTGCGCCCAGCTGGGCGGGAAGTCGGCATCGGCTTCGCAGCCGGGTTGCGCGTCGAACGGATGCTGCAGCAGACGGTGCAGGCGCTGCACCTCGCTGTCGTCTCCGCGTTGCGCCTGACGGATGGCGGTTTCCGCCATGTGGTTGCGCAGCACGTACAAGGGGTTGACGCGGTTCATGCGCGCGGCACGCTCGGCGTCCACACTCTGTTCGGCGCGCAGGCGCTGGGCGTAGCGCAGGGCCCAGGCGTCAAACGCTTCCCGGTCCAGGAACAGATCGCGGATGCGGGCATTCTCAGGGGCATCGGGCGACAGGTCCGTGCGGAACTCGGCCAGGCGACGGAAGGCGATCGTGAAATCGACGCGCCCACGGGCCAGCAAGGTCAGAAAGTCCAGCGCCAGCCGCTGGTCATCGGTGCGGTCTGCCGAGCCGTCGCCAGACAACGGGCGCAGGCCGATCTTGGCGCACCAACGTTCGGTCATCGCTTGTGGAAAGTGCGTCTCGTAGGTCTGCATCACCTCGATCACCGCCTGAGGGTCACCCTGGACATCCGGAATCAGCGGCATCAAAGCCTGGGCCAGCGCACGCAGGTTCCAGTAGCCAATCTGCGGCTGGTTGCTCCAGGCATAACGCCCCTGGTCATCGGAGTGATTGCAGATGTGCTCCGGATCGAAGGCGTCCAGGAAGCCAAAGGGGCCGTAGTCGATCGTCAGGCCCAGGATGGACATGTTGTCGGTATTCATCACCCCATGGCAAAAGCCCACGCTCTGCCAGTCAGCCATCAGGCGGGCGGTGCGCTGCAGCACGGCGTCCAGCAGCGCCAGCGCCCGGTTGGGCGCGTCCTGCAGTTCGGGGTAATGGTGGGTGACGACGAAATCGACCAGGTCGGCCAGCACCTCGTGATGGCGTGGGTGGCGGTGGTGCGAGAAATGCTCGAAATGGCCAAAGCGCAGGAAACTGGGTGCGACCCGGGTGACCACAGCGACCGTCTCGAAGCTCTCGCGGCGCACCGCCAGGGGTGAAGCGCTCAGCGCCAGCGCCCGGGTGGTGGGAATGCCCAGGCCGTGCATGGCCTCGCTGCACAGGTACTCACGGATCGACGAGCGCAGCACCGCACGCCCATCGGCACCACGGCAGTACGGGGTTGCACCTGCGCCTTTGAGCTGAATTTCCTGCAATCCCATACGGGTGTCCAACTCGCCCAGCAGCAAGGCCCGTCCATCACCCAGTTGACCCGCCCAATGGCCGAACTGATGACCGCTGTACACCGTCGCCATTGGGGCCATACCAGGCCAGCAAACGTTGCCACTGAGCACCTGCAAAGCGCTGACACCGGCAGCATCCACCGCGTGATGCCAATCTGGCGGCAGGCCCAAGGCTTGCGCCAGTGATTGATTGACCGCCACCCAGTGAGGCTGGGGTACCGGATCGCCCTCCCAGGGTGTCCCCAAAGGCACATGCAAGCGCGCACGCAAAGCCTCGCTTCGTTGCGCCAGACGGTTCATCCACAGTGCAGGCGAAGGCGGCCAGGCGGCCACATCCGCGCGGACACCCATATCAGGGGAGAGAGCAAAATCCATGTGGCTCAGTTTAGACAAGCGCCCCTGCCCCTGAAGGGTGTCGGGCTAATGCCACCATGACCATGTCCTAAGATGCTCGCACGCCGATGCGAGCAAAGTCGGCTTCTGCAAGGACTGTGACCGTGGACATTGTGTTGTTTCTGAAGGCCGCCGTGATGGGCATCGTGGAGGGCCTGACCGAGTTTTTACCCATCTCCAGCACTGGCCACCTGATCCTGGCCAACGCCTTGATGGACTTCGGCGGCTCGGCGGGTGCCGAAAAGGCCAAGGTGTTCGAAATCGCCATCCAGACCGGTGCCATCTTCGCGGTCATCCTGGTGTACTTGCAGCGGATCAAGGACACCGTCACCGGACTGCGCTCCGATCCGGTGGCCCAGCGGTTTGCGCTCAATGTGATCATCGGTTTCCTGCCCGCCGTGGTCATGGGTCTGCTGTTGGGCAAACTGGTCAAGGCGCACCTGTTCACACCCACTGTGGTGGCAACCACCTTCATCATCGGTGGTTTTTTCATCATGCTGGCCGAGAACCTGACCGCGCGCACCCAAACCTCACGCGTCGAGTCGATGGACGACATGACTCCCTGGGATGCCCTCAAAGTGGGCCTCGTGCAGTGCCTGGCGTTGGTGCCTGGCACCAGCCGATCGGGTGCCACCATCATTGGCGGCATGCTGATGGGCCTGTCCCGCAAATCAGCCACCGATTACAGCTTTTTCCTGGGCATTCCCACGCTGGTCGGTGCCGGAGCCTACAGCCTTTACAAGGAACGCGCCCTGTTGTCGCTGGACGATTTGCCCCTCTTCCTGACCGGGCTGGTGTTTGCCTTCCTGTCGGCCTGGGTGTGCGTGCGCTGGCTGATCCGCTACGTCTCCAGCCACAACTTCATGCCCTTTGCCTGGTACCGCATCGCCTTTGGCGTGCTGATTCTGGTGACCTCGCACATGGGCTGGATCAGCTGGGCCGAGTGACGCGAGCCGCAGTCATGGTGCCGCGCACACTGTCTCAGCCACGTGGATGATGTTTCTCGTGCAATTGCCGCAAGCGCTCACGTGCCACATGGGTGTACACCTGCGTGGTCGAAATATCGGCATGCCCCAGCAGCATCTGCACCACCCGCAGGTCGGCCCCGTGGTTGAGCAGATGGGTGGCAAATGCATGCCGCAAGGTGTGCGGTGACAGGTGCTGGCTGATGCCCGCCTGCAGTGCATACTTTTTGACCAGCTTCCAGAACATCTGACGGGTCATCTCGTGACCCCGCGCAGTGACAAACAATGCGTCGCTCACCTGCCCGCTCAGGATCTGCGCACGCGCCTGCACGAGATAGCGCTGCAGCCACTCCGCAGCCTCCGCACCAAAGGGCACCAGACGCTCCTTGCTGCCCTTGCCCGTGATACGCAGCACGTTCTCGCTCAAGCTCACGTGCACGGACTTCAAGGTCACCAACTCGCTCACCCGCAAGCCGCTGGCGTAAAGCACCTCCAGCATGGCCCGGTCACGCAGCCCCAGTGGTTCGTCGATGTCGGGGGCGGCCAGCAAAGCCTCAACCTGAGCCTCGGTCAGGGTGCCCGGCAGACGCATGCGTTGACGGGGGGCGTCCATTCTCAGAGTGGGATTTTCGCGCACCATACCCTCGCGCGTTGCCCAGCGGTAAAAGCGCCGAAACACGCTCAAGCGCCGACTTGCTGAGGACGGTCGCGATCCGGCATGCCGGGCCGATGCATAGCTGGCCAGATCAAGCTCGGACGCTGTCAACAAGGTGTGCCCATCGGGCTGTTGAGACAACCAGTCAGACAGCGCCTGCAAGTCTCGTCGGTATGCACCCAAGGTATTGCTGCTCAGCCCGTCTTCCAGCCAGAGCATGTCGATGAAGCGATCCAGTTGTGGATCAATGCGGGCTTCAGGTTGTGACACCGAGCAAGCCTTGCCTCATCCGTGGGTCAATCGCATGCTCGCCCACAAAAATCTGCAATATTGCGCGGTAAAGGTCATCACCCATCAGAGGTTTGCCAGTGACTTGACCATTGCGCGACAGCACCAGCCCCTTGCCAGGCAGGTAATCCATGTCCACCACATCACCGGGCATCAATTCGCCCAGACCATCGAGTTGCTGGGCAAACAGTGTCAACCGCTCAGCCAGTCTGGCTTGCACCTCGGGGGGTTCATGGCGGCGCACCCGCCGCAACAGTGATTTGGTCAACTCACTGCTGGGGGCTTGCAGCATGATTTTCAGACGCAACCGACGCGGACCAGTATCGGACAGCAACTGCGTGGCATCCCGGCTGGGGGTGGTGACATACAAACCCGCCACAAAGGCCTTGACCCAAGCCACCCCCCGCAAACCCAGTCCATTGAGCTGCAGCTTGCGTTTGTCCAACACCACCGTGTCGTCAAACTGCTGACCTTCCAGGTTGGCAGCCTGAACCCCGCCACCGAGCGCGCCTGTCAACACAATCGTCAGGCACACCCCTGCAAAGGTGCGTCCCCATGCCAACGTGGGTGCCTGACGATGGGACGTGAACATTCCCAGCCTGCTGCGATCACTCATGCAAACTCCATTCCGACCCCATCGGCACTGACCGCAGCAAGATCAACCGCCTCAAAAAGTCATGGCGTTGTAAGCGCGGCGCACTTCTTCAAGCGCCTGCTCCAGGCGTGCGGGCGTCCGCGCGGCCGGATCTGTCAGTGCCTGCCAGTCCGCAAACGCCTGAGCCTGACGGCGCTTCAACTCGGTCTCGCGCGTCTCGGCCTTGGCTTTCGCCTCATCTTCGGAGGGAATGGGCAACACCGTCAAAACCTCGGCTTGCCAGGCGTCCAGTCGGGCCGTGCGACGTGCCGTGTCCGGCTCAATGTCGGCAATCAAGGCCGAACCAATCAAAACGGCCTCCAGTAGCGTGAACTCGCCGCGAGACACGTGCTCGGGCAACTGATTCATGAGCGCCTGAGCCACCCTGCGACGACGCGGGGCATCATCGGCCTGATCAATGTTCTGCCACGACTCAAACGTGCGTTGATAACGGTTGTAGCTGACGATTCGCCCCGCCTCTGCGGCAGGCACCCCGACCTTGGCCAGTGCCGCCTGCAACGCTGCCCAGTCGTCGCTGGCCACATCGCTGGGACGACCATCTGCCAACACGGGGGGCTGCGTGATGTCTGCAGGCTCCGGATTACCTGTTGAGGCCTGAGGCCAACCCGGCAAACCGGAATCCGACAGCACCACCCCGCCCTGTTGAGCGGTTGATGAACCTGAGGTCATCCAATACGCCCCCGCACCGATCACGGCAACCGCGACCACTGCCGCAACAACCAGTTTGGAAGACGAACGCTGATAAGAAATCTTGGACATGGGCTGTAACGGTTACCGAACAAAAACAATGCAAATGATTCTGGCAGGATTGCCACCTCACCACGTCGAAATGCCGAGCGACTGCGGGTTATACCCCTGCCCGATCATGGGGGTGATCACCAGCTTGAATCCTGTTTTTACCATGCCCACCCCGCACGGACTGCAATGCCGCCCCATGACAGCCGAAGATGTGCCCCAGGTGCTGGCGCTGCAACACACTTGCTACCAGCCTGAGTTCCACGAGCCTGTGCAGGCCTTCGACAGCAAACTTCGCTCCTCACCCGATACCTGCTGGGTGATATCGACACGTACTGCATCCATCGCAGCCTACTTGGTC
>JAGOKC010000159.1 GCA_017994835.1 Aquabacterium sp. | reverse complement strand
GGATGGAGAGTGCCGCTTATCATCGGCCCATGCTGATGAATTCATTGCTCGCCTGGTCCCTCGCGGCTTTCAGTCTGTTGCTGCTGGTGGCCTATGAAGGCAGGCTGTACTGGATCGGAAGACACCACCCCGAGCGAACCGCCCGTTACGCCAATGTGCGATTGCGCATGAAATGGGTCACAGCCATGTCATCGCAACCAGGGTTCGAGGTGGTCGCTGTTCAGGCGCTGCGCAACACCCTGATGTCGGCCACCATTTCAGCTTCGACGGCTGCATTGGCCGTGATGGGTTCGGTCACCCTGGCCGGCGGTTCGTTGGCCGGAAAGTTCACGTTGGGCGCGCTGGATGAACAGCTCCACGCGGTCTTGCAGGCGATGCTGGTCATGACCCTGTTTGCCTCTTACGTCTGTTCTGCCATGGCAATGCGCCACTATGGGCATGCAAGCTTCATCATGTCGATGCCGGTGTCGAGCCCGGAGCGCGTGACGTTCACCCCGGCGGCTGTCACCCACGTTCACCGGGCGGGCCTTTTGTACAGCTGGGGTCTGCGCCTGTTCCTCATGGCGGCGCCGCTGGTTGCGGGCATCGTCCACCCTGCTGCCATGCCCGTTGTGACGGTCTTGTTGCTGGTGGCGCTGCATTTTTTTGATCAGCCAGCCCTGCTCGATGTCGAGTGAGCGGCACACCCAACCGGAGCGCACCATGCCATCAAGACAGCTCGGCCCCTTTACCGTCAGTGCCATCGGTCTGGGCTGCATGAACATCTGCCACGCTTACGGCGCGCCAGTTTCCGAGTTGCAGGCCGAGCGCCTGCTGCTGGCCGCGCTGGACGCTGGCGTTTCGCACTTCGACACCGCGGCGCTGTACGGTTTCGGTGCCAGCGAAACGATGGTGGGCAAGGTGCTGGGCCCACACCGCGGCAAGTTCACGCTCGCCAGTAAATGTGGCATGCAGGGCGTGGACGTGGCGGGCGACGGCAAGCGGGTGCGGGTGATCGACGGTCGACCCGAAACCCTCAAGGCCACCTGCGAGGCGGCCCTGAAGCGCCTGCGCACCGACGTGATCGACCTGTATTACCTGCATCGTTGGGACAAGCAGGTGCCGATCGAAGACAGCGTGGGTGCGTTGGCCGATCTGGTGCGCGTGGGCAAGATCCGGGCCATCGGCCTGTCGGAGGTTTCTGCCACCACGCTGCAACGCGCGCACGCCGTGCACCCCATCGCTGCGCTGCAGACCGAGTATTCGCTGTGGACTCGCAACCCCGAAATCGCGGTGCTGCAGGCCTGCCGCGAGCTGGGCGTGAGTTTCGTCGCCTTCAGTCCGGTGGCGCGCGGTTTCCTGTGCTGGCCCCTCGACGTGAACGCCTTTGACGCCAAGGACATCCGCCGCACCATGCCACGTTTCACGCCGGCCAACTACGCCCGAAACCAGGCGCTACTGCCACCGTTCAACGCCATTGCGTCCGAGGTCGGCTGCACGCCCTCGCAACTGGCCATCGCCTGGCTGCTGCATCAGGGCGACGACATCCTGCCGATCCCCGGCACCACGAGTGTTGAGCACCTGCTGGACGACCTGGGCGCGGCGAACGTGCGCCTGTCGCCCGAGGTGCTGGCGCGGCTGGACGCGCTCATCAATCAGAACACCGTGTCCGGCGACCGATACAGCGATCAGGCCAACCGGGAAGTCGACACCGAAGTTTTCGCAGCGTCCTGAGTCGGATCACGCCCCGCCGCGGAACAGGGAGAAGCCCCAGGCCGTGAACTTGAACGGCAGGTGGTAGTGCTGTGCGGTGTCGGCGATATGGAAACGGTAGGGCACGGTTTCGAGGAACGCGGGCGAGGGCAGCGCGGCGCCCTGGCCCCGGTAGAACGCGCCGACGGCAAAGCGCACTTCGTACCCGCCGGCTGTGATGGCCTCGCTCATCAGTGCCGGGTGTGCCAACAGGCCGTTGGCGCCGATGAGGCCATCGGCCAGTGCGATGCCCAGGGGCTCGCCGTCAGGCCCGAGGCGGTGCAGCGCGACCTGCAGTCCCGTGGCCACGCGACCGCTGGCCACGTCCACGCAATGGATGGATAGACCTCCGCTCATCGTGGATGCCTCGCGCCGGCTCAGTTCAGCCGGGCGCCTGAGGCCTTGACGGCCGGGCCCCATTCCGCCACCTGTTTGGCGACGAAGTCCGCGAACTCGGGCTGGCTCAGCTTGTGCGTGGCGATGCCCATGTCATCGAGTCGCTTCACGATGTCGGGCCGTGCGACGACTTCGTTCAACGCCTTGTGCACCTTGTCCACCACGTCTTTTGGCACTCCGGCCGGCGCAGAAATACCTAGGAAGTTCTCGGCCACCAGCTTCGGGAACCCGGCCTCGATCACGGTCGGCACGTTGGGTGCCATCGCCATCCGGGCCCTGGACGTCACCGCAATGCCGATCAGCTTGCCATCCTTGATGAAAGGCACGTTCTGCGTCAGCGTGTCCACCGCAAACTGCAACGTGCCGCCCAGCAGGTCGCTGTGCATGGGGCCCGATCCCTTGTAGGGCACATGTTCCATGTTCAGGCCGTATTGCTGTTTGAACATC
>JAGOKC010000014.1 GCA_017994835.1 Aquabacterium sp. | reverse complement strand
ACCTTGCACGTGTCGCAGCGGCAGGTCCTGTCGGTCAGGCACCTGATGCGCGGTTACTGGCAGCTGGGCACCAATCCGCGTTTTTTGTTGCTGGCGCTGGCCAGTGGCATCCCCTTCAACGGCATGTTTTTGTACGTGCTGTCGGCACCCACCTTCCTGGGTGAACACCTGCAGCTGGGCCCCACGCAATTTTTCTGGTTTTTTGTGTGCACCATCAGCGGCATCATGGGTGGAGCCTGGTTGAGCGGCAGGTTGGCGGGTCGCCTCGCGCCTGAGCGACAGGTGCACATCGGGCTGGCCATCATGCTCGTCGTGTCGGTGTTGAACCTGGGGGCCAACCTGCTGTTCAAGGCGCACGTGAGCTGGGCATTGATCCCCATCGCCGTGTATTCGCTCGGGTGGGCCATGATGACCCCGGTGGTCACGCTCATGGTGCTGGACCTCTTTCCTGAGCGACGCGGCATGGCCGCTTCCATGCAGGCCTTCGTCGGCAGCGCGGCTAACGGTGTGGTGGCCGGCGTCTTGGCCCCGATGGTGATGCACAGCACGGTGGGCCTGGCATTTGCAGCTTTGTTGCTGATGATGGTGGGCTTGATCGCCTGGCTGATGCTGCAGCGGCGATAATGCGCGGGTGAAGTCAGCCAGACCGCCGCTGGTGCAAGGCCCGAAAGGGCGCACTGGAGGAAGGTCCGGACTGCACAGGGCAGCGTAGGAGGTAACACCTCTCCACCGCGAGGTGAGGATCAGAGCAACAGAGACGAGTCTCTGCGGCCTTGGGCGGGGCGCAAGCCACGCCAAAGGCCATTCGAAAGAATGGCCGGGGTCGCAGAGGGTGAAACGGGCAATCTCTACGCGCAGCAACACCAAATAGGCACACGTTGACCTGGCCCGGGGAGTGTGCGGGTAGGTGGCATCGAGCCGTTCTGGCGACAGGCGGCCCAGAGGAATGGCGGTCACGGTTCCAAGTCGCAAGACAAGGGGCCGCACAGAATCCGGCCTATCGGCTGACTTCACACTTATTTTTGCCAACGTCAGGGTCAAGTTGGGCGTGTCATCTGCCGAAAACAAGGCGTATGCCGGAGATTTCGACCATGTTGCCCACCCTTGCGTTTTCCCGACTGACGGTCTTGGCCCTGGTGGCCGGCTTGGCCCTGCCTCTGGTGTCGGCAGCCCGCGACGCTGCCGCCCCCGCGTCCACCGAGTCGGGCGCGTCGTCGGCCAGCATCCGGCCGACCCTGTCCAGGCCCAATTTTTTCAAGCGCAAGGACGTGATCAAAGAGGTGCCCAAGGCCGAAGCACAGGGTGTCTCGATGACCGAGCTGGCCGACCTCATTGACCAGAAAATCGCCGAGGTGGCAGCCAGGCGTTCGGCCGCTCCGGTGGTCAAGCTCAAGACCCAGGCTCCGCGTACCAGGCAGACTGCTGCAGCGGGTGACGCTGACGCCGCGCACGAGCGTTTGCATCATGGCCGCGATGTCCATTGGGCCTACAGTGGCGCAACCGGGCCGGAGTCCTGGGGGCGGCTCAAACCTGCCTACCAGCAGTGCATGCTCGGCAAGCGACAAAGTCCGATTGACATCCGTGACGGTCTGAAGGTCCAGCTCGATCCCATCCGGTTCGACTACCGTCCGACACGCTTTCGCGTGATTGACAACGGTCACACCGTGCAGGTCAACCTGGACCTGGGCAACAGCATCACGGTGATGGGGCAGCGCTACGAGCTGGTGCAGTTCCACTTCCATCGTCCCAGTGAGGAACGGGTGGAGGGGCGGGCCTACCCCATGTCGGCCCATCTCGTCCACAAGAGCCCGTCCGGGCAGTTTGCGGTGGTGGGGGTGCTGCTCGATCAAGGTGATGCGCATCCCCTGATCCAGCAAGTGTGGAACAACCTGCCGCTTGAGAAAAACCAGGAGTTGGCCGCGCAGGCGCTGTTGGACCCTGCCCAGATTCTGCCCCCACAGCACAACCAGTACTACACCTACATGGGTTCGCTCACCAGCCCGCCCTGCACCGAGAACGTGCTGTGGATGGTGATGAAGCAGCCCGTCACGGTGTCCATCGATCAGATCGCCATTTTCCACCGCCTGTACCCGATGAACGCACGGCCGGTGCAAGCCACCTCGGGGCGGATGATCAAAGAAGGACTCTGAACGGCACGGTGCGGCTCAGTACACCCGACCGCCCTTGATCTGGGCGTGGGTGCGCCGGGTCAGGTCGGTGGCCTTGGCCATCTGCGCCATGGCGTGACCGGCGTGAGCGTGGCAGATCGCCAGCCCCAGCGCGTCGGACGCATCGTTGTTCGGCTCACGCGGCAGTTGCAGCAGGCGCATCACCATGTGACGGATCTGGGCCTTGGCCGCATGACCATGGCCGACCACGGCCTTTTTCATCTGCAGCGCGGTGTATTCGGCCACGCTGGGGTGACCGGGGGCGGACAGCAGGCCCGCAATGGCAGCGCCGCGTGCCTGGCCCAGCAACAAGGTCGATTGCGGGTTGACGTTGACGAACACGATCTCGACCGAGGCCTGTTCGGGTTCGTAACGCGCCACCACCTCGCGCACACCGTCAAAGATCAGCTTGAGCCGGGAGGGCAGGTCGCCCTGCGCGGCCTCCTTGGTCTTGATGGTGCCGCTGGCGATGTAGTGCAGGCGTGGGCCTTCGGATTCGATGATGCCAAAGCCGGTGGTCTGCAAGCCGGGGTCGATGCCGAGGATTCTCATGAGGCAGACAGGATAACCGGCCCTCGCAAGGCTGCGGCAATCGTGGGCCACACCGCCTGGTGAGACTGGCGGAACCAGTCGATGTGGCCGAGGCTTTTCAGGCCATGCGCGGCGGGCTCGATGCGCACGGTCTGTTTGGGCGCAGCCGGGAAGGTGCGGAGCAGGTCGGCCACGGTGGTCTCGGTGGCGATGTCGTCGTCTGCCGCATGCAGCACCGTGATCGGGGTGCGCACCTGGGCATGGAAGTCGCGCTCGGGGTGTTGGCGGACGGCATTGGTGGCGTAGCCGCCCGCGGCGCACCACTGGCCCCATTGCAACCCCACTTGGGCGGGCAGGTTCTCGCCCAGTCCGACCGCTGCCGTGGGGGCGTAGCCCTTGATGAGCACACCCAGCGGGATCACGCCGCGCAGGCCAAACCAGGCTTTCCATCGGAAGCCGGGGCGCATGCCGCGCAGCCAACCCGTCGAGACCGACACCCCCACCAGTCGGGCGACGCGCTGGTGGTTGGGCAACAGGCCGATCATCTGACCACCAGCACTGTGGCCGAGCAGCAAGGCCTGCTCGCTGCCGGTGCGCTGCAGCAGCCACTCCAGCGCGGCGACCTGGTCCTGCTGGCCCCACTCCGCCAGCGTGGCCCGGCAGTCTTTCAGCGGGCCGTGCAGGGACAGGCCGATGCCCCGGTAGTCGAACACCAGCACATCATGGCCCTGCTTGGCCAGCCAGTGCACGAAGCGCAGGTAGTAGTGCTGCTTGACGCCGGTGGCCGGGCTCAGCAGCACCGGCAGGCCCGCAGGGGCGTCTGAGCGGCTGCGCACGAAATGCCCGTGCAGGCGAACGCCGTCGGCGCAGGTGATCTCGACGCGTTCAGCGCCATCGGTAGAAGAGGTTCGGGTCATGCGGAGCGTTCAGCAAGAGGGATGGTCACCAAGGTGCTGCACATGGCGCAGCCAGCGGGCCACGGTGTGCAGTTCCTCGTCAGAGAAGCTTTCGGACAGGCGGTCGTTGACGCGCTTGAGGGCCTGCTTCAAGGCCGGAATCTGGATGCGGCCGGCATCCAGCAACCAGACGCGCTGGGTGCGGGCGTCGTTGGGGCAAGGGCGGCGCTGCACCCAGTGCAAGGCCTCCATGCGCTGGACGAGGCCGGAGACGGCCGAGGGGGCCAGGTCGAGCGCTTTGGCCAGTTGGCCCATGGTGCTGCCATCGACCTTGGCCAGGGCAAACAGCACGCCACTTTGGGCCGAGGTCGGCGCACTGCCGCCGCCTTTGGCGTCGGTGGCCCAGGCCTGTTGCGAGGTCATCCATTGCTGGAGCCGGCGTTGGGCGCTGTTGAGCAGGAAGATCAGACGGGGGCGGTCGGCCATGGGGTGCGCATATTTATTTCGCATGCGAAGTGTATAGGCTTCGTGCACGAAATAATGAACTTTCTCCGGGGTGTGCGCCGTCATCCAGATGGGGCATCGTTCACGCGGGGTGGGGGATGCGATGCTGGCGAGGCCGGGCCGTGCGTGCTACCGTCATGTGGCGGGATGAGCATCGTTCCTTCGTCATGGCGGGAGGGTGAAGATGACTTTCATGGGGACAGCCACAGCCGGGGCTTTGTTGGCCGTTAGTGTTTTTCTGGTGGTGCTGGCCATCAGTTTTGTCGTGGCTGACCGCTTGCGCCCTGCATGGGGGCTGAAGTGGGTTGGTCTGGCCATGACGCTGACCTTGGTCCGGGCCTTGGGCTCTGCATCGTCACTGGTCACTCAGCCGGAGTGGCCCACCGTTGCGGCCGTGCTGGCCGCCTTGAACCTGTCTGCGCTCTATGTGGGCGTGCGCGCTTACCTGGATCTGCCTGTGCGGGCCTCCCTGGTCTGGTTGCTGGGCGGCACCCTGGTGTGGTTTGGGCTGCGTGCGATGTTCGAAATGCTGGGGCAAGGCGGCATGGCCGGGCCGTGGGCCTCGGGCGTGATGTTTGCCTATCTCGCCTTTTTGTGTGTGCGCCGCATGCGCTCCTTCGCTGGTGGGGCCTATGTGCTGGCGGCGGTGGTCTTTTTGTTGCACCCTGTCCTGGTTCTGGGGGTGGGGCCCTTGGTGCTCGAGCCGGATTTGAGAGGCTTGCGTGCCTGGGGCGTCGCGGGCACCGCCGTGGTGGGACTGGGTCTCTTGATGGCCTCGATGGGGCGTCTGCGTCTGGAACTGGAGCGCGAAATCGTGCGACGTTGCCAGGCGGAGGCCTCGTTGCGGGAGGTCAATGCCTCCCTGGAGGTGCGGGTGAAAGACCGCACTGCGGAACTGGAGGAGATCGTCAGCGACCTCGATTCCTTCAACCGCATGGTCTCGCACGATTTGCGTGGCCCGCTGGGGGGTGTCCGAGGCTTGACGGAGGTCTGCCTGCAGCGCTTGCAGGCAGGCGACTCCGATCGTGTGAAAGACTATTTATTGATCATCCAGCGTGAGTCAGATCGGCTGGGCAACCTCGTCAGTCAGTTGCTGATGCTGGCCAAGGTCACGCACGTGCCACTGGCGCGGCAAGACACCGAACTGCAAAGGGTGCTGACGCAGGCACTGGACACCCTGCAACTCAGTCACGGGGCCGGTGCGGTGGCCTGTGTGCGTGCAGATGCCTTGCCTCGGGCCAGTGTGGACCCGGTCTTGCTGCAGCAGGTGTTCGTCAACCTCGTGGGCAATGCCATCAAGTTTGCCGGGGCACAGCCTCATCCCGAGGTGAGGGTGCGTTCAGCTCAGGCGCACGGCACGATCCAGATCGAGGTCCGCGACAACGGGCCGGGCTTCCGGCCCGAGCAAGCCAGGCAGATCTTTCAGCCCTTTCAGCGGCTGCACGGTTCGGAGATCGAGGGCAGTGGGATCGGACTGACGATCGTTCGGCGCATCATCGAGCGCCACGGTGGCACGTGCTGGGCCGAGGGACGTACTGGCGAGGGGGCCAGCTTCTTTTTCAGCTTGCCCGTGTGAGGCACAGATCGTCAGGCAGGCGGGCATGAAAAAAGGCCCCGCAGGGCCTCAGGAGGCGGCATCAGGCGGCTGCGCCCGATGCCGATGAACACCTGGATCAGTGACGGAAGTGACGCGTGCCGGTGAACACCATCGCAATGCCACGCTCATCAGCCGCAGCGATGACTTCGTCGTCGCGCATCGAGCCACCCGGATGGATCACGCAGGTCGCGCCCGCATCGACCACCACGTCCAGTCCATCACGGAACGGGAAGAAGGCATCCGACGCCACCGCGCTGTCCTGCAGGGTCAAACCGGCGTGGCCAGCCTTGATCGAGGCAATGCGAGCCGAGTCCAGGCGGCTCATCTGGCCGGCACCCACGCCCATGGTCATGCCGTCCTTGCAGAACACGATGGCGTTGCTCTTGACGAAGCGGGCCACGGTCCACGCAAACAGCATGTCCTTGAGTTGTTGTGCAGTGGGTTGCACCTTGGACACCACCTTGATGTCGCCGACCAGGTCGATGTTGTCGCTGGACTGCAGCAGCATGCCGCCACCCACGCGCTTGAAGTCCAGCGTATTGCTGAGCTTGCTGATGGGCACTTCCAGCAGACGCACGTTCTGCTTGGATGCGTAGGCTGCACGGGCTGCCGGCGTGATGGCCGGGGCAATGGCCACTTCGACAAACTGCTTGTTGGCGTTGATGGCCTCGACCACATCGGCGTCGATGGGGCGGTTAAAGGCCATGATGCCGCCGAACGCGCTGGTCGGGTCGGTCTTGAGGGCCTTTTGATAGGCCTCCAGCGGCGTCGCACCCACGGCCACGCCGCAGGGGTTGGCGTGCTTGACGATCACGCAGGCGCACTCTTCAAAGGCCTTGACGCATTCCCAGGCGGCATCGGCATCGGCGATGTTGTTGAAGCTCAACTCTTTGCCCTGGATCTGGGTCCATTGCGACAGCGTGCCGGCGACTGGCGCGGCTTCACGGTAGAAGGCCGCCGACTGGTGCGGGTTCTCGCCGTAGCGCATGCCCTGCACCTTGTGCAGTTGCAGGTTGTACACGGCGGGGTAGGCCTCTTTGGAGGGCACGGCTTCGGTGGCCAGCTCGGCACCGGCTGCCAGCGACGTCAGGTAGTTGGTGATCATGCCGTCGTAGGCGGCGGTGTGAGCAAACACCTTCTTGGCCAGCATGAACTTGGTCGAACGGGTGATGCCCTCGGCCTTCATCTCCGACAGCACCTGCTCGTAATCGACCGGGTCGATGATCACGGCCACGTCCTGCCAGTTCTTGGCGGCGGCGCGCAGCATGGTGGGGCCGCCGATGTCGATGTTCTCGATGGCGTTTTCCAGCGTGCAGTCGGCCTTGGCGGTAGCCTGGGCGAACGGGTACAGGTTGACCACCAGCATGTCGATGGTCTCGATGCCGTGTTCCTTCAGCGCGGCCATGTGCTCGGGCAGGTCACGGCGGGCCAGGATGCCACCGTGCACACGCGGGTGCAGGGTCTTGACGCGGCCGTCCAGCATCTCGGGGAAGCCGGTGATTTCCGACACCTCGGTCACGGGCAGGCCCTTTTCGGCCAGCAGTTTGGCGGTGCCGCCGGTGGACAGCAGGCGCACGCCCTGGGCGTTCAGCGCCTGGGCAAATTCAACGATGCCGGTCTTGTCGGACACGGACAGCAGGGCGGTCAAGGCCATGGTTCTTCCTTCAGTTCAAAGCGGGGTTTACTTGATCAATTTGTGTTCGAGCAGCTTGCGGCGCAGGGTGTTGCGGTTGATGCCCAGCCAGTCGGCCGCCTTGGACTGGTTGCCCTCGGCACGCAACATCACCACCTCCAGCATGGGCCGCTCCACCGCGTTGACGACCATGTCGTACACGGCGTGCGGCTCGGCGCCACGCAGGTCCTGGAAGTAGCCTTCCAGGTTGTCCTTGATGCATTCTTGGATGTTCTTCTTGCTCATATCGGGTCAGTTCGCTGTGCAGGCGGCCTCCCTGGCCTCCTGCGCGTCGTCGTCCTCGGCCACATCGACGGCCGCAGCCGGCAGGCGATCGTGGTCAAGGCTGAGTTCGTCAAAGTAGTCGGCCACGGCCTGCACCTGCGCTTCGCAGCTGTCGAGCGCGTTCATGCGGGTGCGAAAGGCCTCGCCACCGGGCAGGGCGCGCACGGCCCAGCCAATGTGCTTGCGCGCGGTACGCACGCCGGCAAATTCACCATACAGGCCGTAGTGCTCGCCCAGGTGCGCCAGCAGCCACTGCTTGACCTGTTGCGTCAGCGGTGCGGCGCGGTGCTGGCCGGTGGCCAGAAAGTGGGCGATGTCGCCAAAGATCCAGGGACGGCCCTGGGCGGCGCGGCCGATCATGATCGCGTCGGCGCCGGTGTGCCGCAGCACGGCCAGCGCCTTTTCGGGCGTGGTGATGTCGCCATTGGCCACCACCGGCACGCGCACCGCGGCCTTGACGGCGGCAATCGTGTCGTACTCGGCTTGGCCCTTGTAGCCCTGCTCGCGGGTGCGCCCGTGCACGGTCAGCATGGCGATGCCGGCTTGCTCGGCGGCCCGCGCAATGCGCTCGGCGTTCTTGTGCTGCAGGCTCCAGCCGGTGCGCATCTTCAGCGTCACGGGGACGTTGTGCGGTGCGCAGGCGGCGACCACGGCTTCCACGATCTGCAAGGCCAGCGGCTCGTCCTGCATCAGGGCGGAGCCGGCCCATTTGTTGCACACCTTCTTGGCCGGGCAGCCCATGTTGATGTCGATGATCTGGGCGCCGCGGTCGATGTTGTAGGCGGCGGCCTCGGCCATCATGGTCGCGTCGGTGCCGGCAATCTGCACGGCAATCGGCGTGGTCTCACCGTCGTGGTTGGCGCGCCGCGAGGTCTTGAGCGTGTGCCACAGGTCCTTGCGCGCGGTCACCATCTCGCTGACCGCATAGCCCGCCCCCAGGTTCTTGCACAGCTGGCGAAACGGGCGGTCCGTCACCCCGGCCATCGGCGCCACGAACAGGCGGTTCGGCAACACGATGTTGCCGACAGCCAAGGCGCCGAGGTCTGGGGAGGTGGGTTTCATGAGGGCCAGAAAGAGGCAAAGCCCCGACCGACGGGCGATCAGGGCTGCTTAAAAAAGAGGCAGATTATAGCCCGGCGCACGGGCCTGCTGGCAAGCTTTTTCGGCCTGCAACCGCGTCAATGCATCAGATGACGTAAGCGTAAACACTGGGCATCAAACGTCACGCCTTACGTGTAACGGAGATGCTTGCCAAGCCGTGTCAAGTGCGGTCTTCACCGTTCCTGCATGGGGCAGGCCCGCATGAAGCTGATGGTGCCCGGCACGCATCCATCACAATCGTGGGCATGGACAGTTGGATGCCCCCTTTGATTGCGAGCACTTTGGGCTGGTTGGCGCTGCCGTCGGTCGGTTTGCCAGCGGTGTTTGTGGTGGCGCTGCTGTCGGCCACCTTGCTGCCCATGGGCTCCGAGCCTGCGGTGTTCGCGCTGGTGCAGGCGCAGCCCGAACTGTTCTGGCCAGCGGTGCTGGTGGCCACAGCTGGCAATACCGTGGGCGGGGCCATTTCATGGTGGATGGGTGCCGGGGCACATCGCACGCTGACGCAGTGGCAACACTCGCATCCTCGTGCAAGCGCACCCAAGGGGCGTGGCCATGAGCAGGCGTTGACCTGGCTGGCGCGCTTTGGTCCCAAGGCCTGCCTGCTGGCGTGGTTGCCGGTGGTGGGCGACCCTTTGTGTGCGGTGGCGGGGTGGTTGCGCCTGCCCTTTTGGCCATGCGTGGCTTACATGGCCGTGGGCAAACTGGCGCGTTACATCACGATGACCGGGGCGCTCGTGTGGGCGTTCTGACCGTCGCTGGCGACAGCGCGGTCAGTGCAGGCATTACTTGCGCACGTCGATCGCGGTCACGGTGAACTGACCGCCCACCTTGTCGGCCTCAAACGTCACCTTGTCACCCACTTGCAGCTTTTGCAGCCAGGCCGGGTTGGCCACCCGAAACGCCATCTGCATGGCCGGGATATCCAGGTTCTGGATTGGGCCATGCTTGAGGGTGATCTTGCCCGCGTCCAGGTCAATCTTCTTGACTTCGCCATCCACGGGTTGCGCCTGAACGCTCAGGGCCACGCTCAGGCCCACAATCAGGCCACCGAGGGTGCGGGTCAGGGTGTGCTTCACGGCATTGCTCCTCTGTCACAAACAAGGGTGACAGTATCCATGAAACGCACAGCCATCCAACCGGGTTGACCGCTTCGCAACCGAGGACGGCTGCAGGCTTCTAAAATGCGGTTTTGTCTTCTCCTCCCACCTTCTTTGCGCGCACGCCATGCCCCACTCTGCCCAGCCCGACCTCGTTGCCCACATTGCGCCCCGTGACAAGGCGGAGATCCTGGCGCAGGCCTTGCCCTACATCCGCAAGTTCCACGGCAAGACCATCGTCATCAAGTACGGCGGCAACGCCATGACCGACCCAGCCCTGCAGGCCGATTTCGCCGAAGACGTGGTGCTGCTCAAGCTGGTCGGCCTCAACCCGGTGGTGGTGCACGGTGGCGGCCCGCAAATCGACGCGGCACTGAACAAGATCGGCAAGAAAGGCCAGTTCATTCAGGGCATGCGTGTCACCGACGAAGAAACCATGGAAGTGGTCGAGTGGGTGCTGGCCGGCGAGGTGCAGCAAGACATCGTGGGCCTGATCAACGCCGCCGGTGGCAAGGCCGTGGGCCTGACGGGCCGCGACGGTGGCATGATCCGCGCTCGCAAGCTCAAGCTGGTGGACCTGGAAGATGCCACCAAAGAGCACGACGTGGGCCTGGTAGGGGAAATCGAAACCATCGACCCCAGCGTGGTCAAGGCCTTGCAGGACGACCAGTTCATCCCCGTCATCAGCCCCATCGGCTTTGGCGAGCAGAACGAGAGCTACAACATCAACGCCGACCTGGTGGCCGCGAAGCTGGCCGAGATCCTCAAGGCCGAAAAGCTCATGCTGCTCACCAACATCAAGGGCGTTCTCGACAAGGAAGGCAATCTGCTGACCGACCTGACCGCGCGCCGCATTGACGAGCTGATCGCCGACGGCACCATCAGCGGCGGCATGCTGCCCAAGATCGCCGGTGCGCTGGATGCGGCCAAGAGCGGCGTCAACGCCGTGCACATCGTCGATGGTCGGGTGCCTCACGCCATGCTGCTCGAAATCCTCACCGAGCAGGCCTACGGCACCATGATCCGTTCGCACTGAACACGATGCGCCGCGGCGATGGGGTGGGCATGAGCGGGGCCGACCCCATCTGGTTGTTCGACCTTGACAACACCCTGCACGATGCCAGCCGGGCCGTGTTCGGGCGGCTCAACCGCTCGATGACCGACTACATCGTGCAGCACCTGAGTCTGCGGCACGACGAGGCCGATCGACTGCGCATGCACTACTGGCGGCGTTACGGTGCCACGTTGCTGGGGCTGGAAAAACACCACGGCATCCGCGCGGCGCACTTTCTGGCCGAGACCCACACACTGCCGGGGCTGGAGGCGCACCTGCACATCCCGCCGGTGGACCGCGCCGCCTTGCACAGCCTGCCAGGGCGCAAGTTTTTGCTGACCAACGCGCCAGCCGACTACGCCAAACGGGTGCTCACTGCGCTCGATCTGGCCTCGTGCTTCGATGGCATCATCACCATCGAAGGCATGCGGGTGTTTGGCGACCTGCGCCCCAAGCCCGACACCCGCATGTTGCGCGTGGTGCTGGCGCGGCACAAACTGCTCGCGCACCGCTGCGTGCTGGTGGAAGACACGCTGGCCAATCTCAAGAGTGCCCGTCGTCTGGGATTGCGAACGGTGTGGATGCAACACTATTTGCAGCACAACCCGCATGGACTGGAAACGGGCCTGCCGCTGCATGGGCGACCGCCCTGGGTGTGTGTCAAAATCAAAAAGCTACGGACCCTGCACCGCTGGGGCCGCACGGCAAGTCGGTGATCACCACACAGGGAGGCTGGATGTCGGACGCGTACTCACCCCAGGCGGCACAGGCTACAGCGGCTGCGGTGCCATCCTCCCCGTCGGTGTCGCCGGTTGTCACTGACGCCGCACAAGATGCTCCCGTGCCGCGCAAGCGCCCCAAGCCCGGCGAGCGCCGCGAACAAATCCTTCACGCCCTGGCGACGCTGCTGGAGCAACCCGGTGCCGAGCGCATCACGACCGCTGTGCTGGCCAGGCATCTGGCCGTGAGCGAGGCCGCCCTGTACCGCCATTTCGCCAGCAAGGCGCAGATGTTCGAGGGCCTGATCGCCTTCATCGAAGACAGCCTGTTCTCGCTCGCCAACCAGATTCAGGCGCGCGAAGCCGATCCGGCGCAGCAGGTGGCCCGCCTGCTGGCGCTGGTGCTGCAGTTCGCGCAGAAAAACCCCGGCATGTGCCGCGTGATGGTGGGCGACGCCCTCATCCTGGAGCACGAACGCCTGTCCGCCCGCATCAACCAGTTGTGGGACCGGCTGGAGTCCGTGCTGCGCCAGAGCCACAAGGCCGTGGCCGACGCACGTGGTTCACTCACGCCCACCGTGGATGCGCAAGCCCATGCCTCGCTGGCCGTGAGCTTCGTGCTGGGTCGCTTGCAACGCTTTGTGCGCACCGGTTTTCAGCGCCTGCCCACCGAACACCTCGACGCCAGCTTGCAGCAACTGCTGCGTTGATGCCCTCGGCGCGGCAGTCGCTACACTGCCCGCATGACGACGCTTGACCCCGCCCTGATCTCCCTGCTGCAACGTGCCGAGTCGCTGGTGACGCGACTCGATGCCTTGCTGCCCTCCGCTCAACATGCCGTGCTCGCGCCCGACTGGTCGGCCTCGGTGGCGTTTCGTTACCGCAAGCGCAGCGGGCAGGCCTGGGCGGCCGGGCGGCT
This sequence comes from Aquabacterium sp., assembly GCA_017994835.1. Taxonomy (GTDB): domain Bacteria; phylum Pseudomonadota; class Gammaproteobacteria; order Burkholderiales; family Burkholderiaceae_C; genus Aquabacterium. The sequence goes on along the minus strand of JAGOKC010000014.1, from coordinate 24,409 downwards.
CGAACCGGTGCGCCACGTCGCCCACATCACCTATGCCGATCTGCAGGAGGTGGACACACAAAAGGGGCGCTTTGCCCGCAACCTGGCCCAGTTTGTGGCGGGCCAACCGGCCAACAACGTGTTGCTGTCGGGTGCGCGCGGCACCGGTAAATCCTCGTTGGTCAAGGCCGGCCTGCACGCCCACGCCGGGCAGGGGCTACGCCTCATCGAGGTGGACAAGGCCGACCTGATCGACCTGCCTGATCTGATCGAGCTCGTGAGCACCCGCCCTGAGCGCTTCATCATCTTCTGTGACGACCTCAGTTTTGACGAGGGCGAGCCCGGTTACAAGGCGCTCAAGTCCATCCTCGATGGCACCGTGTCGGCCGGTGGCGACAACGTGCTGCTGATGGCCACGTCCAACCGCCGCCACCTGCTGCCCGAATACCACTCCGACAACGCCTCCTACAAGCACACCAGCGATGGCGAACTGCATCCTGGCGAGGCGGTGGAAGAGAAGATCTCGCTGTCCGAGCGCTTCGGGCTGTGGATCAGCTTCTATCCCTTCACGCAAGACGAGTACCTGGCCATCGTGGCGCAGTGGCTGAGCCACTTCAGCCTGCCTGAGGGGGTGATGGCCGTGGCCCGCCCGCAGGCCCTGCTGTGGGCGCTGGAGCGCGGTTCGCGTTCGGGCCGCGTGGCCTATCAGTTCGCGCGTGATTACGCGGGGCGCGATCACACCGGAGCCGACCATGTCTGAGGCATCGTCCGAGCGCAAGTCCTATCACGTGATGGACGCGACGGACCGCACGCCGGTCGAGGTCGCTGTGGGTGTGCTCATCGAGCGCGATGCGCAAGGGCGTGAAAGTCGCTTCCTGCTGACCTCAAGGCCGCAAGGCAAGGTCTATGCGGGCTACTGGGAGTTTCCGGGCGGCAAGCTGGAGGCTGGCGAGACCGTCGAGCAGGCCTTGCGTCGCGAGCTGCACGAGGAGATCGGCATCACCATTGGTGAAGCCTTTCCCTGGCAAGTCGAGCTGATGGACTACCCCCACGCGCGCGTGCGCCTGCATTTTTGCAAGGTGTACGACTGGCAGGGGGAGTTCGAGATGAAGGAGTCGCAACACATGGCGTGGCAAACGCTGCCGGTGGACGTGGTGCCGGTTTTGCCGGGCACCATTCCCGTGTTGCAGTGGCTCGCCGCAGAGCGGGGCCACGCCGGCTTGACGCACCACGAGGCGGGTCAACCGGTGTGAGCGCAGCGCCTCAACCGAGGCGCATGCGATCAGTTGCTGGCCGCGCTGGCGACGGCCGATGCGGCTTGTGCCGCGTCGCTGGCCACCGAGGCCGCAGCTTCGACGACCGAGGCGGCATCGCTGGCCACGGATGCGCTGTGCTCCACCTCGATGCCGTGCTTTTCACCGCCCATGTCGATGTCGCCACCGCTCTTCATCAGCACGAAAATGGCCAGGGCCGCGAAGGCCACAAAGGCCACCAAAATCTTCCACATGGGGTTCTCCTGAGAGTGGGACACAAAGACGGATGCCTGATGGGCATCGGGTGCCGCTCGGTGTCGAGGGGCGCGGGACATTGTGCGTCACCCCTCGGGACAACGATCTCCGTAGCTTCCCTGGGGCGGACATGAAAAAGCCCGGCAGGGCCGGGCTCTTTCTGCAGATGCGACAGGCTGGACTCGTCAGTGCAGCCTGCGCATGTTGGATCAGCTCAGTTGCACGCTGACCAGCTTGGTCAGTTCGAACATGGTGACCTGGTCTTTGCCGAAGATGGGCTTGAGCTTGGCATCGGCATTGATGTTGCGCTTGTTGGCTGCATCTTGCAGGTTGTGCTTCTTGATGTACTCCCACACCTTCTTGGTGACTTCGGTACGCGGCAGGGGCGCGGCACCGATCACGGCGGCCAGCAGCGGGCTGGGCGTCAGGGGCTTGAGGAAAGCGGCATTGGGGGCGCGCTTGGCTGCCGGAGCCTTGGTGCCTTCGGCCTTCTTGGCCGGGGCTTTCTTTGCAGTTGCCATGTGTTTCACTCCAATTGATGAGTCTGATCTGATTCGAGCCCAGTGGCTGTTAGCCTGAACAAGCGCTGCGCTGGGACTTGCCTCGGCGATGGTAATGCTTTTCGTGCCCAAAACTGACCCGTGGCACCGTTTGTACCGCGTTGTGAGCCCCGAAAAGCAGGGGCAGGCGTGCTTTGAGGTTCAATCGGGGTGCGTGTTTTCCGCCAGTTGTCCGATTTCATGGAGTGATGAATGTTGCCTCAAGCTGTGTTGGCCCAATCTTTTCAGCTACCGCGAGGCGGCGTGCTGAAGAACCGTGTATGCAAATCGGCGATGAGCGAGGCACTGGGCACCCGCCAGGGCTGGGCCACGCCCGAGTTGGCGCGCCTGTATGGCACCTGGGCTGATGGCGGTTTGGGGTTGTGCATCACGGGCAATGTGATGATCGACCGGCGCGCGCTGGGTGAGCCGGGCAATGTGGTCATCGAGGACGACAGCCAGATGGCCGAGTTGCGCGCCTGGGCAAAGGCAGCCACACGCCACGGCACCCAATGCTGGGTGCAGCTCAATCACCCCGGCAAGCAGGCCCCCAAGGGGCTCAATCCTGAGAACGTGGCCCCATCGGCGGTGCCGTTTCGCTCCGATATGCAGGCGTTTTTTCCGGTGCCGCGCGAGCTGACGGATGTCGAGGTGCAGGATCTCATCACCCGATTCGGGCGGGCTGCGGGCATCGTCAAGCGTGCCGGGTTCACCGGGGTGCAGATCCATGCGGCGCATGGCTATCTGATCAGCCAGTTCTTGTCGCCGCACCACAATCGCCGTACCGATGCCTGGGGTGGGTCGCCCGAGAAGCGTCGTCGCTTTGTGCTGGCCGTGCTGGCCGCCATGCGTGACGAGGTGGGGCCGGATTTCCCGATTGGCATCAAGCTGAATTCGGCCGATTTTCAACGCGGTGGGTTCACCGAAGTGGAATCGCTCGACACCATTCGCGCACTGGCCGAGGCTGGCGTTGACCTCGTGGAAATTTCAGGTGGCACCTATGAGGCACCCGCCATGACCGGCGTGAAGGCCAGCGCCGAGCCAGCCAAGGAGAGCACTCGGCAGCGCGAGGCTTATTTCCTCGCCTTTGCTGAAAAAGCCCGTCAGGCGGTGCAGGTGCCTTTGGTGGTGACAGGTGGCTTCCGTTCGCTGGCAGGCATGGCTGCTGCCATCGAATCAGGTGCGGTCGATCTGGTGGGGTTGGCGCGTGCGGTGGCAATCGAACCGGATGTGGTGCAGCGACTGTTGGCGGGCGAGTCCCCACGGCAACAGGTGCGGCCCATCAAGACGGGCATTCCCATGATCGATCGCACCGGCATGATGGAGGTGAACTGGTACACCGGCCAGCTCAAGCGCATCGGGCGTGGCGAGGCACCGTGCCCGAATGAAAGCGCCTTGTGGGTGTTTTTGAAGACCGTGTTCAAGCAGATGAGTCTGGGGCGCAAGAAGCGGCCGACGCGGCTGCGCGCGACACCGTGAGTGCGTGTTCCGTCATCAGTTCACTGAGGTGCGCACCAGCAGCTTGCGGTGCAGCGCTGTCGAGAAAAACAGCGGGTGACGGTTGAGGGCTTGCAAGACCCGTTGCTGATCGTCTCTGACCGTGTCGGTGCCAGGGACGATCTGTTCGTTGTTCTGGGCTTGTACCGCCTGGGTGCGGGCGGTGGCACGTGAACTTAGAACGAGGACTTCAGCGAGACCTGCACGCTGCGTGCAGCGCCTGGTGCATAGAAGCCGCGATAGAGCGAGTCAGCATACAACTCGTCGGTCACGTTGGTGACGTTGAGCTTGACACTGGTGCTCGGGCCAATTTTGTATTCGGCCATCAGGTCGAGCGTGGTGAACGCAGCGGCCATCAACGTACGGTTGCCTTCGGGGTTCTGTTCGCCACGATGGTTCAGACCGCCACCCACGCGCCATTTGGGAGCCACTTGGTAGGTGGTCCACAGGCTGACGCTGTGCTTGGGCGTCAGGCCGGGACGATCACCTTGTTGTTGCGCGTTGCCCGTGGTCACATTGCTCTCGTCGATGCGTGCCACCGGAATCCAGGTGTACGACAGGTAGGCCTCCCACTTCGGCGTGATCTGCCCGGCCAAGTCGATGTCCACCCCCTTGGCGTGACGCTTGCCTGACAGCAGTTGTTGCGTGGCGGCCGTGTCCGGGTCGGTGTTGCGTTCGTTGTACTTCTCGGTATAGAAGGCCGACGCATTGATAGACAGGCGCTGATTGAACAGATCCAGCTTGGTGCCGAGCTCGAAGTTGCGGCTCTTCTCGGCGGGTGTGTTGGCATCCTTCAGACTGGGGCCTCGCACGGCGAACTGGTAGGTGTCCCCCGAGGTGTTGAACGAGGTGCCGTAAGACGCGTGGAACGAGGTCCAGTCACTGGGTTGGAACAAGGCCCCCAGTCGCTGGCTGACGAGGTTGTCCGAGCGATCAAAGTGGTCGCCGGCCACGGTGTCGTAGCTGGCCCTGAAGCGGTCGTGGCGCAAGCCTGCCAACACCTTGATGGTCGGACTGAGCTCGACCATGTCCTGCACGTACAAGCCCAGGTTACGTGAGGTGAACTCGTTGAACGCAACCGGTGCGCGCGAATCCGTGATCGACTGACCCGCATCTGGATTGCCCACGGTGGTGGTGGGGCGGGTGACGCCGGCTGGGTCCGCGTAGCTGTTGGCGCGTCGTGCCTCGTCCTGCGACCAGTCCAGACCGGTGATCACGTTGTGGCGCATCCCTGCCAGCTGGAACTTGTTGTTGTAATCGCTTTGCAGCACGGTGCCGTCGGTGATGGCGATGCGACCTTTGGAGGCACGGTTGATGACCGTGTTGTCGTTCAGGTTGGCGAGGGTGGTGCCGGTGGCAAAGCGTGCAACGCTGGCCCACAGTTCGCGCTGATAGCGACCGTGGCGCAGGGTGGTTTTCAACTCGCCACCGTCACCAAAGCGATGCAGGTGGCTGAGCGTGCCATAGGTCGCATTGCCCCGGTTGTAGTCGCTGTCCAGACCGTAGAAGCTGTCAGCATCCAGCTTCGGGATGATCTTGCCATCGACGGCAAACCAGGGGTGGTTGTAAATCGGGTTGTTGTCATACTCCAGGTGATAGAAGCCGACCGAAAACTCGTCGCGGGTGCCGATGCCCCAGCGGTAGGTCGGCGCAAAGCCTTTCTTTGACACGATGACGCCGTGATCGTCGACTTCGTGCGTCATGATGTTCATGCGCAGGGCGGCTGCGTCGCCAGTCTTGACGTTGAAGTCGCCCGTCAGGCGCACGTCGCTGCCCAGGCCCAGCGAGGCCTCCACTTCATGCTGGGTCATCAGGAAGGGTTGCTTGCTGACCTGGTTGACCACACCGCCAGTGGAGCCGCGCCCAAACAGCATCGAGGCTGAACCTTTGAGCACTTCGACGCGGTCGTTGTTGAAGGTGTCGCGCTCGTACAGCGAGGGATCCCGCATCCCGTCGATGTAGAGGTCGCCAGCCTGGCTCAGCGAGAAACCGCGCAGCCGCACGTCCTCTTCGCCGGTCTCGCCAGCCTGGAACGTGACGCCGGCGGTGGTGCGCAGCAGGTCCTTGAGGTCGTCCAGACCCCGGTCATCCATCAGCTTTTCCGTCACAACGGTGATGGATTGGGGGATGTCGCGCAAGGCCTGTTTGCCCTTGCCAATGCTGGTTGACACCGCCTGGTAGCTCGTCTTGGCTTCGGGCTTGCGGTCGGTCTGGGCTTTGATGGACACCGAGGGCAGTGTTTGCACACTGGGGTCGATGGCAGTGGCCACTTGTGCGCTCGTCGATGGCGTGTCGGGCGTGGCCGTTTGCGCCAGCACGGTTGTGCTCAACAGGCTCAGCCCCACACCGGCTGCGATGGCACTCAGGGGCAGCACCGCAGGATGGGGGCGGGCTGGAGGGAGGGCGGAGGACGACACGGGACGGGACATGAACAAGGGCTCCAAAAAAAGAATGCCCTTTCTTCGGGCAAATCGTTCCTGATGATCCGATCACTTCACTTGCGATCAAGAGATAACAAATGATAATGATTCGCAATCACAAAGTAAAGAAGCTTGTTGCAAACCCGCACAGACCGCCAGTGCGTGAAATCAAAACGCAATCAATCAGATCCCCTGGCTGGCATTCATGTCTTCGCGCTGCTGGCGCTGCCAGACCTTGAGGCGCGCGTCCATCACGCTGAGCTCCACCACCTCGGCCGCACTGGGGCGGCGGAAACGCTGGTGCGCGCCCATGATGCGGTCGATCGCACCGGGCAGGTCGCCCAGTGCGGCCGTGGCCTCCGCATCGGCGCGGATGGCGCGCAACGGCTGATTCAGGCGACGCCACAACTCCGACAGCAAAGCCCATGCGCTCGCATCGTGCGGATGCTGGCTGACATGGGTCTGCAACTGGCTGGAGGCTGTCTGCCAGTCAGCCTGGCTCGTTTGAGCCAGCGCCAGTCGCGCGCTCAGCAGCAGTTCCGGGCGGCCTGCTGGCAGGGGTGCCATTGGTGCCCCCACAGCTTGGCGTGCCAGCGCCGCCTCGGCCTGCACAGGGCGTTGCACTTCCAGCAAACCTTCGGCTTCGCTCAACCTCAGAATGCGCTGCACCAACGCCTGCTGCGCCGCAGGCAAGGTCTGGGCAGCCTGCTGTGCCTGTGCCATTGCGGTCAGCGCCCCTGCCGTCTGACCGGTGCGCTGCCGGGCCAGGGCCACGGTGTAGTGCACGCGCACCCGCTCCAGTGCGCGCGCCCCCTCGGGCAGGGGCAGGTTCGCCAGGCGGTGCAAGGCATCGCTGCGCAGGTCCATCAACACCTGAGCGCGCGCCGCCATCAGTGCGTGCCAGGCCGTGCGCTGACTTTCCGAGGGGCGCGCTTGCAAGGCCTGCGCCCAGCTGTCTGGCCCCATGCGCGCACGCGCCTCGCCGATGCGCTCACTGGTCAACGGATGGGTGCGCAGATACGGAAAACTGCCATCGTCATTCAGACGCGAAGCCTGCTGCAGGTGCTCGAACATGCGCGCCATGCCGCCGGACTCGAAACCCGCCTCCGACAGCACCGTGAACCCCACCCGGTCGGCCTCGCGCTCCATGTCGCGTGAAAAATTCAACTGCCCCTGGATGGTGGCGGCCTGTCCGCCATAGATCAGCGCCTGCGCCGCCGCCGGGTTGCGACTGGCCGCCAAAATGCCCAGCACCATCGACGCCACCCCCATCCATGACGTGCGCGACTGTTGCCCCATCATGCGGGCGATGTGTCGTTGCGTGACATGGGACAACTCGTGCGCCAGCACCGAGGCCAGCTCGTCTGCGGTCGAGGTCATGGCCATCAACCCCAGGTGCACCCCGATGTAGCCACCGGGCAGCGCAAACGCATTCACCGACTTGTCGCGCACCAGGAAGGGCTCCCAGGCATGGCTGTCATCCAGATCCGGGCCAATTTCGCCACGCTGGCGGGCGGCATTCAACAGATCGCCCCACAGCGTGTGCAGGTACTCCAGCACCAGCGGATCGTCGATCATCGCCGGGTCGCTGCGGATCGCCCGCATGATGCGGTCCCCCAGCTGACGCTCGGCCCGTGGCGACAGGTCCTGCCCGACCGAATCACCCAGCGCAGGCAGGTTCAAGGGTGGGGCATGGGTGCGCACCGCTGGTACCTCTGACACCTCTTGCGCCACCGCGCCCAACCCGACTGGCCCGACGCACAGCGCCACGGCCAGTGCCGTGGGACAAAAAAAGCGAGCTGTCATAGGATGGGGCAAAGCCATGAACACAAAAGTCAGAGGGGGCAGTGCAGTATGCTGCGAAGCCATGTTCCTGAGAGCCCGTTGGCGTCTCAAAGTTCGAAGCCCTGAACTTCTTTACGCAGTTTTTTGTCCCGCGCCATGACCGAATTGACCCATTTTGATGCCCAGGGCCAAGCCCACATGGTGGACGTGTCCGCCAAAGCCAGCACCGTCCGCGTGGCAGTGGCCCAGGGCCGCATCGTGATGCAAGCCAGCACCCTGGCCTTGATTGCCGAAGGCCGTGCTGGCAAAGGTGATGTGCTGGGTGTGGCGCGCATTGCCGCCATCCAGGGGGCCAAGCGCACCTCAGACCTCATTCCCCTGTGTCACCCGCTGGCGTTGTCCAAAGTGGCGGTCGAGTTCGAGCTTGATCACACCGCCAACGCCGTCACCTGTCGCGCCACCGTGCAGACCGTCGGTCCCACCGGCGTCGAGATGGAAGCCCTCACTGCCGTGCAGGTCGGCCTGCTCACCATCTACGACATGTGCAAGGCCGCCGAAAAAGGCATGGTCATCACCGACGTGCGGCTGCTGGAAAAGCAGGGCGGCAAGTCAGGACACTGGCAAGCGTCCTGACACGCAGCGCGACACCGCTGCCTGACAGAGGATCAGGGCAACAACTCCCGCCAGTGGTAGTGCCGCTGCGGCGGCGTGCACTGGAAGGGCATCTCCTGGCTTGGCTGCGGCACCTTGCACGCGGCAAAGAAAGCCTTCGCCGAACCGTTGCGGAACTCCTTCAAGCGCGCCACCACAAAGCGCGCCTTGTCCACCTCGCCATGCTCGGCCAGCGAACGCGCATACGCCATCATCAGGCGCGCATCCAGCAAGTTGTGCAGCGTTCGCGCAAACGCTTGTGGGGGGCGACTCGGCTCGTCCGGATCCCTGGTGGTGACATGGGCATAGTCAGCCTGATAACCCCACCACGGCATCTGCTGGCCAAAGGCAATCCGACGCTCCAGGGTCGAAGCCCCTGGGCGCGGTGCGTAAATGTTCGCGGCAGCCTGATAGTCCAGCGCACACCAGACCGCCATCAACGCCAGGATCACCCCACCGGCAAACCCCCAACGCGGCCGGCCTGTGTCCGTCGTGCGCGCGGCCCCTTCACGGGCAGCCAGACCCAAACCCCAGGCGAACGCCGTTGGCAGCAGAAAATAGCTGTACCACAGGGGGTACTCCAACAAGCTGTGCAGACCTGCTGTGGTCACGATCACGGCGGCAGCGCCCACGGTGGCAGGCTCGCCCGACTTGCGCTCGGTGGACGAGCCGGGGCGCACCAAAGCCCACCAGCCCCACAAAGCCAGCAGGCTCAGCACCGTGGCCGCAGGCAGGCCTAACTCGACCGCCCACTGCAACACCACATTGTGTGTGTGGTCGAAAAAAGCCACCGGCCGATTGGGAAACGGTGTCAAGGTCCAGGCCAGATTGAACTCGCCATAGCCCACCCCCCACCACGGATGCTGCTGAATCAGTCCCAGCACATTGGCCCAGATCTTGAAGCGTGACGAGGAAATGTCGCTGCCATCATGCAAACGCGTTTCGGCGGCAAAAGCCACCGCCTGATCGGTTTGCGACAGCAGCCACATGCCGCCCCACCAGGCACCGTACAGCAGCGGCGCAGCCACCAGCGCCACACGCAAGGTGCGGGGCAGGCGTCGGTCCAGCACGCCCCATGCCGACAGAAAAACCATGGCCACCATGCCCGTGCGCGAGGCCGTCAGCACAATCCCGCCAATGCATGCCGCCACGCCCAGTGCGGCCACACCGGCGGACAGCCGTCGCCGCGCTCCCAGCCAGGCCATGCTGGCCGCCGCAAACACCAGCAGGGTGCTGAAGTGATTGGGCTGACGCAGATTGCCCACGGCCCGGCCCACCATATTTGGTGCGGCAATCCAGGTGCCATCAGCCCAGCCGGGCACAAACACCTGCACCCCCGCCAACAACAAACCCACGGCACCGGCCACCGCCAGTGCGCCAAAAAACAGCTCCGCCACCCCATCCCGCGTGGGGGCACGCCCTTGTCGCCAGCCACTGTGAAACGTCAGCAAGGCCGCCGCACTCAGGCCGCTGCCCATCAAGCCCAATCCGCCCGGCAAGGTGCCGAACCACACCGAGCCCAGCGCCGCTGCCATCAACACGACCAACACCCCGGTCAACGCCCATCGGCCTGCCTGCGCACGCGGGGCAACTTCCCGGTCCAGGCCGCCGCCAGCCTGACCCATCCAGGCCAGCCAGACCCCCCAGCCCAGCACCGCCAGGGCCTGGTTGTAAAACGTCACGGAAGGGGGGTCATGCGCGGCAATCAGGGTCGGGGCCACAACGGCCAGCAATGCCCAGGACCACCCGGCGGGGGACGGTGCCAAAGGCGCATGCCCCAGGGGCGCGGTGCCAACAACAGGTGTACTCATGGGACGCTATTGTCGCGCCTCCCGAGCGCCCCGATTGACCTGTCTCAACAGGCGAAATCTTTTCTCTGTTGAGGTGCCTGATCCAGACAAACCCCCATCCGATGCCCTTGTCATCGGGCGCGGACATGGGCACACTGAATCCCCGGGTGGCGCTTTTTGGGCATCTCTCAGGAGCCCAGTCAGCCGGTTGTTCTCAACCCCCCTGCTCTCGAAAGGAGGCAGTATGAATTTGACGATCAGTGGCCACCATCTTGAAGTGACTCCTGCGCTGCGCGAGTACGTTTTGACCAAGCTGGACAGAGTGACCCGTCATTTCGATCAGGTTGTCGATGTGAATGTCCTCCTGTCCGTCGAGAAGCAAAAAGAGAAGGATCGTCGCCAGAAAGCCGAAGTGACGCTGCATGTCAAAGGCAAGGACATCTTTGTGGAAACTGCACACGAAGACCTCTACGCCGCCATTGATCAACTGATGGACAAACTCGACCGCCAGGTCTGTCGCCACAAGGAGCGCACTCAGGCTCACCACCACGAGTCCATCAAGCACCACGATCTCGGAGCAGACGCTATCCCATAAGCGCGCGGGTGACCCGCGTTGCGAGCAGTGTGCTTGGTGTGACCTGATTGCGGGTCGCCAGCGCAGGTGAGCACCAAGTTGACGGCCCTCAGGGGCCGTTTTTCATGGGCTGTTGCCGGGTGTGACAACCGTCACTTGCTGCAGCGCAGCATTCGGCGCACAATGCCACCAACCCGTCGGGTTTTTTATAATCCGCCGCCCACACTCCTCCTTGTCAAGGTCACGGCTCCCGCCCGACCTGTCTGCTTTGAACCAGATGAACCGTCTTTCCGCCATCCTTCCCGCCAGCCAGGTGCTGGTGGACCTGGACGTCACGAGCAAAAAGCGCGTCTTCGAAGCGGCGGGCCTGCTGTTTGAAAACCAGCATGCCATCGCCCGGGCCACCGTGACGGACAACCTCTTTGCACGCGAGCGCCTGGGCTCGACCGGGCTCGGACACGGCGTGGCGATCCCTCACGGGCGCATCAAGGGGCTCAAACATCCGCTGGCTGCGGTGATCCGGCTCAACCACCCGATCCCGTTTGACGCACCCGACGACGAACCCGTCAATTTGCTCATCTTCCTGCTGGTGCCCGAGGCTGCCACCCAAAGCCACCTCGAAATCCTCTCCGAGATTGCCGAGATGCTCTCCAGCCGCGAACTGCGCGAGCGCTTGCGCAACGAAGCCGACGCCGCCGAGGTCCATGACCTCATTGCGCATTGGCAGCCCCTCAAATCGGTAGCCTGAGCCGCCTGCGGCCCGCCTGTGGTTGCGGCATCATGAGGTTCTGAGACAGACGCCCCCACTTATGCCTGTGAGCCTCAAAGACCTTGCCATCGTCAGCGCCGAAGCGCTGTTCGAAGCCAACCGATCCGCCCTTCACTGGGAGTGGGTGGCCGGACACGCCCACCCCGAGCGCCGGTTTGACGAAGCCGCCGTGCAGTTCGCCCAGTCGGCGGCCGACCTGGTGGGCTACCTCAACTACATCCACCCCTACCGCGTTCAGATCGTTGGTCACCGCGAAACGGCGTATTTCGCCGACTCGTCCCCCGATGACCAGGAGCGTCGCATTCAGCGCATCGTCACCCTTGAGCCCCCCGTGCTGGTGGTGGCCGACGGCGAAGTGCCCTCCGACAGACTGATGGCCATGTGCGGGCGTGCGGGCATTCCGCTGTTCGTCACCAAAGAGCCTGCTGGCCACGTCATCGACGTGTTGCGCAGCTACCTCACCCACCATTTTGCCGAGCGCCTCACCCGCCACGGCGTGTTCATGGACATCCTGGGGCTGGGCGTCATGCTCACGGGTGAATCCGGTCTCGGCAAGAGCGAACTCGGACTCGAACTCATCTCTCGTGGACACGGCCTGGTGGCCGACGATGCCGTCGATCTCTTTCGCGTGTCGCGCACCGCCATCGAAGGGCGCTGCCCCGAACTGCTGCAAAACCTGCTGGAAGTGCGCGGCATCGGCCTGCTCGACATCAAGGCCATCTTTGGCGAAACAGCGGTGCGCCGCAAGATGCGCCTCAAGCTCATCGTTCACCTGGTCCGCAAGGAAACCATGGAGCGCGAATTCGAGCGCCTGCCCTATGAGCCGCTCTTTGAAGACGTCATGGGCGTGCCCGTGCGCAAGGCCGTGATCGCCGTGGACGCCGGGCGCAACCTGGCCGTGCTGGTCGAGGCGGCCGTGCGCAACACCGTGCTGCAACTGCGCGGCATCGACACCTACAAAGAGTTCACCGAGCGCCACCAGCGTGCCATGGAGCGCGGCAGCCTCTGAACCCCGCGCGCTCAGTCGTGCGGGTGTGAATGTGAATGCCCGCCGGTGCCGCCCTTGGTCTGGCACTCCGGCCGGTTGCACACCACATACAGCGACAAGGCATGGTCCTGCAGCTTGTAGCCGCGCTCTTGCGCGATCTGCTGCTGACGCCGTTCGATTTCCGCGTCGTAAAACTCTTCCACGCGACCACAGTGCACGCACACCAGATGGTCGTGGTGCTGCCCCTCGTTGAGCTCGAAAACGGCCTTGCCCGCCTCGAAATGATTGCGTGACAGCAGACCGGCCTGCTCGAACTGCATCAGCACGCGGTACACCGTTGCCAGCCCAATGTCCGAGCCCTCATTGAGCAAAACCTTGTACACCTCTTCGGCCGTCATATGGCGCTGTGCGGCCTGTTGAAAGACCTCGAGGATCTTGATGCGGGGCAAAGTGGCTTTGAGCCCGCTGCTCTTGAGTTCTTCTGCGTGATTCATGGTGGGCTCCAACGTGCGGGCAGTACCTGAGCGGCCCCGCTAGAATGCCCAATGATATCGACATGGCACCGACCTTTGAAACCTGCGGGCCATCTCGGTGCGCCTTTTGTGTCCTTCCGTATGAACCGAGCCCCTTCCATGACGCAGACCCTGCTTCGCCGCGCCCTCCTTGCTCTGGCCCCCGTCGTGCTGCTGACCGCGTGTGGCACCACCGACAGCGTGTCCTGGAACAAACCTGAAACCCTGTTTGGTTTGCTGGAACCCTATCGCGTTGACGTGGTGCAGGGCAACGTCGTCACCCAGGAGGTGATGGCATTGGTCCAACCGGGCCTGGGTCGCGCACAAGTGCGTGAAATTCTGGGCACGCCGCTGTTGGCCGACCCCTTCCACGCCAACCGCTGGGACTACGTCTTCACGATCCGTCGCCAGGGCGTGCCGGATCAAAAGCGCACCATCACCGTTTTCTTTGAAAACGACGTCGTGGCACGCTTCGACACGGCCGAGTTGCCCACCGAGAACGACTTTGTGGCCTCCATTGCCAAGCCGCTGGACCGCAAGGATCCACCCGCCAATCTCACGCCTGAGCAAGTTGCCCAATTGCCCGTGCCACCCCAGATTCAGCGCGGTGTCGCTGCCCCTCAGGGCGCAACCCGCAGCTACCCCCCGCTGGAAGGCGGCGCGCGCTGAGCCTGCCCCAGTCCCTTCTTCGTCTGTCCTGATCGTTTACCGAGAATCCGCATGAGCACCGCCGCCTCCACCCCTGCCAGCCACCCCCACCACGCCATCGCGATTGCGGGTGCATCGGGCCGCATGGGGCGCATGCTGATCGAAGCCATCCAGAACGCCCCGGATGCGCGCCTGGCCGGTGCGCTCGACATCCCGGGCAGTCCGGCACTGGGGGCTGACGCCACCGCTTACCTGGGTGCCAACAGCGGCATCATCATCACCCCCGACCTGCACGAAGGTCTGAAGAACGCCAAGTACCTCATCGACTTCACACGGCCCGAAGGCACCCTGGCCCACCTGCGTGTCTGCCGTGAACTGGGTGTCAACATGGTCATCGGCACCACCGGCTTTACCGAGGCGCAAAAGGCCGAGATTCAAGATGCCGCCCGCGACATCGCCATCGTCATGGCCCCCAACATGGCTGTGGGCGTCAACGTCGTCTTCAAGCTGCTGGCGCAAGCCGCCAAGGCCCTCAACGAGGGCTACGACATCGAAATCATCGAAACCCATCACCGCCACAAGGTGGATGCACCCAGTGGCACCGCCCTCAAGATGGGCGAAGTGGTGGCCGAAGCCGTCGGGCGCAACCTTCAGGATTGCGCTGTGTATGGCCGTGAAGGCGTGACCGGCGAACGAGACCCCTCCACCATCGGCTTTGCCACCATCCGTGGCGGCGACGTGGTGGGCGACCACACCGTGCTGTTTGCCGGCATTGGCGAGCGCATCGAGATCACGCACAAGTCCTCCAGCCGCGCCACTTATGCACAAGGCAGCTTGCGCGCCGTGCGCTTTTTGGCCCATCAACCGCACGGCCTGTTCGGCATGGACGACGTGCTGGGCCTCAAATAATCGCCTCACGCAAGGGCCGTAGCATGCAAGGTCTGGCAACGTTCTGGCAGCAAACTGACAGCGTCGGGCGGGCCGTCGCCCTGGTGCTCCTGTTGATGTCCCTGTCCACCTGGGCCGTCATCTTCTGGAAGTCGTGGGTGCTGACCCGTGCGCGCCGTGACCTGCGCCTGGGCGTTGCCATGTTCTGGCGTGCGGCCGACCTTGCTTCGGCTCAATCGGCCCTGCAGCACATCGACCGCGACGGGGTGCTGCTGCCCCTGATCGCAGCGGTGCAGGTGCCTGCCTCGCCTGGCACCCTGGCCACCCGCGCACTGCCCGAAGCGCAGTTCACCCGCCACCTGCGCGACAGCCTGCAAACCGTGCTCGCACGCCTGCAGGCCGGGCAAGTGCTGTTGGCTTCGGTGGGTGCGGTCTCACCCTTTGTCGGCCTGTTTGGCACCGTCTGGGGCGTGTTCCACGCCATGCAGGCCATTGGCCAGTCTGGCTCGGCCTCGCTTGATCAGGTTGCCGGCCCTGTGGGCGAAGCCCTCATCATGACGGCCGCCGGGCTGGCTGTGGCCATTCCGGCCGTGCTCGCCTACAACCTGTTTGGCAAGCTCATCGCGGCCTGCGAAGCCGATCTCGAAGGCTTCGCCCTCGACCTGCGCGACACCTTGCTCGCCCAGTCCGCCTGAGACACGGCAGCCATGGCATTCGGCCGCCTCACCCGACCTCAGGGGCAACGTCCCTTCAGCGACATCAACATGACGCCGCTGATCGACGTCATGCTGGTGCTGCTGATCATCTTCATGGTCACCGCCCCCTTGTTGAGCGCTCGCCTGCCCCTGGATCTGCCCAAATCCGACGCCCCTGCCGCGCCGCTCCCCGCATCCACCCTCGACGTGGTGCTGCGTGCCGACGGCAGCCTTTACCTGGGCGAGCAGGCCAGCACGCTGGCGGCACTGACCAGTCGCGCCACCCTCCTGGCGCGCCAGCGACCCGACACCGAAGTGCAGCTGCGCGCCGACCAGCGCGTGCCCTACGGGCGTGTGGCCGAACTCATTGGCATCCTCCAGCAAGCCGGATTGCAACGTGTGGCCTTCGTCACTGAAGTTGCCCCTGCTCCGGCATCAACGCCCTGAAGCAGCGCACAATGGTCCCACGTTGACTGTTGGTCTGGACCTGAGATGGCATCCCCGAAGTTCCCCACCCAGCGATTCGACCAGGCCGATGCGGCCCTGGCTTACGTGACCCAGCTCTACGACGCGCAAATCGCGCACCTGCGAGACGCCCTGCAGCGTTTCGTCGCGGGCGAGAACTTCCGCCAGGCCGTGCGCGCCAAGTACCCCTTCGTGCGCATCCACACCGACACCGTGGCACGCGCCGACTCGCGCCTGTCCTACGGCTTTGTGGCCGGCCCCGGTACCTACGAAACCACCCTGACCCGGCCCGACCTGTTTACCGACTACTACCGCGAGCAGTTCGCCCTGCTGCTGGCCAACCACAGCGTTTCGCTCGAAGTCGGCCTGGGCAGCGACCCCATCCCCATCCACTTCAGCCTGGGCGAACACCAGCACCTCGAAGGCAGCCTGTCACCCGAGCGTCGCTTGCTGCTGAGCGACCAGTTTGACCTGCCCGACCTGGCCTCGATGGACGACGGCATTGCCAACGGCACCTACGAGCGACGGGGCGGGGCACCCCGACCGCTGGCGCTGTTCACCGCGCCGCGCGTGGACTACTCGCTGCACCGCCTGCGCCACTACACCGGCACCTCGCCCGAGCACTTCCAGAACTTTGTGCTGTTCACCAACTACCAGTTCTACATTGACGAGTTTGTCCGCATGGGGCACGCACTGATGCGCCACGCACCCGACCCGGCCCACCCGCGCGATGACGATGACTGCATCGCCTTCGTCGAGCCTGGCAATGTGATCACCCGTCGCGTCGGTCAGGCGGTCGAGCTGGCCGATGCCCAGGGCGCTGTACCACCGCGCCTGCCACAAATGCCGGCCTATCACCTGGTGCGCAAGGACCGCAGCGGCATCACCATGGTCAACATCGGGGTCGGGCCGGCCAATGCCAAAACCATCACCGACCACATTGCGGTGCTGCGCCCGCACGCCTGGATCATGCTGGGACACTGCGCGGGCCTGCGCAACTCACAGCAACTGGGCGACTACGTGCTGGCGCACGGCTACGTCCGTGAAGACCATGTGCTCGACGAAGACCTGCCGCTGTGGGTGCCGATCCCGCCGCTGGCCGAAATCCAGCTTGCGCTCGAAGGGGCGGTGGCCGATGTGACCCAGCTGCACGGCTACGAGCTCAAACGCATCATGCGCACCGGCACGGTGGCCTCCACCGACAACCGCAACTGGGAGCTGCTGCCGCAACGCGAGCCCGAGCGGCGTTTCAGTCAGAGCCGTGCCGTGGCGTTGGACATGGAAAGCGCCACCATCGCCGCCAACGGCTTCCGGTTTCGGGTGCCCTACGGTACCCTGCTGTGCGTGAGCGACAAGCCACTGCACGGTGAACTCAAGCTGCCCGGTATGGCCAACCAGTTCTACCGTGAGCGGGTCGATCAGCACCTGCGCATTGGCTTGCGCGCCATCGAAAGGCTGCGCAGCGACCGGGCCGGGCAACTGCACAGCCGTAAGCTGCGCAGCTTTGCCGAAGTCGCTTTTCAGTGAGCGGGTGAGGGGACCGCGCCCTCACACCCACGCCTCAGGCGGCTTTGCGCGCGTCTTGCCCCGCAGCAACCGGTGACACCTCGCGCTCAATCTGCTCACCCGCCAGATCATGTGCCACGCGCAGGTCGTAAGCGGTCTGCAGGTCCATCCAGTACTGGGGGGTGGTGCCGAAATAGCGGGCAAGGCGCAAAGCCGAATCCGGACTGACGCCCCGACGCTCGCGCACGATGTCATTGACGCGGGGCGCTGGCACGTGCAAACGAATCGCCAGACCGCTGGCCGACAGTCCATGCGGCTCCATGAATTGGTGACGCAAGATGGTGCCGGGGTGTACTGCTGGGGTGATCGTCATGGAAAAATTCAGAATTGCCTATCGGTAGACGTTTGATCCTATGGGGTTTTCCCTTGCCGTATTGTCGCACAGGCGACAATCTCGTGTCATCCCATCCACTCATTTGTCATGCTGTCCGAAAATCCTTGGCTTTCGACGATGATCACGGCATGAATCCGCGTTCGGAGCCCACCCCTGTCAGCCTCCTGCCGGCGCTCCAGACCCATCTCTGGTTCGCCAGCTGTCCGGCACCGTTCCAGGATGCGCTGTTGGCACGGTCCCGTTTGGTCTATCTGCAAGCAGGCGAAAACCTCTTCAGCCGAGGTGGCCCGCCCGAGGCGCTGTGCTGCGTGATTGCCGGGGCGCTCAAACTCGGTTCGGTCAACCCGGCTGATGGCACGCACCGCCTCACGCTGTATGTCGAGCCCTACCACTGGTTCGGTGAAATCGCCTTCATCGACCAACTGCCACGCAGCCAGGACGCCGTGGCCGACATCGCCTCCACGGTGCTCGTGGTCTCTCGTCCCCTGATTGAAGCGTGGCTCACGCAGCACCCTCAGTACTGGCGTGATCTGGCACGTCTGGCATGCGGCAAGCTGCGCCTCATGCTCACGGCGCTTGAAGACAACGCCAGCCTCTCGCTGGAACAGCAACTGGCGCGTCGCCTGCTGTTCTCGGTCACCAACTTCGGCCAGGCCACCTTGGGCACGGCACGCCGCCATGTGCGGCTGCCGCAGGCCTATCTGGCGCGCATGCTGGGGGTCTCGCGACAGACCATCAACAAGTTGCTGCGCGCCATGGAGCGCGAACGCCTGCTGGTGCTGCGTTACGCCGAAATCGAGATCATCGACATGGCCGCCCTTGTCACCAAGGCCGGCACCATTGACCCGGCCCTGTTGCAGACGATTGACTTCATGGCTTCGACGCGTGCGAAGCCGGTCGCGCCCGAATCCGATCAGCCCCTCTGAGCGGCCTTCACCCGAATGCGACTGGCGGCGGTGCGCGCCTTGGCACGGGCGGTGTCCAGGTCATCGGCAAGGGCCAGCGCCACGCCCATGCGACGCTTGACGAAGCTCTCCGGCTTGCCAAACAGGCGCACATCGGTGCCGGGCTCTGACAAGGCCTCGGCCACGCCCTCAAACACCACATCCTGCGCTTCGACCCCACCATAGATCACCGCCGACGCACCTGGCGACCTCAGAGACGTGTCCACCGGCAAGCCCAGGATGGCGCGCGCGTGCAGCTCAAACTCGCTGTGTACCTGGGTGCTCAGCGTGACCAGGCCGGTGTCGTGCGGGCGCGGGCTGACCTCGCTGAACCACACCTGGTCTCCCTTGACGAACAACTCCACCCCGAACACGCCCTGCCCCCCCAGGTTGTCGGTCACAGCCTGGGCGATCTCCTGCGCCCGCTGCAACGCGGTCGCGCTCATCGGGTGAGGCTGCCAGCTCTCCACGTAATCACCACTGACCTGCAGGTGGCCAATCGGTGTACAGAAATGCGTTGCAATCTGATGGGCGTCAGCCCCTCGTCCTGCTGCGCGCACCGTCAACAGGGTGATCTCGTAATCAAAGTCGATGAAGCCCTCCACAATGACCCGGCCGTGGCTGACGCGCCCACCCGCCATCGCCTCGTTCCAGGCGGTGGTGAGATCAGCAGGGCCGTCGAGCTTGCTCTGGCCCTTGCCCGATGAGCTCATCACCGGTTTGACGATGCACGGGTAGCCGATGCCGGGTTGCCCATCGTTGCCCTCAATGGCCGCCTGCAACTCTGCCAGCGAGTCGCAAAAGCGATACGGACTGGTGGGTAAACCCAGGGTTTGTGCAGCCAGGCAGCGGATGCCCTCGCGGTCCATCGTCAGGCGTGCGGCACGTGCCGTCGGGATCACCCGCACCAGCCCGGCTGCCTCCAGCTCTTCGAGCACGGGCGTGGCAATCGCTTCGATCTCGGGCACCACGAGATGCGGGCGTTCGGCCTCGATCAGCGCACGCAACTGCGCCGGATCGCTCATCGTGATCGTGCGGGCGTGGTGCGCCACCTGCTGGCCGGGCGCGTGGTCATAGCGGTCCACGGCGATGGTCTCCACCCCCAGGCGTTGCAGCGCAATCAGCACCTCCTTGCCCAACTCGCCCGATCCCAGCAACATGACGCGGGTGGCCGAAGGCGACAACGGGGTGCCCAGTGGGAGGGACTGCAAAGCGGTGGACATGAGAGAACAGAAGCCGTCAAAAGTGGAGGAACGCCAGACGCGCGATTGTCGCCTGACGGCTGGAATGCGGCGATGATGGCACTTTCTCCTGACTTGCTGTTTGCCATGTTGTTCAACCCTGGTCGCATTGGCGTCATCGCCGCCCTGCCTGAAGAACTCCAGTCCCTGCTCGACGCCATGCCCGACGCCGAACCTGTCGAGCGCGCCGGGCGCATTTTCTGGGTGGGGCACCTGCAAGGGCGCGACATCGTGGCCGTGCTCTCACGCATCGGCAAGGTGGCGGCGGCCATCACCACCACCGTGCTGCTGACCGACATGGCCTGCCGCAACATCATCTTCACCGGCGTGGCGGGTGGCTTGGGCGCGGAGGTGAGGGTGGGCGACGTGGTCGTGGCCGATGCGCTGATCCAGCACGACATGGACTGCTCGCCCCTGTTCCCTCGGTACGACATTCCGGGCATGGGGGTGAGCCAGTTGCACCCCCCGGTTGACCTGACCCACCAGGTGGTGGACACCGTGAGCGTGGCCTTGAGCGCGCAGGCCCTGAGCGTGAACGGACCCCTCAGAGACGTTCACCTGGCATCACTGGGCCTGGGGCTGCCGCGCATTCACCGCGGCCTCATTGCCAGTGGCGACCAGTTCGTCAATGCCGCAGCCGACTGCGACACCCTGCGCCACCACCTGCCCGGCGTGCTCGCCGTTGAAATGGAAGGGGCCGCGGTGGCCCAGGTGTGTCACGACTTCGGTGTGCCCTATGTCGTGCTGCGCACCATCTCTGACCGCGCCGACGAGTCCGCCCACATCGACTTCTCTCAGTTTGTCAGGGCCGTTGCCTGTCGCTACGCCCTGACCATGATCGAAGCCCTGCTACGGCAATGATTCGATCGGAGGTTTTGTCAGAATGGAATGTCGTCATCCATGCCGTCAAAACCCGTTGACGACGCGGGGGTTGCAGCCGGAGCAGGGCGTTGTTGCGCTGCTGGCTGGCGTGCGGCAGGACGGGCCTGCGCGGGGGCGGCTTCCTGGCTGTAGTCCTCGGGGTTGCCACCCTGGCCACCACCGTAACCGGCACCGCCGCCGCCACCACCTTCACGGCCACCCAGCAGTTGCATCTGCTCGGCCACGATCTCGGTGGTGTAGTTGTCCTTGCCGTCCTTGTCCTGCCACTTGCGGGTCTTGAGGCGACCTTCCACGTACACAGGGCGGCCCTTCTTCAGGTACTCGCCGGCAATTTCGGCCAAACGGTCGTAAAACACGACACGGTGCCATTCGGTCTCCTCGACCTTGTCGCCGCTGCTCTTGTCTTTCCAGTTGCGGGTGGTTGCCACCGAGACGTTGCACACGGCAGCGCCGCTCGGGGTGTAACGCACTTCGGGGTCGCGGCCCAGGTTGCCGATGAGGATGACTTTGTTGATGGAGGCCATGGCCTGATTCCTGATGGGTGTTGGTTGGTTAAAAAGGGTGCCGTTAGTTAGCCCGGCGATTATGACCGCTGCCCCCAGGCTGTCCAGTCCTCAGAAAGAGGGCACTCCTTATGGTGCCCCCGTCATCCGCTTGGTATCCTCGCTGCAGTTTTTCCTTTCCTTTTTCTGGATTTTCCCATGTGTCAGCTGCTGGGCATGAACAGCAACACGCCCACCGACATCGTTTTCAGTTTCTCGGGCTTTGCCACGCGCGCCACCGAACACGCCGATGGCTTCGGTGTCGCCTTTTTCGAGGGGCGCGGGGTGCGCCTGTTTGTCGATCACCAGGCCGCAGTGGCCTCACCTCTGGCCGAGCTGGTCAAGCGCTACCCGATCAAGAGCCTCAACACCATCGCCCACATCCGCAAGGCCACACAAGGCCATGTGTCGCTTGAAAACTGCCACCCCTTCGTGCGTGAACTGTGGGGACGCTACTGGGTGTTCGCCCACAACGGCAACCTGGTCGATTTCGAACCCAAGCTGCACAGCACCTTCAAGCCCGTGGGCGACACCGACAGCGAACGCGCGTTTTGCTGGCTCATGCAGGAGCTGGCCAAGAGCCACGCCGCCATGCCCTCCGTGGCTGAGCTCACCCACACCCTGGGCGAGCTGGTGCCGCAAGTCGCCCGCCATGGCACCTTCAACTTCATGCTCAGCCAGGGCGAGGCCCTGTGGGTGCACTGCTCCACCCATCTGCACTACCTGCTGCGCCAGCATCCTTTTGGTCATGCGCGTCTGCAGGATCAGGATCTGGTCGTCAACTTTGCCGAAATCACCCATCCTGGTGACCGCGTGGCCCTGATCGCCACCCAGCCCCTGACCTGCAACGAGGACTGGGTGCCGATGCATGAGGGCCAGCTGCTCGCCTTCGTGGGCGGGCAACCTGTTTGAGCGCTGGTGATGCGCCGATGGCATGATGCCGGACTTCACTCCGGCACCATCCCTCACCGACCTCATGCGCCCCTCCCACAACGACGTTGACCTGCCGTGGTTTGAACACGCCGCCAAGGGCAAGGTGCGGCGCATGCCCCCGGCTTTCGTGGCCGCTTACACCGGCGCCCTCGTGGAGCCCAAGCTGTGAACTCTCGCGAACCGCTGGCCATCCTGCACGAAGTCTTTGGCTACACCGCCTTCCGGGGGCAGCAACAGGCCATCGTTGACCACGTTACCGCCGGGCACGACGCGCTGGTGCTGATGCCCACGGGCGGCGGCAAGAGCCTGTGCTACCAGGTGCCCGCCATCGCCCGTCACCGGGCCGGCCAGGGCGTCACCATCGTCGTCTCGCCCTTGATTGCGCTGATGCACGACCAGGTCGGCGCGCTCGAAGAAGTGGGCGTGCACGCAGCCTTTCTGAACAGCACCCTCAGCCTGGAAGACACCCAGCGCATCGAGCGCGAGATGATGGCCGGCCGCATGGTGATGCTCTACGCCGCGCCCGAGCGCGTCACCAACCTGCGTTTTCAGGCGCAACTGGCCAGCCTGCACGAGCGCGGCCTGCTCAGCCTGTTCGCCATCGACGAGGCGCACTGCGTCAGCCAGTGGGGCCACGACTTCCGCGAAGACTATTTGCAGCTCAGCATGCTGCACGAGCGCTTCCCCGACGTGCCGCGCCTGGCCCTGACCGCCACCGCCGACGACCACACCCGTGCCGACATGATCGAGCGCCTGCAACTGCAGGACGCCCGCGTCTTCATCAGCAGCTTCGATCGGCCCAACATCCGCTACACCCTGGTCGAAAAGGACAACCCGCGCCAGCAACTGCTGCGCTTCATCCGCGACGAGCACGACGGCGACGCCGGCATCGTCTATTGCCAGAGCCGCCGCAAGGTGGAAGAAACCGCCGAGTGGCTGACCAAAGAGGGCCTCACCGCTTTGCCGTATCACGCTGGCCTGGACGCCAAGGTGCGCCAGCGCCACCAGGATCGCTTCCTGCGCGAAGACGGCATCGTCATGGTGGCCACCGTGGCCTTCGGCATGGGCATCGACAAGCCCGACGTGCGCTTTGTGGCCCACCTGGACCTGCCCAAGAACATCGAAGGCTACTACCAGGAGACCGGCCGGGCAGGGCGCGATGGCGGTGACGCCGACGCCTGGCTCACCTACGGCCTGGCCGACGTGGTCAACCAGCGCCGCATGATCGACGAAAGCCCGGCCGCCGACGACTTCAAGCGCATCCAGCGTGGCAAGCTCGACGCCCTGCTGGCCCTGGCCGAAGCCCACGACTGCCGCCGCGTGCGCCTGCTGAGCTATTTCGGCGAAGAGAGCCAGCCCTGTGGCAACTGCGACAACTGCCTGCGCCCGCCCGCCACCTGGGACGGCACCGATGCGGCCCGCAAGCTGCTCAGCTGCATCTACCGCTTCTGGCAGCACGGCCAGCAGCGCTTTGGCGCGGGCCATCTCGTTGACGTGCTGCGCGGCAAAGAGACCGACAAGGTGCAGCAATACGGCCACCAGAGCCTGAGCACCTTCGGCGTGGGTGCCGACCTGTCCGAAAACCAGTGGCGCGCCGTGCTGCGCCAACTCGTGGCCCTGGGCCATGTGGTGGCCGAGGGGGAGTACAACACCCTGGCCCTGACCGACAGTGCCCGCGCCGTACTCAAGGGCGAGGTGCAACTGATACTGCGCGAAGCCGCTGACGCCCCCCGCCGTACCAAGGCCACCAAGACAACTGGCAAGTCGGCCGCGCCAGCCGACCTGACGGGCGACGCCCTGGCGCGTTTCGCTGACCTGCGTGCGTGGCGTGCCGAGGTTGCGCGCGAGCACAATCTGCCCGCCTACATCGTCTTCAATGACGCCACACTGGCCGACATGGCCCGCATCGCGCCACAGACCTTGGGCGAGATGGCGCAGATCAGCGGGGTGGGGGTTAAAAAATTACAGGCGTATGGCGAACAGCTCTTGCGCGTCCTGAAACCCTGAGCCTTGCCCCAAATATGTTGCGGTCCAGCAACGAAAGTGGGCACTTTTCGTTCCTTCCCAGGGGGGGGATGGTGGTTTTACACGCACTTGACTTGGTCCGGTGTGCGTTTACTGTGCAGAATCAGCCCATCAGCTTCGGCTTGCGCCCCAACATGGCGTGACTACGCACCAAGCGCGTGCTGATGAATCCCTGAATCAAAGGAGAACCTGAATGTTCGCTAAAAAGAATCTGATCGCTGTTGCAGCTCTGGC
>JAGOKC010000013.1 GCA_017994835.1 Aquabacterium sp. | reverse complement strand
TCATGCTGACCGCTGGTGTGGCCTGCTGGCGTGCCTGGCAAGCCGAGGCTGGACTGATCCCTGCTGTGGTGGCTGGCCATTCGCTGGGCGAGTACAGCGCCCTGGTGGCCGCTGGTGCTCTGACGTTAAAGGACGCCTTGCCGCTGGTGCGTTTCCGTGCACAGGCCATGCAAGAGGCTGTACCCGTGGGCGTGGGCGGCATGGCCGCCATCCTGGGCCTGGACGCCGAGGCCGTGAAGGCTGGATGCGCCGAAGCCGCTGCGGCCGTGGGAGAACCGGTCGAGGCCGTCAATTTCAACGACCCCAAGCAGACCGTGATCGCCGGCACCAAGGCCGCCGTCGAGAAGGCTTGCGAGGTGTTGAAGGCCGCAGGTGCCAAACGCGCGCTGTCGCTGCCCGTGTCGGCACCGTTCCACTCCAGCTTGATGAAGCCCGCCGCTGAGCGACTGAAGGAAAAGCTGGCCGCAACCCCATTTGCGGTGCCTGCCATCAGCGTGCTCAACAACATCGACGTGGCGACAGCCACCGAGGCCGATGCGTTGCGCGATGCGCTGTATCGCCAGGCATTTGGTCCGGTGCGTTGGGTGGAGACCATTCAGGCGCTCAAGGCGCGTGGTCTGACTCATGTGATCGAGTGCGGCCCAGGCAAGGTGCTGGCCGGCATGGTCAAGCGCATCGACGGTGACCTGGTCACCACCACCATATTTGATCCGGCCTCGCTGGCCGAAGCGAAGGATTTGCTGGCATGAGCACCGATTACAAAGGACAAGTGGCCCTCGTGACGGGTGCCAGCCGCGGCATCGGTCGCGCCATTGCCGTGGCCCTGGCCCAGCGTGGCGTCAAGGTCATCGGTACGGCCACCACGGACAGTGGCGCACAAGCCATCACCGAGGGTCTGTCGGCCTTTGAGGGCTCCAAAGGTGTGGTGCTGAACGTCACCGATGCGGCGGCCGTTGATGCCACCCTTGATGCGATCATCAAAGAGCACGGTGCGCTGCATATTCTGGTCAACAATGCGGGCATCACCCGAGACACATTGGCCATGCGCATGAAAGACGAAGACTGGGACGCCGTCATCGACACCAACCTCAAGGCGGTTTTCCGCATGAGCCGTGCCGTGATGCGACCCATGATGAAGCAACGTTATGGCCGCATCGTCAACATCACTTCGGTGGTGGGGGCCAGCGGCAACCCAGGTCAGGCCAACTATGCGGCGGCCAAGGCCGGTGTGGCAGGCATGACCCGCGCGCTGGCACGCGAACTGGGCAGCCGCAACATCACCGTCAACTGTGTGGCACCCGGCTTCATCGACACCGACATGACCAAAGCGCTGTCGGAAGAACAGCATGCATCCCTCAAGACCCAGATTCCGCTGGGTCGGCTGGGTCAGCCCGAGGACATCGCCGAGGCCGTCGCCTATCTGGCGTCACCTCAGGCAGGGTACGTAACTGGACAAGAACTGCACGTCAATGGCGGCATGTTCATGAACTGAATTTGAGATGATTCTGGGGAATCTCAATTCCTTTTTCACATCGGTCAGCGTCTCGTCACGTTAGACCGGTAAAATCCCTGGTTTATTTGCACCACCTCCTGGAGGAGTCATGAGCGATATCGAAGCACGCGTCAAGAAAATCATTGCAGAACAACTCGGTGTGGCCGAGTCGGAGGTCACCACCGAGAAGGCCTTTGTTGCCGATCTGGGCGCTGATTCCCTGGACACCGTTGAACTGGTGATGGCCCTCGAAGACGAATTTGGCATCGAGATCCCGGATGAGGAGGCTGAGAAGATCACCACCGTTCAGCTGGCCATCGACTACGCCAAGGCTCACTGCAAGGCCTGATCTTGTCGAGCAATGCCAAGGCCCTTCGGGGCCTTGTTTGCATCGAATCCAACCTCTAATTACCTACGCAAGCATGACCCGTCGTCGCGTCGTCGTCACAGGCCTTGGCCTGGTTACCCCCGTGGGCAACAATGTTCAGGATTCCTGGTCGAACCTGCTTGCAGGTCAGTCAGGCATTCAAACCATCACCAAGTTCGATGCCTCGGCGTTCTCCTGCCAGTTCGCAGGCGAGGTCAAGGGCTTCAATATCGAGGACTACATCCCTGGTAAAGAAGCTCGTCACATGGACACATTCATCCATTTCGGGCTGGCTGCTTCCATGCAGGCTGTCCGGGATGCGGGCTTGCCGACAGGTGATGCCCTGACCCCCGAAGTCGCCGAGCGCATCGGTGTCATGGTGGGCTCCGGCATTGGCGGTCTGCCCATGATCGAGCAGACTCACAAGGACTACATCGAGCGCGGTGCCCGTCGCATCTCTCCTTTCTTCGTGCCCGCCTCGATCATCAACATGATCTCTGGTCATGTCTCGATCCAGTTTGGTTTCAAGGGCCCCAACATTGGCGTGGTCACGGCCTGTACCACCGGGTTGCACGCCATTGGTCTGGCTGCTCGCATGATCGAATACGGAGACGCCGATGTGATGGTGGCTGGTGGTGCTGAAGCCACGGTGTCGCCTCTCGGTGTGGGCGGTTTCGCTGCTGCCCGAGCCTTGTCGAGTCGCAATGACGACCCCAAGGCCGCTTCACGCCCCTGGGACAAGGACCGCGATGGCTTCGTGCTGGGTGAAGGTGCCGGGGTCATGGTGCTTGAAGAGTACGAAAGCGCCAAGGCGCGCGGAGCCAAAATCTACGCCGAGCTGGTTGGCTTTGGCATGAGTGGTGATGCTTACCACATGACCGCACCCGATGTGGACGGTCCACGTCGCTCGATGCTGAACGCGCTGCGCAACGCCGGCGTGAACACCGATCAGGTGCAGTACCTCAACGCGCATGGCACCTCCACCCCGCTGGGTGACGTCAACGAAACCAATGCCATCAAGGCGGCTTTCGGTGACGATGCCAGGAAGCTGGTGGTCAATTCGACCAAGTCCATGACGGGGCACCTTCTGGGTGGCGCGGGTGGTGTCGAGTCAATTTTTACCGTTCTGGCCCTTCACAACCAGATCTCGCCACCGACCATCAATCTTCTCAACCAGGATCCCGCGTGCGACCTGGACTACTGTGCCAACACGGCTCGTGAGATGAAGATTGACGTTGCCGTGAAGAACAACTTCGGCTTCGGCGGCACCAACGGGTCGCTGGTGTTCAAACGCGTTTGATCCCGGTGCGGGTGCCGCTGTGGCACCCGTTTCTGGCCACCATGGCCCCGTCCTCCTTGCTTGATCCCATGACCTGGTCATTGCAGCCGGGCTCCGGGGGCCTGCCTGCTTTGCGCGTGGCGGGTTCGTTCGCGCTGTGCGGTTGCGCGCTGTTGGGGTTGTGCTGGTTGTTGGCCATCGGGCAGGACGTCTTGCGTGGTGGACGCACCTTCTGGCCCTTGCTCGCGTGTGCGGGATTGCTTTGGTGCGCGTGGCGTCCATTCAAGCAGGCCTGGGTGCAATGGCACCACGTTCCCTCGCCGGTGTTGCTGACCTGGTCGGGGACGCTTCGGTCGAACCCGCCTGCCGGCGGCTGGCGTCTAGGTGGTCCTGAGGGCCACCCCGTCGAGGTGCGTCGTCTCCTTGATCTTCAGGGCTGGATCCTGTGTCAGATCCGGTCGGTTGGCGAGGGCGCTTCAAGCCCGCAGGTTCAGTGGTGCTGGGTCACCGCACAGCGTTGCCCAGATCTGCACTTGTTTCGCACCCTCATCATGCTGCCTGCTCGTTTGACCACCGCCGCCATGGGTGATTGCAACCGGGGTGTGTCAGCGATGGCATCATCGGGTCTTCGTCATCATCCAACAGGAATCACTTTGCGGGGAGATTCAGACACCTTCATGCCTACCCAGCCCATGCAATATGGGCCCGTGACTGCCGGGCGGTCAGCGAGGGATCATTCGTGAGTGACAACGAGTCCCCCGTTCCGTCGCCGGATGTGGATGCGCCGCTGGTCGAGCGGGTGCAGCGTGGTGATCAGCGTGCCTTTGAAATGCTGGTCATCAAGTACCAGCGTCGCATTGAGCGATTGATTGCGCGCATGGTCCGGGATGTGGATCTGGTGGAAGACATTGCCCAGGAAACCTTCATTCGCGCCTATCGCGCCTTGCCCAATTTTCGGGGTGACAGCGCTTTCTACACCTGGCTCTACCGCATTGCCGTCAACACGGCCAAGAAGGCCATGATCGGGCTGGTGCGTGATCCGGTGCTGACCGAGTCAGCCATCAGCGCCATGAACGAAGACGAGGACGGTGGTTCGCGTGTGGAGAACGCTTTGACCACCGGAGAAACACCAGAATCACTGCTGGCCAGTCGGCAAGTGGGTGAGGCTGTGAATGCGGCCATTGATGCGTTGTCAGAGGATCTCCGTCAGGCCATCACCCTGCGTGAAATCGAAGGCCTGAGTTACGAAGAAATTGCCGAGATGATGAACTGTCCAATCGGCACCGTGCGCTCGCGTATCTACCGGGCGCGCGAGGCGATCGCCGCGCGATTGAAACCGATGCTCGATGCGCGGCAGGGTGAGCGCTGGTGAGCGCCGTGGTGGCCCGCTGAAGGATCACGCGGGTGTGTTTGCAAAGTTGAGTGAACTTTTGCGATGCACGGGGATCACACCCCACGAATCACGGCACTGACTCTGGTGCCATCCATGCCAAGCAGGAGCCTCCTCATGTCAGATCACTCCCGTTCAACCGATGCGTCCCGTGAAGCATTGTCTGCGCTGGTCGATGGTCAGGCCCATCACGATGAGGTGTCCCAGATATTGAATGTCTGGAAGACCGATGCCGTTGCGCGTGCCGCTTGGCGCGATTACCACTTTGTGGGTGATGTCATGCGTTCTGCCGAATTGGCACAAGGCACCGACGGCGATCGATTTTTACAAAAATTGCGCGTCAATCTTGCCAGTGAAGCGGTGGTTCTGGCTCCTGCAGCGGCCCGTTCCGTCACCCCGGAGGCTCGACCTTCGAGTGCGCCCGTGGTGGCACTGCGTCGGCGATCCTGGCTTGGCCCCACGGCTGTGGCGGCAGGTTTCGTGATGGTGGTGGGGGCAATGGTGTCGGCGTTGGCCCCCATTTTCAGTGTGCCTGCCGAGGCGTTGGCGTCTGCCGATCCATTCATTCATCTGGCTTCTCCGGAAGCAGATTCGAATTTGGCTGTGAGTGCCGTGATGCCGATGGCAACGGCGCTGGACTCCAGCCATGCGCTGATGGCAGTTCAAACAGGGCTGCAGTCTGGGACTGATGCTGGCAACTCTTTCAGCCGACCGGCCAGGGCCAGCGCCGTGCTCATTCGTGATCCGCGACTGGATCAGGTCTTGGGCATCCGACGCGCCGGGATGTCGCATGAGGCTTCCTTTGCGTCACAACATGTGCTGAGCCAGTCTGTGGCTTTCGAGACCCCCTGAGGGTTTTTTGACGGCACGGTGTCAACCTGATGCCATTGCTTTACATTCATTGACCATGTTTCCGTGAACTGTTGGGGTCCGAATCGGATCCAGGCGGTTCCGGTTTCTTTCGTTTGTGATTTCTCGATTTCACGAGGTGATTGCCCATGTCGGTTTCTCAGCAATCTGCATCTTCCACGTCATCGGTGGTGCGTCGCACGCTTGTCGTCGGGGTCGTGGTGTCGGCGGTGGGGCTGGTTTTGAGCTCGAGTCTCTTCCCGCACCCTTCACAGGCGCAGCAGCCCGCTGCAGCCACAACACAGATCGCTGCAACGGGCGCTCTGACGGCTGCCTCGCCGCCACCCGTGTTGGTCACGGGCTTGCCTGATTTCACCCAGTTGGTTGAAAGGGTGGGGCCTTCTGTGGTCAGCATTCGGACCACGCAACGTGTGGGCAACGACGAGGCAGATGCATCAACCGAGGCCGAAGCGCAGATGCGCGAGTTTTTCCGCCGCTTCTTTGGCACCCCTTTGCCCGAACCGGATCAACGTCGCAGCACACCGCGCCAGTCACCAGGCAACCAGGGTGAAGAGCGCCCCCGTGGGTTGGGTTCGGGTTTCATCGTGAGCCAGGACGGTTATGTCTTGACCAACGCCCACGTGGTGGAAGGTGCCGACGAGGTGTACGTTAACCTGACTGACAAGCGCGAGTTCAAGGCCAAGGTCGTGGGTGCTGACAAGCGCACCGATGTGGCTGTGCTCAAAATCGAGGCAAACAAGCTGCCTGCGGCGGTGCGTGTGGGCGATGTCAACCGCCTGAAAGTGGGCGAGTGGGTGATGGCCATTGGCACGCCTTTCGGCCTCGAAAACACCGTGACTGCTGGCATCGTGAGTGCCAAGGCACGCGATACGGGCGAAGAAATCCGCTTCATCCAGACCGATGTGGCCGTCAACCCTGGCAACTCGGGTGGCCCGCTGATCAACATGCGGGGCGAGGTGGTGGGCATCAATTCCCAGATTCTGAGCCGCTCTGGTGGGTTCATGGGTATTTCCTTGTCCATTCCCATTGATGACGCCATGAAAGTGGCCAACCAGTTGCGCACAAGTGGCAAGGTCACACGTGGTCGCATCGGCGTTTCGATTGCGCCAGTGACCAAGGAAGTGGCCGAATCCATCGGTCTGGGCAAGGCCATGGGGGCGCTGGTTCAAGGCGTTGAGTCTGGCACTCCCGCTGACAGGGCTGGCCTGGAGGCGGGGGATATCATCACCCGGTTCAATGGCGAGACAATCGAAAACGTGGCCGATCTGCCGCGTCTGGTGGCGGCCACCAAGCCTGGGACCACATCGAGTCTGCAGGTTTTCCGCCGTGGTACCTATAAAGATCTGAAGGTGACGGTGGCCGAGTTGGATGCGCCCGCTTCGGCAGCAGCCCAGTCTGCCTCTGCCAAGTTGGCAGCGAATGCCCTTGGCCTGACCCTGAGCGACTTGAGCGCGGTCCAAAAGCGTGAACTGCGTCAGAGTGGGGGCGTGCTGGTTGAAAAAGTGCAGGGCCCGGCGGCGCGTGCCGGTCTGCGCCCAGGCGATGTCATTCTGGCAGTGGCCAACGTTCAGGTTGCTGATGTAAAGCAGTTCGAGTTGACGCTTGCCAAAGTTGACAAGGCCCGCCCGGTCAGCGTCCTGGTTCGCCGTGGAGAGTGGGCACAGTATGTGGTGATTCGTCCCGCACAGTGAATTGAGTTTTCACACCCCGCCAAGCACTGGTTTGACCCTGAACGGTATCCCTGTACCGATCAGGGTTTTACCCTTCTTGCGTCAAGGGAAGGCCGCCGGGGAGCGGGGCGCGCGTGAGCGTTGTGCCCGCTGTTGATAACTTGGCGGAGGAGGGGCGGTTTGTCGCTACAATCGCGGCTTTGGCGCACCCCTTGGCAGCATGCAACTCATGCGATGAGGCTTGTTCACACGGGCTTGTTGATAAGCTGTGAATTGTGAGGGCGGGGGGTCCGCAACGATCTTGTCGGGGGCTGTGACGCGGCTTTCCCGAGGTGGGCCTTCGATACAATGAAGGCCCAACAAGCAGTTGCCATACGTTTTTGTTGGAAGGCGCGTCGCATGTTTGCACGTGCCTTTTTTTTATGAATCACATCCGTAATTTCTCGATCATCGCGCACATCGACCATGGGAAATCCACCCTGGCCGACCGCATCATTCAACGCTGCGGCGGTTTGAGTGACCGCGAGATGGAAGCGCAGGTGCTCGACTCGATGGACATCGAGAAAGAGCGCGGCATCACCATCAAGGCCCAGACGGCGGCGCTGTCCTACAAGGCCCGTGATGGCCAGGTCTATAACCTCAATCTGATCGACACACCGGGCCACGTTGACTTCTCCTACGAAGTCAGCCGCTCGCTGTCGGCGTGCGAGGGCGCACTGCTGGTGGTGGACGCCAGTCAGGGCGTGGAAGCCCAGACCGTGGCCAACTGCTACACCGCGCTCGACCTGGGTGTGGAAGTGGTGCCTGTGCTCAACAAGATGGACCTGCCTCAGGCTGATCCCGAGGGGGCCAAGGCCGAGATCGAGGACGTCATCGGGATTGACGCCACGGATGCCATTCCTTGCTCGGCCAAGACCGGGATGGGGGTGGAGGACATCCTTGAGGCGGTGATTGCCCGCATGCCGCCGCCGAAAGGCAACCCCGATGGCCCCTTGCGCGCCATGATCATCGATGCGTGGTTTGACAACTACGTGGGCGTGGTCATGCTGGTGCGGGTGGTGGACGGTCAATTGAAGAAGGGTGAGCGCATCCGCCTGATGGCCACCAACTCGGTGTACCCGGCCGATCACCTGGGGGTGTTCTGCCCCAAGGCGACCGATCGTCCGGCGCTGAAGGCGGGTGAAGTGGGTTTTGTGATCTGCGGGATCAAGGAGTTGGCCGCCGCCAAGGTGGGCGACACCATCACCATCGACAAGAAGCTGCCCAACAACGAAGGGCCGGCCAGCGAAGCCTTGCCGGGCTTCAAGGAAATCCAGCCTCAGGTGTTCGCGGGCCTGTACCCCAGCGAATCGAGCGAGTACGACCAGCTGCGCGATGCGCTGGAAAAACTCAAGCTCAACGACAGCTCGCTGCGCTACGAACCGGAAGTCTCGCAGGCGCTGGGCTTTGGCTTCCGCTGCGGCTTCCTGGGTTTGCTGCACATGGAAATCGTGCAGGAGCGCCTGGAGCGTGAGTTCGACCAGGATCTGGTCACCACCGCCCCCAGTGTGGTGTATGAAGTCGAGATGAACGACGGCGAAATCATCACGGTGGACAACCCGTCGAAGATGCCTGAGGTGGCCCGCATCAAGGAGATCCGCGAGCCCATCGTCACGGTGCACCTGTTCATGCCGCAAGACTATGTCGGTCCGGTGATGACGCTGGCCAACCTCAAGCGCGGCGTGCAGTTGAACATGGCCTACCACGGCCGTCAGGTCATGCTGACCTACGAAATGCCGCTGGCCGAAATCGTGCTGGACTTCTTCGACAAGCTCAAGTCAGTGTCGCGTGGCTATGCCTCGATGGACTACGAGTTCAAGGAGTACCGTGCGGCCGACGTGGTCAAGGTGGACCTGCTGATCAACGGTGATCGCGTCGATGCCCTGTCCATCATCGTGCACCGGGCCCAGTCGCAGTACCGCGGGCGGGCAGTGGCGGCCAAGATGCGTGAGCAGATTCCGCGCCAGATGTACGACGTGGCCATTCAGGCCGCCATCGGTGGCAACATCATTTCGCGGGAGAACATCAAGGCGCTGCGCAAGAACGTGCTGGCAAAATGCTATGGCGGTGATATCAGCCGTAAGCGCAAGTTGCTCGAAAAACAAAAGGCCGGCAAGAAACGCATGAAGCAAATCGGTTCCGTCGAGGTGCCGCAAGAAGCTTTCCTGGCCATTTTGCAAGTGGACGATTGATGAGTTTGATCACGGGTGTGTTGTATGCGATTTTGATCGCATACCTGGGGGGCTGGTACACCGGTCAGTGGCAGGGCAACTTTTCGTTGTTGCTCTTCATGATGACGGTGGTGACGCTGGTGTATTGGCTGGCTGAACGTTTCAAGTTCAAGCCTGAGCGTGAGGCTGCGGCAAGGATTTTGCTGGCACAGGATCACGCACGTCGGGCTCAGTTGGCAGCCAAGGGCATCACCCAGGTCGATGGTGATGTGGCGGTGGCGCGTGAACGTCTGCTGATGCAGCCCTGGTGGCTGGACTGGACGGCGGGGCTGTTCCCGGTCATCTGTGCCGTGTTCCTGATGCGCTCGTTTTTGTTCGAGCCTTTCAAGATTCCCTCGGGTTCCATGATTCCGACGCTGATGGTGGGTGACCTCATCCTTGTCAACAAGTACCACTATGGTGTGCGTCTGCCCGTCATCAATAAAAAGATCGTGTCCAACAACGATCCGAAGCGTGGTGATGTGATCGTATTCAGGTATCCGGTCAATCCAAGTCTCGATTACATCAAGCGTGTGGTGGGGTTGCCGGGTGACGAAGTGGCCTACATCAACAAGCAAGTAACCATCAACGGCAAGCCAGTGGCGCAAACAGCGTTGCCAGAGTTCTATGATCCGGACACGCTACGCTACGCACTGCAATACACTGAGCAACTGGATGGGCAAGCACACGGTATCCTGATTGACGCAGATCGACCCGCTTTCGTGCCACCACAGGCTATTTCTGATTTTCCGTTCAAGGAAAACTGTCGATACAGTGGTGAAGGGGTTGTGTGCAAGGTGCCTGCCGGTCATTATTTCATGCTGGGCGATAACCGCGATAACTCACAGGACTCCCGCTTCTGGGGTTTCGTTCCGGACGAGTACATTGTGGGCAAGGCGTTCGTGATCTGGATGAATTTCAGCGATATCAAGCGCATTGGCTTTTTTCATTGATTCAAGATTGAGGGGATGACCATCATGTTTCGTACTTTCACTTCTGTTCGTCGTCAGTCGGGTGTCACGCTGATTGGTCTGCTCTTTTGGGCAGTGCTACTTGCGTCGGTGGCCCTGCTGTCGATGAAGGTTTTTCCAGCGGTGACCGAATACCGCACGATTCTCTCCATGGTCAACAAGATCGCTGACTCGGGCGGCTCGACCGTGCCTGAAATTCGCGCAGCGTTTGGTCGCGCAACTCAGATTGAATACGGTGTGACCTCGATCGACGCCAAGGACTTGATGGTGACCAAGGAAGACGATCGGGTTGTGATCAGCTTTGCGTACGACAAGGAAATCCCCTTGTTCGAGCCGGTGTATCTGCTGATCAAGTTTGAAGGCCGCTCGCGCTGAGCATGTCTTCAGCGATTCGCTGAATCTGGTTCACGGGCCTGCTCATCAGGCCCGATTTGCTTTCTGGCCTCGCGGCCATGTTTTCTTGTGTGATCTGACATGTCTCGCCTCTTGTCACCTGCCCTGCAGGCATTGCAGCAACGCCTCGGGCATGTGTTTGCCGATGGCAGCCTGCTTTCCCGTGCGGTTACCCACAAGAGCTTCGGGGCCGACCACTACGAGCGTCTGGAGTTTCTGGGCGATGCGGTGCTGAGTCTGGGCGTGTCGGCACTGTTGTACCGACGCTTTGACCGCAGCGACGAAGGCGATCTGACCCGCGTGCGCGCCCACCTGGTTCGGCAGGACACCTTGCACCAACTGGCGTTGCAGCTCAATCTCTCTGAAGTCATGCGGCTGAGTGAGGGCGAGGCCAAGGGTGGTGGGGCGCAGCGTGCGTCCATTCTGGCCGACGCACTGGAGGCCATCATTGGCGCGGTTTATCTCGACGCCGGTTTCGATGCGGCCCGTGATCTGGTGCTGCGCCTTTTTGAGCCCCTGGTGGCCGAGTCCACCATGGAGGTCTGGCGCAAGGATGCCAAGACCGCCTTGCAGGAATGGCTGCAGGCGCGCAAGATGGCGGTGCCCACCTATCGCATTGAGGCCACGCGTGGCAAGGCGCATGAGCAGACGTTTGTGGTGGCTTGCGAATTGCCCGAGCTGTCGCTGAGCATGAGTGCTGAAGGTCTCTCGCGACGCGCTGCCGAGCAAGGGGCTGCCGAGTTGTTGATGACGCACCTGCAGAGTCTGCCGTTCAGGTCCGTGCCGTCAGGTAAGCCGACACCCAAGGTGGTTGTCAAAAAATCCCGTAAGCCCCAACAGGGCTGAATCTTTTTCCCGAGAACTGTGTCCCCCATGCCCAAGAAACCCGCTGCACCCAAGTCGGCTCCCGCTGCCCCTGATGCGCTCAATCCATCGTTGGATGCCATGTTGTCCAACCTGACGATGGCGCGCAAAGGTGGTGATGGCGCTCAAGCAGGTTCTGATGCGGCACAACGCTGCGGTTTGATCGCCATTGTCGGGCGACCCAATGTGGGCAAGTCCACCCTGCTCAATGCCCTGGTGGGACAGAAAGTGTCCATCACTTCGCGCAAGGCCCAGACCACGCGCCATCGCATCACCGGCATCCGCTCTGATGGCGACACGCAGTTCGTGTTCGTGGACACGCCTGGCTTTCAGACTCGCCACACGGTGCGCGGCACGGCAGCGCTCAACCGCAACCTGAACAAGACGGTCCAGGCCACCTTGTCGGACGTGGATGTGGTGCTGTTTTTGGTCGAAGCCGGCCGCTATGGACCGGATGACGCCCAGGTGCTAGCTTTGTTGCCCAAGGACAAGCCTGTCATTCTTGTCGCCAACAAGCTCGACATGGTGAACCGCCGTGAAGACCTGTTCCCCTGGCTGCAGACCATGCAGGGGCACCATCCGTTTGCCGAGTTCATCCCGCTCACGGCCACCAAGGACGAAGACGCCAAGCGCCTGGCCGATGTGGTGCGCCGCTACCTGCCCGAGCAGGGCTGGTGGTACGACGCCGAGGCGCTCACCGACCGCACCGACCGCTTCATGGTCAGCGAGATGATCCGCGAAAAGCTGTTCCGCCTGACCGGCGACGAACTGCCCTACACCTCCACCGTGATCATCGACTCGTACAAGGAAGAGCCGCCGCTGCCGGGCAAGCCCAAGTCCACCGGCCTGGTGCGCGTGGCGGCCACCATCGTCGTCGAGCGTGATCAGCACAAGGGCATGATCATTGGTGACAAGGGCGAAAAACTCAAGCGCATTGGCACCGAGGCGCGCACCGAACTGGAGCGTTTGATCGGCACCAAGGTCTTCCTGGAGATCTGGGTGAAGGTGCGCTCGGGCTGGGCCGACGACGACGCCCGCCTGCGTACCTACGGCTACGAGTAAAGGCATTCTGCACCTGCCATGGCCCGCGCCGCCTCGCGCCCCGGTTCTGCCGCGTACGTGCTGCACAGTCACGACTGGAGTGAATCCAGCCTGATTCTGGAGCTGTTCACGCGCGACCACGGCCGGGTGGTGGCCGTTGCGAAGGGGGCCAAGCGACCCTATTCGCAATTGCGACCGGTGTTGATGCCATTTCAGCGCCTGGTGGTGAGCTTCGGCGCGAAGCGATCCGAAGATGCTGAGGTGTGGTTGCTGCGCCAGGCCGAGTGGGCTGGCGGGCCGGCCTGGCCAGGAGGTGCGGCCTTGCTGCCCGGCTTCTACCTCAACGAGTTGCTGATGCGCTTGATGGTGCGTCACGACCCTCATCCGGCATTGTTTGATGCCTATGGCCAGGCCTTGCAAGCCATGGCCGATCCTGCCCTCCTGCAGGCGGCGTTGCGGGCGTTCGAGTTGATCCTGTTGCGTCAGCTTGGACATCTGCCTGATCTCTCCATGCAAACCGTCACCGGACAGGCAGTTCTGGCCGGGCAGAGCTACGAGTTGCATCCGGAATTGGGTGTGCTGCCCGCGCGCTGGGTGGGCGAACCCGGGGTAGGGCCGGTGGCGATGGATGGGATGGTGCTGACCGAGATGGAAACCGCGCTGTCGCGTCCCTTGCCACAACCTGAGGCTTTGACCGTCCCTTCGGATGCGATGTCCGATTTGCGGGTGCAGACGGCAGTGCCGGCCTTGATGGCGGCGTGCATGCCCGCTTTGTCCGATCTCAAAACCGTGCTGCGCTCACTGATTCACTATCATCTTGGTTCACAGACGCTGCGCACACGCCAGCTCATGATGGAACTCCAACACTCATGACTTTCTCCGGCTCCCAATTGACTGCTCTGGACGCGCCTTTGTTGGGCGTCAACATTGATCATGTGGCGACCTTGCGCAATGCGCGCGGTGGGCGTTTTCCGGACCCTGTGGCGGCGGCATTGCTGGCCGTTGAAGGGGGAGCCGACATCATCACCTTCCACCTGCGTGAAGATCGCCGTCATATTCGTGATGAAGATGTGGTGCGCCTGAAGGAGACCATCGCCGTGCCACTGAACTTCGAGGCAGCGGTGACCGACGAGATGCTGGACATCATCGAGCGCACGGCACCAGAGCATGTTTGCCTTGTACCTGAGCGTCGTCAGGAGGTGACCACCGAGGGTGGGCTGGATGTCGCCGGGCAATTCAAGCGCATACAGAACGCCTGCACGCGCTTGGCCACGGCGGGTTGCCGCGTGTCTTTGTTCATTGGTGCGGATCCAATGCAAATTGAAGCCGCCGCCCAAGCCGGTGCCCCGTGCGTCGAGCTGCACACAGGGCCTTTGGCTCACGCCTGGTGGGATGGTGATCAGGTGGGGCTGCAGGCCGAATTGACCCGCCTTCAGCAGGGTTTGCGATTTGCGCGCAGCCTGGGTCTGCGTACGCACGCGGGTCATGGGCTGGCCTTGTCGCAAAGTGAGCCTGGTCAGGTTGGGCACGTCAGCAGCACGGCCTTGGTCGCGGCTTTGCACGAGGTCGCCGAGTTGCACATCGGTCATGCCCTTGTGGGTCATGCCGTGTTTGTCGGCCTGCGCCAGGCGATCTCTGATTTCAAGGCCGAAGCCATCCGGGCGCGTCGCGTTCCGATGGTCTGAACACGCTGTGCCTCGCATCACCAGACTGCAGCAAACACCATGATCGCCGGCATCGGAACCGACCTGTGTGACGTGCGCCGCATCGAGGCGGTCGAGGTGCGCCTGGGTGAACGCTTTGCCCAGCGCATTCTGGGCGAGACCGAGCAGTTGGTGTATGCCGAGCGGCGTCAGGCGCATGTCCAGCGTGCATCGCGATACCTGGCCAGTCGCTTTGCCGCCAAAGAGGCGTTTGCCAAGGCCATTGGCCTGGGGGTGCGTCATCCCATGAACTGGCATGATTGCCAAGTTGTCAGCGACGAACGGGGGCGACCCCATTTCCAACTCAGCGGTGAGCTTGCCCACTGGTTTGCCAGCCAGTCGTGGTGTGCGCACCTTTCCCTGTCCGATGAGGGCGATCACGCCCTGGCCTTCGTGGTCATTGACCTCCTACCTTCTGCAACATGAGCACTTCCAAGCGATCCAAGCCCGCCGCCGCACCGGCCGTCCATGACGATTACGAGGCCGTGTCCCACGCTCCGGTGGTGCTCGACATCGAAGGACTGACCCTCAACGACGATGACCGTCGGCGCCTGGCGCATCCCTTGACCGGTGGCCTGATCCTGTTTGCGCGCAACTGGGCCTCGCGCTCGCAACTCACGGCCTTGTGTGCCGAGATCAAGGCCATCCGCCCGGATGTGTTGATCTGCGTGGACCACGAAGGCGGTCGCGTGCAGCGGTTCAAGACCGACGGTTTCACCCATGTGCCCGAGATGCGCAGCCTGGGTGAGATGTGGATGAACGACGGCAAAGGCGGGGAGGGCACGGGTGCCTTGCGCGCCACCGATGCGGCCACGGCCTGCGGCTACGTGCTGGCCAGCGAGCTGCGCTCCTGCGGGGTTGATCTGACCTTCACCCCCGTGCTGGACCTGGACTGGGGCGAGAGCGGCGTCATCGGTGACCGTGCCTTTCACGGCGACCCGCGCGTGGTGACGGTGCTGGCCAAGAGCGTGATGCACGGCCTGCTGCTGGGCGGCATGGCCAACTGCGGCAAGCATTTCCCGGGGCACGGCTTCGTCAAGGCCGACTCCCACGTGGACGTGCCGATCGACAAGCGCAGCCTCAAGGCCATCCTGGCCGACGATGCCAAACCCTACGAGTGGATGAGTACCTCGCTGACCAGCGTGATGCCAGCCCACGTCATCTACCCGAAGGTGGACAGTCTGCCAGCCGGTTTCTCGCCGCGTTGGCTGCAGGACATCCTGCGCGGCCAGATGGGTTTCACCGGTGCCATCTTCAGCGATGACTTGAGCATGGAAGGTGCCAGCGTGGCCGGCAACCACACCCAGGGTGCGGTGGCGGCGCTGAATGCCGGCTGCGACATGGTGCTGCTGTGCAACCAGTCGCTCAAGGGTGGCCAGGCTGTGGACGAGTTGCTCGATGGCCTGGCCAACGCCCTGGCGCGTGGCGAGTGGGAGCTGAGCCCCGACAGCGAGGCACGCCGCCTTGACCTGCTGCCTCAGACCGCTCCCTTCCCCTGGGACGAGTTGATGCACCTGCCGCAATACCAGCAGGCGCTGGCCAAGCTGCCGCGCTGAGCGTGCGGCGGTTGACCCGCAGCAGAGAAAGATGGCGGTCTCAGTTGCCGCCGTTGGCGTACATCATGTCGATCAAGGCACGTTGTCGATCCATCACCACCTTGCGCTTGACCTTGAGGGTGGGCGTCAACTCGCCCTTCTCCACTGTGAGGGTGGTCGGCATGATGGAGAACTTGCGGATTTGACACGGCCGAGTCAGCTTCGCATTGACCCGGTCGATCTCGGCCTGCACCTCCTGCAGCACGGTGGGGTGCGTGTGCAGGTCGGCGGTGGTTGGCAGCTTGGCGCTGCGGGCAAACGCTGCCAGTGCGACTGCATCCAGCGTCACCAGGGCAGTGAGGTAGTTGTGACCGTCGCCGCACACCACGGCATGCTCGATCAGGTGGGTGTCCATCAGCGAGGCTTCGATGTTGCCCGGTGAGATGTTCTTGCCTCCCGAGGTGATGATCAGATCCTTCTTGCGACCGGTGATGTAAACGTAGCCGTCGGCATCCACCCGCCCCAGGTCGCCGGTGAGCAGCCATTCGCCCTGCATGGTCTCGGCCGTTGCTTCAGGTTGGCCCATATAGCCTTTGAAGACGTTGGGGCCGCGCACCATGAGCTCGCCATCGTCGGCCAACTGCAACGCCATGCCTGGAATCAATCTGCCGACCGAGCCCAGGCGGGTTGCGCCGTCCAGGTTCATCGTCGAGGGCCCGCTCACCTCAGACTGCCCGTACAGCTCGCGCACGACCAGGTTCAGTCCAGTGAAGAATTGCAGGCTCTCCGGGGCAATGGGGGCCGCGCCTGAGCTCAAAATGCGCGCGTGCTGAAAACCCAGAGCCTCGTGGACCTTACGGTAAATCAGACGCCTCGCCAGATTCCTTTGCATGGACAACCATGGGCCTGCGGGTTGACCTGCCAGGTTACGCTCATGCCAGGCTCGCCCCACGCGCAGCGCCCATCGTGCCATGTGCGCCTTGAAACCCGTGGCAGCCGCCAGCTTGGTTTCGATGGCAGCCTGCATCTTCTCCCACACGCGTGGCACACCGAAAAACACCGTCGGTTTGACCTCCTTCAGGTGATCGCCCAGCGACTCCATGCTGCTGGCGTAATAGAGCTGAAAGCCTGCATGGGCCTGGTTGTGCATGCTGCCCATCTGTTCGGCAGCATGCGCCATGGGCAGGTAGGAGATCATCCGCTCATTCTCATCGGCTTGGCAGATGCGAACCAGGGTCTTGGCCATCCACCACAGGTTCCCTTGACTGAGCGCGACTGCCTTGGCTGGGCCTGTGGTCCCGGAGGTGTAGATCAGGGTGCCAATGTCATCGGGCGTCAGCGTCTTCAACTGTGCTTCGAGCGCCTCATCGGGTACCGCTTGCGAGGTGGCCAGAAACCCTGACCAGGGCAGCAAAGGCAGCGAAAAATCAGATTTGCGCGGGTCGGCCTTGAACATCACCACATGGCGCAGATGGGGCGTTCGGTCCATGCAGGCTTGCACATTGGCCAGACGCTCGTGGTTCTCAACCATCAGCACCTTGGCTTGTGAGTGGTTGAGGATGTAGGCAATGTCCTCAATGGAACTGGTCCAGTAAATGCCGGCTGGTTTGGCACCAATCGACATGGCGGCAAAAGCCGTCACTGCCCATTCTGGTCGATTGAAGCTCAGGATGGCCACCGCATCCCCGCGTTGCACACCCATGCTGATCAATGCGCGTGCTGCCAGGCGTACCTGTTGGGCATAGTCATGCCATGAGGTGCTCTCCCAGCGCTCTGTGCTCCGAACAAAGTAGGCGGGGCGATCGCCCATTTTTTTGGCTGTGCGCTGTAGCACCACAGGCGGAGGAACAAATCCGGCCATGGGGTCCACATCCGAGCCTGCCGTCGCGTGGCACCCCTGCTGTCTGAGCCGGGCATCGGACGGATTCGCTTGAGAGTGCGCCACACGGGCTCCTTGGGTTTCGATCATGGTGCCTCATGTTGACGTATGCGTCAGTTATCTGTCCAATAGGTGAAACCCTTTGCCGCAAACATCCTCGTCGCTTCAAAAACGAAAAAGCCCGGCACAAGGCCGGGCAGTGGGTGCGCCGGGACGCGTTCCCGACAGATCAGAACAGCATCACGCTGCAGGCGTTTGCTCGAAAGGCAGCACCATGTTCGTCAGATCCTTGCGGGTCTCCACCAGAACCAGCGGGCCCTCGTCCAGCACCACCGGAGCCTTGCGCTCACGCGGTACGTGAACGGGCTTGGGCTCATTGGCAATCGCTTCCTGGGCAGCCTGAATTTTGTCAGCATCCGAATTCACCCACTGCAGACCAGCCTGGACGGCAATGGCTTGCAAATCGGCCATCGGCAGCACAAAAGGAGCTGCCACCGTGACAGGCGCAGCTTCCACGATGGGCTCTGGTTCAACAGGCTGCGCCACGCTGGCTTCAACTGTTTGAGCGATCACGTCGTTGTGCACAGCTTCAGGCTGCGGCGCATCCACAGTGGCGACACGCTGAACCGGTTCAACGGAATCGACCGCTGTGGTTGCAGCGCTGGGCTCAACGGTCACCGGGGCAACCGGGGCGATCACTGCCTCAGCCACATCGGCCACAGCCTCATGGGTGCGCGCAATCTGTGCGTCACCGTCTGCGCTCTCGGACCGTGGTGCACGTTCACCACGACTGCGATCACGTCCACCGCGACGACGGCGTTCACCTTCACCGGCCTCCCCCTCGGGGGTGGGCTGCTTGCTCGCGCCGGTGGCATCACCTTCGGTGCTGGGCGTGGATTCTGTGGTGTTCAGCTCCTCCTGCTGTGCTGGCGCTTCTTCCCGATCGGTGCGACCCCGACCGCCACGGCGACGGCGACGGCCATTTTCGCGCTCGGTCTCTGCTGCAGATGCGGCTTCGTTGACGTCGGGTGTGGCTGTCAGGGCCAAGGACTGTGCTTCAGCGGCAATGGCTTCGCGATTGATCGGTGCGCGCTCGCTGTTGCGTTCACCACCTCGGCCACCACGGCCGCGGCGGCTCTCGCGGGCACCTTCATCGGCTCGCGCCGTGTCTGCACCACCCTCGGCACTCGCTGGGCGATCTTCACGTGGGGGGCGACGACCACCTGTGCGGCCTTCACCCTTTTCGCCTCGCTCGCTTTGGCGATCACGACGACCCTCGGCATTGCGCTCACCACGCTCCGCACGCTCGCCGCGACGCTGACCATCGCGACGACCACGACCTTGGCCCTTGCCACCCTCCTTGGCTTCTTCAGCGGGCGCTGGGACAGGGGCTGGCAAAACCGGTTGCGGTGCAAGCTCAGGCGTGCTCTCCATGCCAAACAGGCGCTTGATCCAGCCAAAGAAACCACCCTTGGCAGCCTCTGGCGCTGCAGCGACCACCGGGGTGTGAACCACATGCGGAATCACCACATTGGCCTCCAGCACGGGCTGGTGCTGCGGCATGGCCATCGGGGCGGGTTGGTCAGGCAGCACACCCTTGATGATGGGCTCCTGCTTGGCCTTGGCCTTCTCGCGACGGGTGATGCCGACCTCGTCGTCCGGCTCCTCGATCATCGAGTAGCTGGTCTGGATGTTTTCCAGACGTGGATCGTCGTGGCGCAGGCGCTCGAGCTTGTAGTTCGGCGTTTCGATGTGCTTGTTGGGGATCAACAGCACGGTCACGCGTTGCTTGAGCTCGATCTTGGTGATCTCGGTGCGCTTTTCGTTCAGCAGGAAGGAGGTCACTTCCACCGGCACTTGCACGTGCACGGCGGCGGTGTTGTCCTTCATGGACTCTTCCTGGATGATGCGCAGGATCTGCAGCGCTGACGACTCGGTGTCACGGATGTGGCCGGTGCCGTTGCAGCGCGGGCAGGTGATGTGCGAGCCTTCCGACAGGGCAGGGCGCAGACGCTGACGCGACATCTCCAGCAGGCCGAACTTGCTGATGGTGCTGAATTGCACGCGGGCACGGTCGGTGCGCAGGGCGTCACGCAGGCGCTGCTCCACCTCGCGGCGGTGCTTGCT
Source organism: Aquabacterium sp. (assembly GCA_017994835.1). Taxonomy (GTDB): domain Bacteria; phylum Pseudomonadota; class Gammaproteobacteria; order Burkholderiales; family Burkholderiaceae_C; genus Aquabacterium. The sequence continues at coordinate 17,277 of JAGOKC010000013.1, read as the reverse complement.
GTCCTCCATGTCGATGAAGTCCATGACGATCAGGCCACCCAGGTCGCGCAGGCGCATCTGGCGGGCAATTTCGTCGGCCGCTTCCAGGTTGGTGCGGAAGGCGGTTTCCTCGATGTCGCTGCCACGGGTGGCGCGCGCCGAGTTCACGTCCACCGACACCAGCGCTTCGGTGTGGTCGATCACGATGGCACCGCCCGAAGGCAGGTTCACCGTGCGGCTGAAGGCCGTTTCGATCTGGTGCTCGATCTGGAAGCGCGCGAACAGGGCCGCATCGTCACGGTAACGCTTGACGCGGTTGGCCGTGTCGGGCATGACGTGCAGCATGAACTGCTTGGCCTGCTCGTAGATGTCGTCCGTGTCGATCAGGATCTCGCCGATGTCGGCGGTGAAGTAATCGCGGATGGCGCGGATGACCAGCGAGGACTCCTGATAGATCAGGTAGGCACCCTTGCCGGCACCCGAGGCGTCGTCAATGGCGGTCCACAGCTTGAGCATGTAGTTCAGGTCCCACTGCAGCTCGGCCGGGGTGCGACCGATGCCGGCGGTGCGGGCGATCAGGCTCATCCCCTTGGGGTATTCGAGCTGGTCCATCGCCTCTTTGAGCTCTTCACGCTCGTCACCCTCGATGCGACGGCTCACGCCACCGCCACGGGGGTTGTTGGGCATCAGCACCAGGTAACGGCCGGCCAGCGAGACAAAGGTGGTCAGGGCCGCGCCCTTGTTGCCGCGCTCTTCCTTCTCAACCTGGACCAGCAGTTCCTGGCCTTCCTTGATCACGTCCTGAATGCGGGCCGAACGAATCTCGACACCTTCCTTGAAATACTGGCGCGAGATTTCCTTGAAGGGCAGGAAACCATGGCGCTCTTCGCCGTAATCGACGAAACAGGCTTCCAGGGAGGGTTCGACGCGGGTGACGACCGCTTTGTAGATATTGCCCTTGCGTTGTTCACGCCCTTCGATTTCAGTTTCGAAGTCGAGCAGTTTTTGTCCGTCAACAATGGCCAGGCGCCGTTCTTCGGGCTGCGTGGCGTTAATCAACATGCGCTTCATGTGTTCTCCACAATTCAAGCGAGGGCTGACCGAGATGGCGTCGGTCAAACCTCGACTCGTCCCCAATCCGAAGATCAGAGACGGCTTTCATGCACGAGCAACGAGCTTGAACCGTGAAGGAATTGCCTGGGGCTGACAGGACGCGAGAGGCGTCAGGACAGCAGGGGCGCGCGCGCCAAGACTTGAACACGGGCCTGCCACCATCCAGGCCCATCCAGACAGGCGAGCGCGATACGCGCCTCGGTCGGCTGGATCAGGTGGTGGGGGGCAGGGGGCGCAGACAACCGCAGATCGCCACTCGCCCACTGAGGCGCACTTTCTTCCATCCAAGGGAAGAAAGCCGGCACAAAGGCAAGGCGATTGAGAAGCTGAATGGGCCAGGACACGTGGGCAGTCACTTGACGCAGACCCCAGCGCAACTTCGGTGGCAAGCCACCGCTGCATCGCTGGAATCCGGAAAACCTTGAATTGGGGTTCGATCTACGTTGGCTCTGACATCCTTGACCTTCAGGCAAAACCACACCTTGGGTGGTTTTCTCCGGCGAATCGAGGTTGTTGCATCACCATCAATTGGCGGGACACCCCGCCGGGCTTTGTCATGCAGCGCCACCAGATCGGCTCGAAAGGTAAAATGCCATCTGGTCTTGCCTGTTGGTTGTCGTTGATACCGCACAAGCCATATCAACACACAACGAATTCACAACGTGGCCAAGACTATTATAGGTGCGAAAAACACATTCCGATCGGCAGGGAAACCCTCCGGCAAACCGTCATCACGCCCTGTGCGCCAAGGGGTGAGGGTGCGGGTGGATCCCCCCCAGGTTGTTCCGGTCCGCACGACGGCAGTTGAAGCACCGGTGGCTGTACAACGCCTCACGATTGACGAGGGCAGTGTCGGGCAACGGCTCGACAACTTCCTCATCAAGGTGCTCAAGGGCGCTCCCAAGACATTGGTTTACCGCATCATTCGCAGTGGCGAGGTGCGCGTCAACAAAGGCCGGGCGTCGGCCGATACCCGTCTGGAAATGGGCGATGAGGTACGCGTGCCGCCCTTGCGTTTGACGGAGAAAAGCGAAGAGCAAGCGGCTTCCGTGCCTGCACGCGAATTTCCTGTGTTGTTTGAAGACGATGCCGTGCTGGCCATCAACAAGCCGGCCGGGGTGGCGGTGCATGGCGGCAGTGGCGTGAGTTTCGGCGTGATCGAGCAATTGCGTCGCGCCAGGCCTCAGGCCCGGTTCCTTGAATTGGTGCACCGTCTCGACAAGGAAACCTCCGGCATCTTGCTGGTGGCCAAAAAGCGCAGCGCTTTGACTGCTTTGCAGGACGTGTTCCGCAATCGCCAGGTGCAAAAAACCTATGCCGCTCTGGTGATCGGGGATTGGCCCGCCTCGCGCAAGGTCATTGACGTGGCGTTGCACAAGTTTCTCACCCCGGAAGGGGAGCGCCGCGTCATGGCGGTCAAGGACGACGACGAGGGGCGACGTTCCATCAGCCTGGTGCACGTCGTTCAGCGTTACGCCCAGTTCAGCCTGCTGGACGTGACCATCAAGACCGGTCGCACCCACCAGATTCGGGTGCACCTGCAACATGAAGGGCACCCCATCGTGGGTGATGACAAATACGGTGACTTTGCCTTGAACAAGGCTCTCGGACGCGGCAGTGCCAACGAGCCCATCACGGGAGTGAACCGCCGTCAGTTGCCTGAGGGGCGTTTTGCCCGCATGTTCCTGCATGCCCGCTATTTGCGTCTGGATCACCCCATCACCGGAGAACCATTGACTCTGGAAGCTCCGCTGCCTGCGGATTGCGCGCAGATGCTGGCAGCATTGACGCCACCCGACCTCGCTTGACTCCCGCCCTTTGCGAAAGCCCGATCATGAATTTTTCTGACGCTGGTGACCTGCGCCCCCGTGCCTATGACCTCATCGTGTTTGACTGGGACGGCACGCTGTTCGATTCCACTGCGCTGATCGTACGGTCGATTCAACGGGCCTGCGAAGACATGGGGCTGCCAGTCCCGGCCCGCCACGAGGCAGCCTATGTCATCGGCCTGGGTTTGCACGATGCCCTGGCCCATGTGGCCCCCACCTTGCCTGCCGAGCAGGTGCCTGAGATGGGGCAACGCTACCGGCACCATTATTTCCGTCAGCAGGGTGAGTTGAGCCTGTTCGACGGCACGGTGGAGTTGTTGCAGGCGCTCAAGGCGCGCCATCACTGGCTGGCCGTCGCCACAGGCAAGAGCCGCCAGGGCCTCAACGAGGCACTCACCCACGTTGAGTTGCGGGGCATGTTTGATGGCACCCGAACGGCCGACGAAACCGCCTCCAAGCCTCACCCGATGATGCTGCAGGAGTTGATGACCGATTTTGGCGTTGCGCCGGAGCGTACGCTGATGATCGGCGACACCACGCACGACCTGCAGTTGGCGCTCAACGCTGGCACGCACAGTGTGGCTGTCAGCTACGGCGCGCATGAGCCAGCGGCCTTTGGTGACTATCCCGCCCGGTTTGTGGCTCATTCAACCGATGACTTGCATCGCTGGTTGTTGCAACATGCCTGAACTCACGCTGGCACCTCAAAGGCTGTGTGCTTCGGCCGATTTGCAAGAAGGTGGTCAGGCTGTGCTGTTCAATGTGCTGGAGGCTGGGCGGGTTGCACCTGCGTTTGCCGTTCGGTTTGATGCGGTCGCCGTGGCCTACCTCAACCGTTGCGCGCATGTGCCGGTGGAGATGGACTGGCAGCCTGGTCAGTTCTGGAACATGGACAAACGCTTCATCATTTGCTCGATTCATGGGGCGCTGTACGATCCTTCTCGTGGTGGCTGTGTGCAAGGCCCTTGCCGAGGCGCACGCCTCATCGGTATTCCCCTCACCGAGGAGGACGGTCAGGTCTATTGGTATCCTTCTGAGCGGTTTCAGCCTGTTCTCTGACGTGGCTGGTCGCATTCCTACTTTCACACTTACCGAGCCCCTCCATGAGCGTTGCTGATCCCCTCAATCCGGATGTGCACAAGGCCACCGAAAACGCCCTGCTGAATCAGTTTGCACGTGCCTACCTGCAGCAGCAGCGCAGTGAGCAGCGCTGGCGCTTGTTCTGGCGTCTGGTCTGGTTGCTGGTGGCTGCCTCCGTTATCTGGGGCACGATTCAGGCTGTGCCATCGGCCAAGGCACCCGCAACCCCGCACACTGCACTGGTCGAGGTCCGGGGTGCCATTGCCACCGATTCCGAGGCGAACGCCGACAACCTCATGGCGGCCTTGCGCAGCGCGTTTGAAGATCATGGTGCCCGCGCCGTGATTCTGCGGATCAACTCACCCGGTGGCAGTCCGGTACAGGCCGGCCTGGTGCACGATGAAATCATTCGACTCAAGGCGTTGCACAAGAAAAAGGTCTACGCTGTGTGCGAAGAAATGTGCGCTTCGGCTGCCTACTACATCGCCGTTGCGGCCGATCAGGTGGTCGTGGACAAGGCGTCGCTGGTGGGCTCCATCGGGGTGCTCATGGACGGGTTTGGCTTCACGGGTGTCATGGACAAAATTGGCGTCGAGCGGCGTTTGATGACGTCAGGATCCAACAAAGGCATGCTGGACCCATTCTCGCCCCGCGACCCGGTTCAAGAAACCTATGCACAGGCCATGATTGACCAGATCCATCAGCAGTTCATCGCAGTGGTCAAAAGCGGGCGAGGCAAGAGGCTCAAGGAAAATCCGGAGCTCTTCAGTGGCTTGTTCTGGAACGGTGAACAGGCTGTCAGCATGGGATTGGCAGACAAACTGGGCAGCCTCGATCAAATCGCCCGAGATGATGTGAAGGCTGAAGACATCATCGACTACACCCAGACCGAGAACCTGGCCGAACGTTTGGCCAAGCGTTTTGGCGCTGCGATAGGTTCGGGGGCCGTTCAGGCCATGCGGGAGTCGGTCAGCATCCGCTGATCAGGGGCCGATCAACTGTCGATGGCTTTGAGCAGGCGCTCGGCCACCTCGTGTGAGACGGTCAGCAACCGTGCCACCTCACTGACATCGTCATGCAAGGCAGCCTGGGCGTGTGGATCATCCCAACCGTACTGGGTGTGGCGTGCGATCTGCACAGCCAGCATGACGCTGCGCACCTGAGGGTCTTGCGCCAGGCGATCATTGGTGCACTTGATGAGCATGTCGGGTAACTGCCAGATGTGCATCAACTCGTGCCCAATGGCGCTCAGGGGGGCACCCAGCACCACTTTTTGTACAGCGACCGAACGCAAGGTGTGATCGCTTTGAAGGCACTTTGCGATTTCCTGCGCCAATTTGGGGGCGTGGCACCACAGCAGCATCTCGGCAAAGTCGTGCAGTAGTGCAGCCTGGTGCACCACGGCGGCGTCTTCATCCTGTCGTCGGATGGCAAAGTTCATGGCGAAATGGGCGCTGCGCCTGGATCTCGTGATGACCTTGAGCAAGCCGCTGAGAGCTTCAGGCTCGCCATTGAGCCAGTCGATGACGGTGGGGACTTCAGAGAATGCGTCGAAGAAGGGCGTGATGCCTTGCATCACGATGGCCCCAGTCAACGTTTCCGGGGGTTCGACGCTGAGACGGGTGCAGTAACGCGAGACATGCGTCAGAACCTTCAGCGTCATGAGCGGGTCAGTGCCCAATGCGTCGGCCAGCATGTTGGCATCGACCGTACCGCGCGTGTCTTCAATTTCACGCAGTTGCTTCAACTCTGCTGCTGTGCGGGGCAGAACCGGGATCTCGGCATCTGTCAGGGCATTCACCCAGGCAGACAGCGTGGGCAGGGGGGACTCGATCATGGCAAACCTCAGGCCAACGTCATGACGCCTTATCCCGCTTTTTTCGCATGTTGACAAGCCGGGGGCTTCCCCGGTCTGTCAACTTGCGCACTCAGCCTGGGCGGCTGAGCGCAGATCAGCCACCCAGCAGGGCTTGCTTCAGATCGCTGTCAACGGGCGAGCTGCCCAGCCAGATTTTCAGCAGGGTGTTGTAGAAGTCGTCCCCAGCGATATCGCGACCCTTCTGAACACCGCCCACCAGCACGCGCATGCCGGAGCCTGGAACCAGGTTCATGTGAATGGTGGTGCCCTTGGGAACCTTGCCGAAGGTCTTCATCAAAGCCAGCAGCTCGTCCAGACGGCTCTGGTACTTGGTGATTTCGGCGTCGCTGGCGTTCTTCTTGAAGCCAGAGATCATGGCTTCGGCAAATTCTTCACCGGTCAGATCGCGCAGCAACACCATTTGCATGCCCTTGGCACCAGCTTGCGACATCACGCCAGAGGCGGACTTGTCTTTCTTGGCGACATACAGACCGGCTGCGTACACGTCAAAGATCATCTTCACGCGAACGCCAGCGCCATTGAGTTGCAGCGACTGGTTGGCGACCTGGTAGGTGTCGCCAAACTTGATACCTTTGACTTCAACGGCCATGGCCGGCAGGGTAGCGACCAGGGCGGTACTCAGAATCAAGGTGCGGACAAAGGATTTCATGGATTCTCCGAGAATAAATTCTGGGCTTGCTGCCCAGGCAAGAGTCATGTGGCGCGCATTGTGCTTTCGCCACGCCTTGAGTATCCATCAGGATATCACCTTACGGTCGCAGGAATTTTGTCTGAATTTGTGTGTGGACGTGGCGTCATTGCTGCACAGATTCCCGTGTTTCAAGGGTGACATGACGCAGAATGTGGGCTCCGTGGAACCCAGGGTTTTCACTTCTCTGAGACAGATGCATGTCCTTTCTGGTTATTGACATTGGCAATACGCGCCTGAAGTGGGGCCTGTACGCGACGCCCGCACCAAGCTCCGAGTTGTTGGCGCACGGTGCCGTGGTGCTGGAGGACATTGACTACCTCTGGGATCTGTACTGGAAAAACCTGATGCACAAGCCGACCGACATGCTCGGTTGCGTTGTGGCAGGTGAGGCCATCAAACGTCGTGTCGAGGAGCAGTTGGCGGAGGGCTGGGGACTCCAGCCACGCTGGCTTTCATCAAGCAAGCAAGCCGGTGGTGTGCTCAACAGCTACGAGCACCCCCAGCGCCTGGGTTCGGACCGTTGGGCAGCCATCATCGGTGCGCGCCAACATGCCTTGCATGCCCATCCTGTGGACGCACCGCCTGTGCTGGCCGTGATGGTGGGGACGGCTGTCACGGTCGATGCCATTGACGCCAGTGGCCGCTTTCTGGGTGGTTTGATCCTGCCTGGATTTGGCTTGATGTACCGTGCACTGGAAAGTGGCACGGCCGGCCTCAAGGTGCCGACGGGCGAAGTTCGCGACTTCCCCACCAACACCAGCGATGCTTTGATGAGCGGTGGCACCGACGCGATCGCAGGGGCCATTGAGCGCAGCCTGCGGCGTTTGCGCGAACACACAGGCCGTGAACCTTTGTTGATCATGTCGGGCGGCGCTGTCACGCGCCTGACGCATGTGATCGAGTTGCGGGCTGTCGTGGTCGAGAACCTGATCTTCGAAGGCCTGCTGACGCTGGCCTCTGCGATCAAAGAATGAAGCGCGACAGGTCCTCATTGCGGGCGAGTTCGCCCAGACGACGATCAACCTCGGTGGCATCGACCACATGGGTCTGTCCGCTCAGGTCGGGCGCCTGAAACGACAACTCGTCGAGCAGGCGCTCCATCACGGTGGCCAGGCGGCGTGCACCGATGTTCTCGGTGCGCTCGTTCACCTCGAACGCAATCTGCGCCAGACGCTGAATGGCCTCGGGCGTGAATTCAAGGGTCACGCCCTCAGCCGACAGCAAGGCCTGATACTGCTTGATCAGGCTGGCCGTGGGCTGGGTCAGGATGGCTTCGAAGTCGCCCACCGACAGGGAGGACAGCTCCACGCGGATCGGGAAACGCCCCTGCAACTCCGGGATCAGGTCACTGGGCTTGCTCAGGTGGAACGCGCCTGAGGCGATGAAAAGGATGTGGTCGGTCTTGACCATGCCGTACTTGGTCTTGACCGTGGTGCCCTCGACCAGCGGGAGGAGGTCTCGCTGTACACCCTGACGCGACACCTCGGCACCATTGCCTTCGGCGCGGCTGGCCACCTTGTCGATCTCGTCAATGAAGACGATGCCGTTTTGCTCGGCACGCTCCAGCGCCTTGGCGCGGATGTCGTCTTCATTGAGCAACTTGGTGGCTTCTTCCTCAATGAGTTGCGTGCGGGCGTCGGCCACCGTCACCTTGCGCGACTTGCGCGCCTGCTGCCCGATCTGCGAGAACATGCCGCGCAGTTGCTCGGCCATGTCCTCCATGCCGGCCGGGCTCATGATCTCGACGGCCGGGGTCTTGGCGTCATTGAGTTCAATCTCGATTTCCTTGTCATCGAGCGAGCCTTCGCGCAGGCGCTTGCGCATCACCTGACGGGCGGTGTTGTCGGCTGCGGGCGCGCTGCCCAGCTCGGTGCGTGGGGGCGGCACCAGCACATCCAGAATGCGGTCTTCGGCGGCGTCTTCGGCGCGCGCGCGCTGCGCCTGCATCTGGTGCGTGCGCTCCTGCTTGACGGCGCTCTCCACCAGATCACGGATGATGGTGTCCACGTCCTTGCCCACATAGCCCACTTCGGTGAACTTGGTGGCCTCGACCTTGATGAAGGGGGCATCGGCCAGTTTGGCCAGGCGGCGGGCGATCTCGGTCTTGCCCACGCCGGTCGGGCCGATCATCAGGATGTTCTTGGGTGTGATTTCTCCGCGCAGTTGGTCTTCCACCTGCTGACGTCGCCAGCGGTTGCGCAGGGCGATGGCCACGGCACGCTTGGCATCGTTCTGGCCAATGATGTGGCGATCGAGTTCACTGACGATTTCTCGGGGTGTCATGCTCATGGTGTGCTCAGCCCAGCGTTTCGATGGTGTGGTTCTGGTTGGTGTAGATGCACAGGTCGCCGGCAATCTCCAGCGACTTTTTGACCATGACGGCCGCATCCAGTTCGGTGTTGGCGACCAATGCGCGCGCAGCGGCCTGTGCGTAAGCCCCGCCCGACCCGATGGCGATGATGCCGTGCTCGGGCTCCAGCACGTCGCCGTTGCCGGTGATGATGAGCGAGGTTTCGTTGTCCGCGACGGCCAGCATGGCTTCGAGCTTGCGCAGCACGCGGTCGGTGCGCCAGTCACGGGTCAGCTCGACGGCGGCACGGGTCAGGTTGCCCTGGTGTTTTTCCAGCTTGGACTCGAAGCGCTCGAACAGGGTGAAGGCATCGGCGGTGGCACCGGCAAACCCGGCCAGTACCTGGTCACGGTAGAGGCGACGAACCTTGCGGGCCGTGGCCTTGACGACGATGTGGCCCAGAGTGACCTGACCATCACCGCCCATGGCGACCTGCCAGCCTGTGGGTGTCTTGCGGCGGATGCTGACGATGGTGGTGCCGTGATAGGAGTCCATGACGCAGTAAGAAGTTCGATGAACTTCTCAGGTGCGGTCAAAACACCTGAATTCAAGAACCCGTTGTCAGCTTCGAGTTCAAACCACCTGGAGCTTGACGTGGGCGTGTTCGTTGATCCCCATCGCGCCGAAGAACAAGGCGATCAGTCGGTGGGGATTGTTGAAGATCACGATGCGGTTCTCGCCACGACGCGCCAGAACCCAGTTGAGCAGGTCGCCTGCTGCGATGAAGTCCACTCGCAACAAGTGCTGGCAGTCCACCTCCAGCGACACGCTGGCACCCAGTTGACTGTCAAGTTGGGTGAGGGTGTCGCTGATGTCGCCCACCAGTTGCCCTGACAGGTTCAAGGCCGCCACTTGCACGAACTCGACTTCATTGTTGAACTGGGACTCGACAAAGCTGGTGACGACCTTGGAGACATGGGTCAACGGCCGTGTCTGTGGGCTGACGCCATCACTGCTCAGGCGAACCTTGCATGCGGTAGGCTCCCAGGACGGGGGTGACTGCTCATAGGTCACACAGTAGTCGATGGCCACTTCGTCAAACTGGATCGGGTTGTTGCACATCCGAAGCACATCAAGGTGCAACATCCAGTAAGCCGGATCAACGCTGCGACTGCCGGTGGGGGCCAAGTCGGACAGCACGTCAATCAGGTTCTCGGTGCCGATCCAGTGCAGTTCGATGCTCTCCTTTGCCCACTGGCGAATCAGTTGCCCCAGGTGGCCTGCCCCCTCAGCTGTGACGTTTTTGACTTTGCCCCAGTCCATGACCCAGGGGCGTGGCAACTGCAGGATCTCGGTGCGCAACTGCGATACGGTTTCGCCATCAACTTCTTCAGGGGCAATCCAGCCGTGAGCGGGCTCGATCGATGCGGCAGGGCTTTCAGCGGCCCCTGGGGATGCATCGGCGGTGTCATCGGGACTCTTGGCTTGTGCTGCTGGCTTTTGCTGCGCCAGGAATCGTGCAACCTTGTCAGGCAGTGAGTACCACTGTGGCGCAGACAGACCAAACTTCTGAGCAAACGTGAGAGCCAGGTTGTCAAATTGATGCGGCAGATCGAGGGCGCGGTAAAAATCAAACAACGCCATCCAGGTTTCAGTGTGGTCAGCCCTTGTTCCACCGTTTTGGATCAGGTCCAGCAGGCAACGTTCGCACTGATCAAAATCGGCGTTGGCGAAAGCAATGACCGCTTCATCCAGTTCAGGATCGTGGACCATTTCGGCCACATGGAAGTCCTGTTGAGGTACAAAGCCACTGGCTGCGAGCATGCCCGCCGAGGCACCGCTTGCCGTTCCTTGCGCAACTGAGCCTTTGGCTGCGGGCGCTGCTTCGCCGGGTGCCATGCCTGGGGCTGAAGAGCTGGACAGACTTCCGGCCTGTGTGCTTGCGCTGGCTGTTTCAGCATCGGGCAAACCGAAATCCAGTGGCAGCGTGGGCACTTGAACAGGTGGGCGCGCGGCACTGCGTGAATTGCCAGAGCCGACCATCTGTTGCTCAATGGCGTCGATTTTCGCCTTGACCGCGATGTCCGACGGCGCACCGTTCGTTTGTGGGCGTGAGTCGAGATCAAGGTTCGAGGGGGAGTTCAATGCCTGAGCAGCATCCCCGCTCAATCCTTCGCGGCGAATTTTGCGAAGCATGTCGAATTCGCGCTTGCGCACGAAGTCGTTGCGCCGCTTGCGTTCGATCATCGCCTTGATTTCAGACTTGGCGTACTCGCTTTCGACCACGTCGGACTCTTGAGTGTCCAACGAAGACCATTCGGTCGTCGGGTTGGCGACAAAACGCACCACCTTGCGGAAAAAACCACCGGTTTCCTTACTCATGATGCGAGTATGCCTTTCCTGCTCAAAACCGAATGCCTTTGTGCTCAGTCGCCGAACATCTTTTGCTTGAGTTCGCGACGTTGTTGCGCTTCCAGCGACAAGGTGGCTGTCGGGCGAGCGAGGAGTCTCCCCAATCCGATGGGTTCACCGGTCTCATCACAGAAACCGTATTCACCCGATTCAATGCGTGAAATGGACTGAGAAATTTTCTTGAGGAGTTTGCGCTCGCGGTCACGGGTGCGCAGTTCAAGAGCGTGTTCTTCTTCAATGGTGGCCCGGTCGGCTGGGTCCGGCACGATGGACGTGTCTTCGCGCAGGTGTTCGGTGGTCTCACCCGCATTGGAGAGCAGATCGTTCTTTTGCGCCTCCAAAATGGCGCGGAAGTAATCGAGTTGCTTCTCGCTCATGTATTCCGAGTCAGGCATCGCCATCAACTCTGCTTGGCTCAGATCGCGACCAGCCTTGTTCTTCCAGGCGTTGGCGAGTTTGGGATCAACCTTGGTAGCGTTCGTGGACATGTTCTCAGGGGGGCTGGTGGGCGACGACGAGCGTCCAGGTGTCACAGATCTGGCTGCGGGTTTGGCCGCTGGAACCAGGTCAGGCGATGCGACAGAGCCTTTGGTCTTGGTGGCCGTTGGCTGTGCACTTGCCGAGGCAGTTGATTTCTTCACTGGATCCTCCTTATGTACTGCCTGGGTGATCCACAGACCGTGATCTGAGGCGTGAGACCAGGACTGGGCTCTGAGCCATCGCCATGACTTTTATGCGGTGCGCGGTTTCCGATCAGAACGGATCCTGATAGGAAGCGCGCGGATTGTAACGATGCTTGGGGGTAGATTTCATCAGACTATCCCCTAAGTGTTCACAGACGTTACGCCAGGCACTGATCCAGGCCAGCCTGGAAGAGTTCCTGGGGTAGTTCAATGCCAATGAACACCATTTTGCTGACTTTGGTTTCTCCTGATGCCCACTTGGGGCCGACATCACTGCCCATGAGTTGGTGCACGCCCTGGAAGACCACCTTGCGGTCCATGCCGGAGACATGAAGCACGCCCTTGTAGCGCAGCATGCGCGGCCCGTAGATTTGCACCATCGAGCCCAGGAAATCCTCCAGCTTGGTCGCGCTGAAGGGTTTGGTGGACTTGTAAACGAAGGATTTCACATCATCGTCATGCGCATGGTGGTGCGGGTGGTGGCAGGCCTCGCCGTGGGCGTGATCATGACCACAGCCCTGATCGTGCTTGTGCGCATGATTGTGTCCGTGATGGGCTTCTTCCTTGAGGAAATCGGGGTCGATGTCCAGCTTGGCGTTGAGGTTGAAGCCTTTGAGGTCAAAGACCTCGGCAATGGGCACTTCGCCAAAATGCACGCGTTTTTGAGGCGCGCGCGGGTTCATGTGCTTGATGCGGTGGGCCAGGGCGTTGGCCTCGTCCTCCGTGACCAGGTCGGTCTTGCTGATGAAGATCTGGTCGGCAAAGCCCACCTGACGGCGCGCTTCCTGGCGCAGGTTCAGTTGCTGTTCACCGTGCTTGGCGTCCACCAGGGTCAGGATGGAGTCGAGCAGGTACAACTCGGCAATCTCGTCGTCCATGAAGAAAGTCTGGGCAACCGGGCCCGGGTCGGCCACGCCTGTGGTTTCGATCACGACGCGTTCGAAATTCAGGGTGCCGGCCTTGCGCTGTTTGGCCAGGTCGGACAGCGTCTCGCGCAGATCTTCGCGGATGGTGCAGCACACGCAACCGTTGTTCATCTGAACGATGTGCTCTTCGGTGTCGGCCACGAGAATTTCGTTGTCGATGTTTTCTTCACCGAATTCGTTTTCGATCACGGCAATGCGCTGACCGTGGGCTTCGGTAAGGATGCGTTTGAGCAGCGTGGTCTTGCCGCTGCCCAGAAAACCGGTGAGGATGGTGACGGGAATCAGGCTCATGAGAGAAGTGTAGTCTTGACGCCCCGGATGCAGGGGCTGGAATAGGGGAGTGTTTGGCGGAATTGTTCCGACCTTGGGGTATTCTTGCAGCATATCAACCACGACACCGTCCTTGTGTCCGATTCCCCTCCTAGTCGCCCGCCGCGAGGCGACCGACCCCATGGTTCCGCCGGCAGGCGGGAGAAAGACCATCGCAGCCTGTTTGTTCGTCTGGTCGAGTTCATCTCTCCCGGCCCGGACACAACGGCTGAACTGATTGAAACGCTCGCCGACGCGGAGCACCGTGAACTGATCGAGCCTGAGTCGCGTGTGATGCTGGAAGGCGTCATCCGCATGGCTGGCATGACCGTGGCCGACGTCATGGTGCCGGTGCGCCGCATGGACATGCTCGACATCGACGCACCATACGACGAACTGCTTGCGCAGATCATTGAGGACGGGCATTCGCGTTTCCCGGTGTATGAGCGTGAGCGCGACAACATCATCGGGGTGCTGATGTCCAAGGATCTGCTCAAGCTGCAGCGTGCACCAGAGTTGAATCTGCGGACCCTGTTGCGGCCGGCGGTGTTCGTTCCTGAGTCCAAGGGGCTCAACGAATTGTTGCGCGAGTTCCGATCGAACCGCAGCCATCTGGCGATGGCCATTGACGAATTCGGCATGACGTCCGGGTTGGTGACGATCGAGGATGTGCTGGAAGAAATCGTGGGTGAGATCGAGGATGAGTTTGACGAGGAAGAGCGTCAATCGAGCATCTTCACCCTCGCCGACGGCAGTCAGCGGGTAGCAGGCGATGCCTTGATCGAAGCTGTCAATGAGGTCTTTGCCACACAGTTGCCTAAAGATGAGTTTGAGACGATTGGTGGCTTGGTGGCCCATGAATTGGGGCGCGTGCCACGCCGTGGCGAGTCGGTGGACGTAGGCGGTTTGCGCTTTTTCGTGATGCTGGCGCGCGGTGGTGCCGTGCGCTGGTTCAAAGTCACACGGTCGCCTGAGTCAGTTCAGTCTGCTGAGGCTGGATGAACAAGGTTGATCAGTTCAGACCGGGCCGCATGACGAGTGGTCTGATTGGTGGCAGTCTGCACGCGCTGTCTCTGTCGCCCTGGGTTGCGGATGTGGCTGCCGGTGCGCCGATGATGCTGCAAACCTTGGCCCTGCTGATTTTGCTTGTGGGGCTGCAACAGCAGGCAACTTCTCGTGGTGCGGCTGTGTTGTGCTGGCTGTACGGCACGTGCTGGTTGGTGGGTGCCACAGGCTGGATGTTTGTCAGTTTGCACCGTTATGGGGGCTTGCCGGCGTGGATGGCTGTTGTGGCAGTGGGCATGTTGTGTGCCGCCTTGTCGCTGTATCTGGCTGTGGCCGGTTGGGTCTGGGCGCGCTGGCGCACTGGTGTGATCTGGTGTGATGCGGGCTTGTTCGGGGCCGTTTGGCTGTTGGCTGAACTGGCGCGGGCATTGCTTTTCACAGGTTTCCCTTGGGGGGCGAGTGGCTACGGCTTGCTCGATACGCCTGCCCAGCATCTGGCTCCCTTGTTGGGTGTGTACGGCATGGGCTGGGCGTGGGCAACGCTGTGCGCCTGGGGGTGTTGGTCCATGCTTGGCGCGGGCGTGGGGCAACAGCCGAGTCGGGGTGCCCGTTTCGCACCTGTTTTGGGGCTGCTGGCACTGCTGGCCGTAGGCGGCATGTGGGTTGGTAGCAGTCACACGCAGGTCGTTGGCTCGCGTCTGCAGGTCACTTTGCTGCAAGGCAACGTGCCACAAGACGAGAAGTTCACCCCTTCCAGGCAGATTGAGATGCTGGTCTGGCACGGCCGAGAACTCGTGGCTGCACCGGGCGATCTGGTGTTGGCACCCGAGACGGCCATTCCCTTGCTGCCGTCCCAGTTGCCCGATGGTTACTGGGCCGAACTGCAGGCTGCGTTCAAGCAAGAGGGGCGGCACGCCTTGATCGGGGTGCCTCTGGGTGATTTTCAGACGGGTTACACCAATTCAGCGGCGGGTTTGTCGGCCGATGTGGGCACCCGACCTGACCAGATGTACCGCTATGACAAGCATCATCTGGTGCCATTTGGTGAGTTCATTCCGTTTGGTTTTCGCTGGTTTGTGCAGATGATGAACATACCCCTGGGTGATTTTTCACGTGGGGTTTTGGCTGCACCATCGTTCAGTGTGAAGGGGCAGAGGGTGGCACCGACCATTTGCTATGAAGATCTGTTTGGTGAGGAAATTGCGGCACGTTTCGTTGATGTGACGCAGGCCCCAACCATTTTGGCCAATGTCAGCAATCTCGCCTGGTTCGGTGACTCGGTTGCGATTCACCAGCATCTCCAGATTGCGCGGCTGCGTTCGCTTGAATTTCAGTTGCCCACACTGCGAGCGACCAATACCGGCGCGACGGTCGTGATCAATCACAAAGGTGAGGTGACAGCAGGTCTTGCCCCCAACACCCGCGGCAGCTTGCACGCTGAAGTGCAGGGTATGAGCGGTGTCACCCCTTATGCGTGGTGGGTCGGGCGTTGGGGCCTGTGGCCACTGATCGTTCTGGGTGTGCTGTGGGTTTGTGCCACAGCCATCTGGGGTAGGCGCAGCGTGAGGGACACAGGCATTTAATAGAATCGGGTATTTGCGTTTTGTTCGTTTGCAGGGCAGGGCGCAAGGCCACACATCCATGACACCCCTGGTGACGCTGCCACCCCTGCGGCGCGGCGCACCCAACAAGGCAACAACATGCTGACTTTCCAGCAATTGATTCTGCGTTTGCAAAGCTACTGGGACGCCCAGGGCTGCACCCTCCTGCAACCCTACGACATGGAAGTGGGCGCCGGAACCAGCCACACCGCCACCTTCTTGCGCGCGCTGGGCCCGGAGCCCTGGAAAGCCGCTTATGTGCAGCCCAGCCGCCGCCCCAAGGACGGCCGCTACGGCGAGAACCCCAACCGCCTGCAGCACTACTACCAGTACCAGGTCGTCCTCAAGCCGGCGCCGGCCAACATCCTGGAGCTGTATCTGGGCTCGCTGGAGGCTCTGGGCTTCGACCTCAAGCAGAACGACATCCGCTTTGTGGAAGACGACTGGGAGAACCCCACGCTGGGCGCCTGGGGTCTGGGCTGGGAAGTCTGGCTCAACGGCATGGAAGTGACGCAGTTCACCTATTTCCAGCAGGTCGGCGGCATTGACTGCAAGCCCATCACCGGCGAGATCACCTACGGGCTGGAGCGCCTGGCCATGTACCTGCAGGGCAAGGAGAGCGTGTACGACCTGGGGTACTCCCCGGGCGTGAAGTACGGCGATGTCTTCCACCAGAACGAGGTGGAGCAGTCCACCTACAACTTCGAGCACAGCGACGTCGAGTTCCTGCTGCCGGCCTTCAACAGCCATGAAAAGCAGGCCAAGTACCTGATGGAGCAGCAACTGGCCCTGCCGGCCTACGAGCAGGTGCTCAAGGCCGCGCACACCTTCAACCTGCTGGATGCCCGTGGCGCGATCTCGGTGACCGAGCGTGCCGCCTACATCGGTCGCATCCGCAATCTGGCTCGCGCCGTCGCGGCCAGCTACCTCGACAGCCGCGCCCGCCTGGGCTTCCCGATGGCCCCCAAGGCCTGGGCTGACGAAGTCATTGAACAACTGAACAAGAAAGCAGCCTGAGCATGAGCACCGCCAACCTCCTGGTTGAACTGTTTGTAGAAGAGCTGCCCCCCAAAGCACTCAAGAAGTTGGGCGAATCGTTCGCCACTGTATTGGCCGACAGCCTCATGGCCCAGGGCCTGGCCACGGCCGATGCCGTGGTGACGCCGTTTGCGTCGCCGCGCCGCCTGGCCGTGCATGTGACGTCGGTGGCCCCCAAGGCCGCCGATCAGGCCGTGCAGCAAAAGCTAATGCCCGTGTCCGTGGCGCTGGACGCCAACGGCCAGGCCACGCCGGCCTTGCTCAAGAAGCTCTCGGCCCTGGGCCTGGGTGCCGAGGTGGTGCCGCAACTCAAACGCGCCCCCGATGGCAAGGCCGAAGCCTTGTTCCTGGACAGCATCAAGCCCGGTGCCGCGCTGGCCGAGGGTCTGCAAAAGGCCCTGGAAGAGAGCCTGGCCAAGCTGCCCATCCCCAAGGTCATGAC